>CAJBVW010000453.1 GCA_903959175.1 uncultured Pseudomonadota bacterium
CCGCGGGCTCCCGCGCCAGGGGGACCGGAGGCGGCCGCCGGCCGCGGCGGCCGGTCCCGGCCGGGGCGCGCGGGATCCACGCCCCCAAAACGGCGAACGGCCCCGGACGGACCGAGGCCGCTGGCCGAGCCGGAGGGCACCCGCCGCCGCCGTCTCCGGCGGCGGGGCGCCCCCCGAGACCGGGTAGGCTACCTGCCCGCGACGACCGGAGCGTTGGTGCCGAGGTCGACGAACTCGTAGCCGAGGGCCTCGAGCTCCTTGGCGACGTTGACCGTGGTGGGCGCGCCGCCCTCGACCGGGACCTCGATCGTGCGCGGCCCGACGACGACGACGAGCTGCTTGCCGGGGTCGAAGTAGCGCTTCGCCATGGCGCCGGACTCGGCGGGGCCGACGGCGCCGAGCTCGGCGGTGTACTTGGTCCAGAAGTCGGGCCCGAGGCCGAGGATCGGCGCCGCGAGGAACGACGAGCTGGTGGCGGAGTTGGTCTCGAAGTTGCCCGCGAGCGACTTGACCAGGTAGTCCTTGGCGGACTTGAGACTCGCGTCCGTCGGGGGGGCGGCCTGGGAGGCGCCGAGCTCCTTGAGCAGCTCGACGACGGCGGGAGCGGTCTTGTCGGCCTGGACGGAGGTGCCGACGGTGAACGTGCCGAAGTCACGGACCTCGGAGAAGCCGCCGTAGGCGCCGTAGGACCAGCCCTTCTCTTCGCGGAGGTTCATGTTGACGCGCGACGAGAACATGCCCGCGAGGAGCGTGCCCGCGGCGTTGGCGGCCATGAAGTCGGGCGAGGTGCGGCTGGGGCCGACGGTGCCGAGGCGCACGACGGCCTGGACCGCGCCGGGCTGCTCGACGAAGACCACGCGGGTCTTGGCGAGGGAGGCGGGGGCGGACACGCTGGCGCGGGTGGACTTGCCGGCCTTCCAGGTGCCGAAGCGGGCCTCGAGGAGCGGCTGGAGCTCGGCCTGGGTGACCGCGCCGGCGACGACGATCGCGGCGTTCTTGGCGTGCCACCAGGTCTTGTAGAAGGACTTCACGTCCCCCGCGGTGATGGCGCCGACGGAGACCTCGCTGCCAATGGTCGGGAGGCCGTACGGGTGCGCGGCGCCGAACAGTTGGGCAGAGAAGACGCGGCGGGCCACGTCACGCGGCTCGGAGCGTTGGCTCTGGATGGCGGTGAGGGTCTCCGACTTGACGCGCGCGAACTCGCCCCCCGAGAACTTGGGGTGCAAGGTCACGTCCGCCAGCAAATCCAGCGAGGGCGCGAGGGCCGCGCCGGTCAGCGCGTCGAGCGAGACGTACCCGGCCTCGTCGCCCTGGGCGACGGAGAGGTTGGCGCCCAACATCGCGGCGTCCGCAGCGAGCTGCGCGCCGGTGCGGGTGGTGGTGCCCTCGTCGAGGAGGTTGGCGGTGAGCGCGGCGAGGCCGCCCTTGCCCGGAGGGTTGCCCTCACGCCCGACCTTCATGAGCAGGTTGATGCTCACGAGGGGGAGGCCCGGCTGCTCGACGAGGTAGACGGGCACGCCGTTCGAGAGGGTGAACATCTTCGCGGCGGGGGGCGCCCACGCGCCTTCGGGGCCGGCGGGCGGGGCGGTGGCGCGCCAGGCCTCGGGGTCCGGCGGCGGCGGGGGAGGCTCGACCACGACGGGCACCTCGGGCGCCTTCTTGCCCTTCTTCGGGGCGGCGTGTGCGAGGCCGGGGAGGGCGAGGCTGGCGAGCAGCGCGAGGGTGACGAGGCGGGTTCCGAGGATCACTTGGCACCTCCGGCATCGGCGGCGGCCGGCGCGGGCGTCACGTGGACGACCACGCGGTTGTCGGTCTTGATCTGCTGGGCGAACGCCGCCTGGACGGCGGCCGGGGTGACGGCCTGCATCCGGGCGAAGTCCTTGGCGAGCCAGGCGGGGTCACCGAGGTGGTGGTTGTAGGAGTTCAGCACGTCCGCCTTGCCGCCGAAGCCGCCGAGGCTCTCGAGGCCGCGGAGGGTGTCGGCCTGCCAGGTCCGGAGGGCGCGGGACACCTCGTCCTCGGAGGGGGGCGCGGCGCGCAGGCCCTCGATGACGGTCCAGGCGGCCTTCTCGAGCGCCTCGGGCGACTGGCCCGGCTTGCCGAGGATCTCGACCGCGAAGACGGAGCCGAGGGTGAGCGGGTACTGGTACGCGTTCACCGACTGGGCGATCTGCTGCTTGGCGACGAGCTCGGCGTAGAGGCGGCTCGACTTGCCCTCGGCGAGGACGGAGGCGGCGAGCTGGAGCTCGGCGTCGCCCGGCTGGAACGCGCTCGGCGTGACCCAACCGAAGTACACCTTGGGGAGCTCGACCTCGTCCGTCAGGGCGGTGCGGCGCTCGGCGGTGATGGGCGTGGTCGTGACGGCGAGGGCCGGGGGCTCGGCCGCGCCGGGGAGGCTGCCGAAGTACTTCTGCACGAGCGGCTTGATCGTGGCGGGGTCGAAGTCCCCCACGATGGCGAGCGTGGCGTTGTTGGGCGTGTAGAAGGTCGTGAAGAAGCCCTTCACGTCGTCCAGGGTGGCGGCCTCGAGGTCGGCGTGGGAGCCGATGACAACGCCGTTGTAGGGGTGCGGGCCCGGAAAGAGGAGCTGGAAGAAGCGCTCCTCGGCGACGCCGTACGGCACGTTCTCGGTGCTCTGCTGGCGCTCCTTGCGCACGACCGCCTTCTGGTTGTCGAGGCGCTCCTGGGTGAGCGTGTCGAGCAGGAAGCCCATGCGGTCGCTCTCCAACCAGAGCGCGAGCTCGAGCTGGTTGGACGGGACGGTCTCGAAGTAGTTGGTGCGGTCGAAGTCGGTCGTGCCGTTCACCAGCGGGGCGCCGGCGCCCTCGAGGTACTGGAAGAAGGTGTCTTCCGCGACGTTCCGGCTGCCCTGGAACATGATGTGCTCGAAGAGGTGGGCGAAGCCGGAGCGGCCGGGAACCTCGTTCTTGGCGCCGACGTGGTACCAGAGGTTGACCGCGACGAGGGGCACCTTGGTGTCCCGGGAGAGGAGCACCTCGAGGCCGTTGTCGAGCACGAAGCGCTCGACAGGGAGCTCGGGCGCGACGTCAGCGGCCTGGGCGGGCGCGGCGAGGGCGAGGCCCAGACCGATGGGAGCGGCGGCGGCGAGCAGGACGCCGGCCAGCGCGCCAGGGAGGGAGAAACGGACACGCACGGGGGCACCTCGGGGCGGGCCACCCTATCGGGTCCGCGCCCCCCTCACAAGCCCGGCGATTGTCACCGTTCGCGGCGCGTGTACCCGAAGCTCACCCAGAGCGGCTCGTCGAGGACGAGCATCTTCTCGTAGGTGTGGACCTGCCCCGCGAGCGGCAGCTCGACGCGCACCGGCTCGACGCCCTGGCCGAGCGCACCGGCGCCGTCCTGGTTGTTCGCCGCACGTTGGACGTTGCCCTGCGCCTGGGGCCCAACCCGCGCATCCGAGGGGAGCTGCGGCGCGCTCGAGAAGTACTCGACCTGCCGGACGGTGCCGTCGTGGTGCTTCTTCGAGATCTTCGCGTCCTCGGGGAAGTACACCGTCCACTGGAGCTGGCTGGTGGGCACGTCGGCGCGGGGGAGCTCGACGCGGAGCTCGCCGCGGCCGTCGGCGAGGGGGGCGCCGTTCTCGACGTAGATGAGCTCGACGAGGAAGCCGGTGAGCGCGCCGCCGGAGGCGTCCGAGCGCACGAGCGGCACGAGCACGCCGCCGCCCTCGCCCGCGGCCACCTTCACGCCGCGGCCGGCCACCGAGGCGCTCCACACCTCGGCGCCCTCGGGGAGCGAGAGGCGGAGGAACTGCTTCCGGTTGTTGCGGACGCCGTACCTCACGCGCGTCATGCGGCGGCCGTCGGGGGTGACCAGGGTGTCGGCGACGGCGCTGTCCACGAGGGTGACGAGCATGTCGACGTCGGGATGCGACTTCACTTCGAGGGGGATCTTCACGTCGCCGCCGCGGGCCTTCCACGCGAGCAGCACCGGGAAGTCGGTCTGGCCGACGAGCGAGGCGGGGAGCTCGCGCACGTCCACGGGGACCGCGCCGGTCGCGCCGGTGGAGACGAGCTCGAGGGCGCTGCGGGCGTCCACCCCGATCCAGGTCTTCTCGCGAGTGACATCGAGCACCTTCGGCGTCGGCAGCACGGAGGTGGCGGTGAGGCCGCGCTCGTAGTCGACGGAGAGGAGGTAGGCGCCCAGGGCCTCGTAGTTGAGGCGCACGGTGATGATGTTGGTGCCGGCCGCCCCCGGCGCGCCGAGCGCTTGGGTCCACTCGCGGAGGCCGGGGCCCTGCACGTCGAGCACGGTCACGTCGGCGGGGAGCTCGACGCGGAGCGTGTCGACGCCCTTGTGGAGGATGGTGTAGTTGACCCGCGCGGTGCCCTGGACCACGCCCTCGCTCACGCCGAACAACACATTGGTCTCGGCGTACACCCGGGCGGTCTTGGCGGCCTCGGCCACCTCCGCGGGGAGCGCGCGCTGCCACGACACCGCGAGCGCGCCGAGGCTGGGAACGGCGGCGGTGACGGTGCGGCTGCGGCCGTTGGTGGTGGCGGTCTGGCCGCGGGCGCCGGCGATCTCGAAGTCGAGGGCGTCGTCGTCGTCGACGGTGAAGGTGACCTCGGTGGCGCCGCTCGGGGCCATCGGGAGGGAGAGGCCGGTCTCGCCGTCGGCGGTGAAGAGCGAGGTGGAGAACTCGAGGTCCGCCGTGAACGCGCCGGTCTTGTCGGTGATGAGCGTGTAGTAGCCGTTCTGGAGGAAGATCGCGGCGTCCTTCCCGTCGATCTTCGCGGAGCGCAGCGCGGCGCCCGTGGAGAGGAGCGGGACGGTCACCCAACCCTTGTCCTTGTGGACGTTGCCGCGGACGGTCAGCTTGAAGAGGCCGTAGGCGTCCTCGCCCTTGCCGACGAGGCGGCCGTTGTAGACGGCGCGGTCGAGCGTGTAGTCGAGCGGGGACTTCTCGGGGGCCTTCTCGGGCGCGAGGCCCTTCTGGTAGAGCGACTGAAAATCGTTCCAGGGGAGCGTGACCTCGCCGCCGGGGCTGTTGAGGTTCGGGGCGGCCGAAGCCGGGAAGGCCAGGGAGAGGGCGAGGAGCAGGGCGGTCATCGGGGGGCTCCGGAGCGGCGGTAGGGAAGCGTGAGGGTGGGGTGCGCGTCGGCGGGGAGGAGCGCGGCGGTGTCGACGACGCGCTCGCCGTCGAGCGGCAGGGCGAGGGTGAGGGGGGCGGCCTTGACCTCGAGGGCGGCGCGGCCCTCGGGCGGGGGCGGAGGGGGCGGAGGCGGCGGCTCGCCGGACATCGGTCCGCCGATGGACTGGCCCTCGAAGATGGCGGGGGCCTCGGCGGGGTAGACCGCGTTGGCGTTCACGCCGTCGATCTGGTAGGTGGCCTCGCCGTCCTCCCCGCCGAACAGGCCGTTGGCCGCGACCTTCCCGTCGGTGAGCACCCCGAGGACACCGGTCATGGCGGCGGTCGTGGTCGTGGTGACGGTCGCGACGGCGGCGGGGGCGGGGTCCGCCACGTAGCCGTCGCCGGTGGTCACCTCGCTCGCCATGCCGCTGTAGACCCCGCCGCCGTGGACACCGCCGACCACGCCGCCGTGGACACCGCCGACCACGCCGACGACCACGCCGCCTTCGACGCCACCTTGGAAGCGGTCGTCCGCGTCCTCAGCGACGGACGCCTCGTAGGCGCGGCCGGTGGGGAGGTTCTGCAGGTATTCGGTGGAGATCGTGGAGGCGGACTTCGTCGCGGCCGAGGCCGACCGCTTGGCCTTCTTCTCGACCACGTCCTTGAGCAGCGCCTGCGCCTCCATCTTCTTGCCGGACTGTTCGGCGGACTCCTTCTGCTCAGTGACGCCGATGTCGTCGGCGAGGGCGATGACCTGCTCCAGGTACTTCTCGGCCTCGTCGATGTCGCCGCTCTGGTAGGCCCAGCGCGCCTTGTCGACCGCCTCCTCCTGCTCGACCTGTTGGTCCACCGTCTTGGCGTTGGCGAGCTCGCGCACGCGGCGCGTGGCCACGTCCTCGACCGAGACGTCGTCCTGGCCGAGCAGCACGTCGAGGTTGGATTGGAGGCGGCCCACGTTGGAGCTCGTGCTACCGGACGACCGCGCCAGCTCGAGGAACTGTTGGGAGCTCGAAAAGTCGTTCTTCTTGTAGGCGGAGACCGCGGCCTGGAGGGCCTCCTCCGCCACGAGATTGACCGGCGCGGCGGGGGGCGGCGGCGGCGCGGGCACTCCGTCCCGCTTGTGTCGGGTGGTCCACCCGCGCGGCAGGTACACCTCCCACGCAGCGGCCTGGATCGGGGCGTCCACCGAGGGCAGGACGAGGGTTCGCTCGCCCTTCTTCGCCCACACCTCCCCCTCGGCGATCCAGGTGAGCTCGACGGGGAACGTGAGCAGGCCCTCCACCGTCTCCACCGACTTCTCCAGCGGCACGTACACGCCGTCGGCGCCGTCCGAGAGCACGGACACAGGCTCGCCGGACACCCGCGCCGTCATCGGGCGCAGCCCGTCGGAGGGGCGGACGTGCAGGTATTGCCGGCGTTCGTTGCGGACGTGCCACGTCGTGCGCACCAGCGCGCGGCCCTCGGCGGCGGCGGCAACGACGAGCTCGGCGCGCTCGATCACCGTGTCGGGGCCCATCAGCGGCGTGAACCGTGCGACGCGCACCGTCAGCGGCGCATCGCCCTGCCAGAAGCTCTCGGGCGGCGTGTCGGAGAGGCCCTGCGCCCACGCCGGGAGCGCCCGCGCCGGCACCGCACGCGGCCCGCCGACCGGCACCAGCTCGCCGTCCTCGGCGCGGCCCACCGTCCAGTAGCGCTCGACCCGCCCCGCGATCGGCCGGGGCGCGGGCGCGGGCACCTCGCCGTCGCCGGTCAGCGGGCGGCGCGCGCGCACGTCCACCGCGAACGTCCCCTTCACCGGCACGCGCGGCGTGAGGACCATGCGGTCCCCCTCGCGCACCGCGCTCGCGAGATTGGCGCCGGTGACCTCCACTTCTTCGAGGCCCGCCACGTCCAGCTCGAAGCGCGCGAGCTCGCCGCGCACCACCCGCCACCGCACCGCTGCGCGCGCGATCAGCGCGCCGGGCTCGGCCCACACCGCCGTCGAAGCCTCGGCGTTCGCCAAAGGTTGTTGCGCGGCGGGCGCCGTGTCGACGTGCGGCCGCCACGTCACGTTCAGGGTGTCCGCCGCGGCCAACCACCCGTCCTTCGCGCCGGCGACCGTGACATCCAAGCCGGGCGCCACGACCACCACGCGTTGGCGCGACGCGGGCAGCACGGCGAGCGCGGCGGCGCCGGGGCTCGTGGGGTCGAGGGTGCCCCGCACCGTGATCGTCTCGCTGCGGCTGTAGGGGGTCAGCAGCGCGCGCAGGCCGGCGGCGCCGCCGATGACTGGCCCGTCCACCCGCGACACGACCAACGGGAGCCCGGCGAGCGGCACGTCGGCCCACGTCGGATCGACCGCCGCGAACCGCCACTTCAACTCGACCTCGAGGGGCCCTTCCGCCGGGATCGTGAGGGTGTACGTCGCGTCGGTGGCGCCCCACGCGAGGGGCGCGGGCTCGGGCTCCTCGGCGGGCACGGCGGCGCGCGCGGCGAGCGCGGCGAGGAGGGTGACCGTACTGAGCAGCATGCGACCGGGAGAGTACCGGACGAACGGCGCGACCCGCGCGGGGCTTACAGGGGGGGATCGTCTCGGGGGTGGACGGGGCGCATCCCCCGCGCGGACGCGGGGGTCGGTGTGCTGCGGACTCGCGGCGGAGCCGCTCGGTCGTGCCGGCGCGGACGCCGTCACGGACCGCCCGGCGCGGCGCCGGGCGCCCTCCGCGCACCTTGCGCGGGGGCAGGGTGGGGAGGTGTCACCGAAGCGAGCGGAGGCGCGGTCGCCGGCGGGGGACCTGACGGACACGGGGGGGGTCTCCGTGACCGCCACGCGGTCAGCCCCCTCGGAGGGGGTCAGACCCCATCATTTATCACCTACGGTCGCAATCCGCCGCGCGCGTCGCGGGTCCCCCCTCCCCCGTCGGCAGCCGAAGGCGGAGGGGCGGCGGATTCCCCGACGCGACCCCCGCCGAGTCTGTAGGGTTCTACCTGGAGCCTCTGCATCACATCACCCCCGAGGCGCCACCGCGACCCGAGCCCACGCCCCCGACGGGCAGCCCCGACCTGGGCGCGCACGGCGGCATCGCCGCAGGTGACAAGTCGTAAGGGTCGGGTAGACCGGCAGGTCGCCCTGCCGGCCCCCCACGGATCCGGACGTGCAGATTTCCCGCATCCGGCTCTTCGGCTCACGGCTTTGCTGAAGACAGCATCGACACCTTGGACACATACGGGATGGGGTGGAGCGCC
>CAJBVW010000454.1 GCA_903959175.1 uncultured Pseudomonadota bacterium
ACTCCTGGCGGGGAATGTGCCTGCCTATGGACGTGGGCGCCAACGTCACCCCGCCTCCGGCCGCGTTCTTTGAGGGCCGCCGCCGCGCTCGCTACGGCGCACGCGGCTACGCGGTGATCGCCTCCCACCCCCGCCGCAGCTCCTCCGGATCGATCCCGCGCCCGATCACCACCAGGGCGCTCTCCGCGGGGGGTGCCATCGCGCCGGGGCCCAATTCGAGCCACTGGTAGACCCCCTGCGCGACCACCGCCGTCGCGACGCCCGGGCAGCGGAAGATCCCCTTGATCCGCAGGACCTCCCAGCCGCGGCGCGAGGCCACGAACTGGAGGTACATCTTCAGCTTCGACAGGTCTACCGCGCCCCCGCGAAAGCTCCGCGTCACGACGCCGGAGGAGTGCGCGACCACCTCGGGGAGGTTCCAGCGCGCGGGGTCCGCGCCGCCGATCGTCAGGAGCGGCGCCACCGGCACGTCCGCGCGCGTGGTGCGAAGCAACTCGGCGAGCGGGGCCACCGCGCGCACGGCCGCCTCCGCGACGTCGACGTCGTCGGCCTGATCGACGTGGTTGAGGAGGATGCGGTCGGCGCACGCGAGCTGGGCGGGCACCTCGGGGTGGGCCGCGAGCTGCGCGACGATCCGGCCGGCGTGGGCCACTGCTACGACGCCGTCCACGCGGGTCTGGGCGGCGAGCGCGGGGTCGAGCAGGAAGGTCTGGACGAGCGGGCCGGGCGTGGCGAGGCCGGAGGTCTCGACGACGATGCGGTCGAAGCGCAGGGGCCGCCACCAGCGCGTGCGTTTCCCGAGTAGATCCAGCACGGTGCGCCGGAGGTCCTCCCGGACCTCGCAGCAGATGCACCCGTTGCGGAGCTCGATCACCTCCTCCGAGGCGCCGACGACGAGCCGCCCGTCGATGCCGAGCGCGCCGAACTCGTTGACGATGACGGCGGTGGGGGGCGTCGCGGGGTCCGCGAGGAGCCGGTTCAGCAGCGTGGTCTTGCCGGCGCCGAGGAAGCCCGTGAGGAGGGTGACCGGGATCAGTTCAGATAGCCGAGCGCCTTGAGGCGCTCGACCTCGGCCGGGTCGCCCTCGGTGTTCAGGGCCTTGATCGCCTCCTTGAAGGAGGGATCCGTCGGAAAGCGCTTGTCGCCGAGGACCAGCACGTCGTTCGCGCCGACGCTGTTGCCGGAGGCGCGGAGCTTGTCGGCGAGCTTGCGGTAGGTCGCGGCCGTGAGCTGCTTGTCGTAGGTGGTGGCGAGGCGGGTGAGCCCGGCGACGACCTCAGGGCCCTTGCCGCCGTCTGCGAGGGCTTCGAGCTTCAACGACTCGAAGCGCCAGGACTTCGCCGGGTCCTTCGCGATGGTCTCGGCCTGGAGCGCCGCGTCCGCCTTGGTGACCGCGCCCGCGAAGTCCTTGGCCTGGAGGGCGGACTCCACGTCCTTCTGGAGGGCCGCGGCGTCGGGGCCCCCGGCGCAGCCGACGAGACCACCGAGGAGCAGGGCGACGAGGGCAGAGCGCGCGGCCCCGGGGATGGCGATCATGGACGGTCTCCGGATGTGACGAACCGTAACGGCGGGATGGCGGGGGGGAGGTAGCCCGTCCCGATGCCGACGAGTATAGTGGCGGGCTTCATGGAACGCCCGCTCCCTCGCAATCGTAGCCACGCCCGCCTCGCCCTTCGGCTGGCGGTGGTGAGCCTCCTGGTGTGGCCCGGCGCCGCCTGGGCCTACATCGGTCCGGGCGCGGGCTTCGCCTTCGCGGGGTCGCTCGCCGTCATGATCGGGGCGTTTGCCCTGGCCATCGGCACGATCCTCCTCTGGCCGATCACCTTCGTCATCCGGTCGGTGCGCGTCGGCAATCCGTTCAAGAACGCGCTCACCCGGCGCGTTGTCATCATTGGTCTCGACGGGATGGACCCCGGCATCACCACCCGCTTCATGCGGGAGGGCCGCCTGCCCAACCTCCAGAAGCTGGCCGACCGCGGCGTCTTCCGCCCGTTGGACACGTCGAACCCCTCGATGTCCCCCGTCGCCTGGTCGACCTTCGCCACCGGCGTCGACCCCTCCCGCCACGGCATCTACGACTTCCTCACGCGGGATCCCTGCACCTACGCCCCGATGATCTCGTCGACCGACATCCGCAACGCGGAGAAGGTCCTCAACATCGGCAAGTACATCCTCCCGCTCGAAAAGCCGAAGATCAAGCTACTCCAGAAGTCGCAGACCTTCTGGAAGCTCCTCGGCGAGAAGCACATCTTCTCGACCATCCAGCGCGTCCCCATCACCTTCCCGCCCGTGCCGTTCCGTGGCCTGCTCCTCTCGGGGATGTGTGTGCCCGATCTGCGCGGCAGCCAGGGCACGTTCAGCTTCTTCTCCACCGCGAACGAGGAGGGCAAGGCCGCCTTCACCGGCGGCGAGCAGACGGTCCTCCGTCGTAAGGGGAACGTGATCCGCTCCCGCATCGTCGGCCCCGACAACGGCATGGTGAAGGACGGCGGGCGCATGACCCTCCCGTTCACGATGACCGTCGGCGCCGACACGGTGACCATCGCGATCGACGGCGGGGAGACCTTCGACCTCCCCCTCCAGGCCTACTCCGGCTG
This sequence comes from uncultured Pseudomonadota bacterium, assembly GCA_903959175.1. Taxonomy (GTDB): domain Bacteria; phylum Myxococcota_A; class UBA796; order UBA796; family SXON01; genus CAJBVW01. The sequence goes on from CAJBVW010000454.1 coordinate 2,598, forward strand.
GATCCACCTCACCTTCTCGGCCGGCATGGGCGTGAAGGTGAGCGGCATCGCGCGCTTCTACCTCACGTCGATCGCGCCGGACGTGAACCTCTACATGACGCCGATCCACATCGACCCGGAAGCCCCGGCGATGCCGATCAGCCACCCCGAAGTGTACGCGGTCTACCTCGCGAAGAAGTTCGGCGCCTACGCCACGCTCGGCCTCGCCGAGGACACCTGGGCGCTCAACGAGCGGGTCATCGACGAGAAGGCCTTCTTCGACCAGGCGATGGCCTTCTGCGACGAGCGCGAGAAGATGTTGTTCGATGCGATCGAGCACACGCGCACCGGCTTCGTCACGACGGTCTTCGACACGACCGACCGCATCCAGCATATGTTCTACCGCTACCTCGACCCCACCCACCCCGCGAACCGGGACAAGGAAGCGACGGCGCATGCCGACGCTATCCAGCGTGTGTACGAGCGGATGGACGGCATCATCGGCAAGGTCGTCGAGAAGATCGGGGACGACGGCGTGCTCATGGTCATGAGCGACCACGGCTTCACCAACTTCCGCCGCGGCGTGAACCTCAACGCGTGGCTCCGGGACAACGGCTACCTGGCGTTGAAGGACGGGAAGACCACCTCGGGCGACTGGTTCGAGGACGTCGACTGGTCCAACACCCGGGCCTTCTCCCTCGGCCTGACCGGCCTGTTCATCAACCGGAAGGGCCGCGAGGCCTCCGGCATCGTGGAAGAAGGCGCCGAGTACCGCGCGTTGTGTGACGAGATCGCGGCCAAGCTCGAGGCCCTGGTGGACCCCGAGACCGGCGTTCGCGCCATCCGCAAGGCGGAGTGCGCCTACAAGATCTTCGACGGGCCCTACCGCCTGGACGCCCCCGATCTGCTCGTTGGGTACGAGGGCGGCTACCGCAACTCCTGGGAGTGTGCCACCGGCTCCTGCACCCCCGAAGTGTTCCGGGACAACACCAAGTCCTGGTCGGGTGACCACTGCGTCGACCCCTCCATCGTCCCCGGCGTGTTCTTCTCCAACCGGAAGATCACCGCCGAGCGCCCGCACATCGCCGACATCCCCTTCTCCGTCCTCTCCCTCTTCGGGCAGGCGCCGCCGAAGTACATGCAGGGCAAGATGATCTTCGCCAAGGCCGGCGAGTCCGCCACCGTGAGCGGCCCGCTCGACCCGAGCATGCTCTCCCAGTCCGGCGCGGCGCCCGGCGCGCTCATCCTTCCTCGGGAGGCCGGGGATGCCGCGTAGCTTCCACGGCGCGCTGCTCCACGGAGCCCTCGCCGCCTCGCTCCTCCTCGCCCCCTCCTGCGGCAAGACGCCCCCCGCCGGCCCCGGCGTGTTCGTGCTCGGCGTGGACGGCATGGACCCCACCATCCTGCGGCGCCTCATCGCGCAGGGAAAGATGCCCAACCTTGAGAAGCTGGCCGCGACCGGCGGCTTCCAGGACCTCGGCACGTCCGCCCCGCCGCAGAGCCCCGTCGCGTGGTCCAACTTCGTGACCGGCCTCGATCCGGGCGGGCACGGCATCTACGACTTCGTCCATCGGGACCCCAAGACCTACCTCCCGACCTCCTCCGCGACCCCCGCGCCGGGCGATCCTCCCTCCTCCCTCGACGTGTTCGGCTACTACCTGCCGATCGGCGGGGACGCGGTGGTGAACAACCGCTCGGGCACGCCGTGGTGGGACTCGCTTCACGACGCGGGCGTGGACGTCGAGGTCTACCGCATCCCCGGCAACTACCCGCCCACCCCGTCCGAGGCGCGCACGATCTCGGGCATGGGCACCGTCGACATGCGCGGCGGCTACGGCATCTACTCGTGGTTCACGGACCAGCCAGTCTCCTCCAAAGAGGAGCTCAAGGGCGACATCCAGCTCGTGACGGTAGAGGACTACGATCTCAACGGCATCGGCGACACCGTGACGGGCACGCTCAAGGGCGCGCCCGACATCTTCCACCTCCCCCCTGGCAAGATCCCCGGCGAGTCCGACTACCTCACCGCCGGGCTCACCGTCTCCATCGACCCCGACGAGAAGGTCGCCCTCATCAAGATCGGGGACGTCGAGGCGCTCGTCCGCGAGGGCGAGTGGACCGACTGGATGAACGTCAGCTTCGACGCGCTGCCCGCCGGCGCGATGGCGCTCGACGGCGCGGTGCGCTTCTACGCGAAGGAGCTCCGGCCGGCGTTCAAGCTCTACGCCTCCCCCGTCAACATGGCGGCGTCCAACCCGCCGCAGCCCGTCTCGACGCCGGACGACTTCGCGAGCGACCTCCAGGGCGTCCTCGGCGAGGAATTCTACACCCAGGGCATGCCGGAGGAGACCAACGCGCTCCGCGACGGCACCTTCACGGACGACGACTACGAGAAGCAGGTCCACCTCGTCATGAAGGACGCCGAGGGCATGCTGGACGTTGCGTTGGCCCGCTACCGCCCCGGCGACGCGACGTTCTTCTACCTCTCCGACATCGATCTCCAGTGCCACATGCTCTGGCGCCACGGAGACCCGAAGACGGTGGATGCCGCCGCACACCCGGCGTTCGAGGCCGCCTCCGCGAAGGACCACGCGGACGACATCGAGGGCTACTACACGAACGTGGACCGGCTGGTCGGCGAGATCGTCCACGGCCTGCCCGCCG
>CAJBVW010000455.1 GCA_903959175.1 uncultured Pseudomonadota bacterium
CCGCGCCGCGTCACGTCCGCGTCGATCAGCGCGTCGGGATCCCGCGCGTCGGCCGGGTACCAGAGGTGGGTGAGGCAGACGTGCATGCGTCCCGCACCCTAGCCGGGGGGCTCGCGCCGCGCCCCTCCGCGGTACCTTGCCCTCCACTCCCCCGGAGCCCCCCTGTTCGACGCGATCTGGTCCCGCTTCCTGGACGCGCCGACGACGCTCGGCCCGACCCCGGGCGTGCGCGAGGCGTGGCACCGCGGGCGGCCGCGCTACGCGGTGTGGGTCCTGCGCGTGGACGACGCCGCCGTGCTCGACCGCCGCGCGTCGATGGCCGACCTGCTCGCGCCGCACGGCGCCCTGCCCTTCACCGACCCGCACATCACCCTGTTCGTGATCGGGTTCCCGACACCCGCGCCGCTGCTCGACGACGACGTGGCGGACGCGCTCCTCGACGCCCAGGTCGCCGCCCTCGTCGCCGCGGACCTCCGCGCGCCGCGCCTCCTCGTGGGCGGGCTCAACGCGTTCCTCTCCTGCCCGATCCTCGAGGTCCGCGACCCCGACGGCGCGCTCGCGGCCATCCGCGCCCCCCTCGGCGCCGAGGACCTCCGCTTCGCGCCGTACGTCCCCCACCTGACGGTCGGCACCTTCGGGGACACGCGCGCCACCGGCCCCGTCGCGGCCGCGATCGCGCCGCTGCGTGCGCTCCCGCCGCTGCCGCTCCGCCCCTCGGCGGTCGAGCTCGTCACCTTCGACGCCGCCGCGCCCGGCCCGCTCCACACCCGCGCGCGGGTGGCGCTCCGGGCCTGACCGCGGCGCCGCGCCTCCCGCGCCTCCCGCGCCTCCCGCGCCTCCCGCGCCTCCCGCGCCGGGATAGCCCCCCGCCGGGAGGCCCCCATGGCCGATCAGACCGAGCTCGAAACGAAGATGGCGTGGCTCGAGAACCTCGTGGGCGAGCTCGACTCGGTGGTGCGCGGGCTCGGCGACGAGCTGGCCACCGTGCGCCGTGAGGTCGCCGAGCTGCGCGCCGCGGCCGCCCGCCGCGGGGACGACCCCGAGTCCGACGAGGACGACGGCACGTCGATGACCTACGAGAAGCCGCCGCACTACTGACCGGGGCGTCGTACCCGGTCAGTCCCCAGGCTGGAGCACCGGCGCGCGACCGCGGTCGATCCGCTCGGCGAGCACGCAGGTGAGCACCGCGCGGACGCCCGCAGCGTCCAGGCCGCGGAGGTGCGCGAGCAGCGGGTTCTGACAGTGCTGCAAGCCGACGCGGGCGAGGCCCCACGGCGAGATGGGCACGTCGAGGTCTCCCCGGTGGAGGAGGGAGAAGGCGCGCTTGAGGTCGTCGGTCGAGACCTCGGTGAGGCCGAGGGACATGCCGGGGACCATCAGTGGATCTCGTCTTGCTGGTGGGTGATGAACGTCGCGTCGGTCGAGACGGTGGTGCAGCACAGGAGGCGGAAGCCCTCGGCGATGTGCTCCTCCTCGAGGGTGTACTGCTCGATCATGTCGCTGTCGCCCGACACGAGCTTGGCCGCGCAGGTCAGGCAGCCGCCCGTGCGACACGACGCGGGCATCTCGTAGCCGGCGCGATCGGCGGCCTCGAGCACGTACTCGCCGGGCTCGCACGGCACGATGAGGTCGATGCCGAGCGCGGGGTTGAGCAGGCGCACGACGAAGCCCGACCCGGTGGTGTTGAAGGTGCCCCGCAGGTGGGCGTCGCGCAGGGGCGCGTCGTTGTCGCTGACGATGCCCTTGGGGAGCTTCGACGCGGGCACGGCCGCGGCCTCCACCGCGCGCTCGAGCTCGGCCGCGCGCGCCGCCTCCGCGGCCTTCGCCGCCTCGGCCACCCGGGCCGCCTCCGCCACCTTCACGGCCTCCACCGCCGGCTCCGGAGCGGGCACGGGAGGTGCCGCGCGCGCCACGGGGGGGACGGGGGGGACGGGGGGGACGGGAGCCGCGGGCGGCGCCTCGGGTGTCGCGCCCAACGCGCGCTTCAATCCTTGCTTGATCCGGTCACGTAGGCCCATGCCGCCTGCTAACCAGGAGCAACGCGGCGGGAACCCCGCCTCCCGCGCGAACGACCTCGACTTCGTCGCCATCACCGACCACGACGGGGACGGCGGGGGTCGCCGCGGTGCTCCTCGCAGGGCTCCTGCTCACGCGGCGCCGCGCCCGGCGCTGACGGCGCGGCCCCTACTGCGCCTTCGCGACGCCGATCGGGCAGGCGACGCCGGTCCCGCCGAGGCCGCAGTAGCCGCCCGGGTTCGTGGACAGGTACTGCTGATGCATCGCCTCGGCGTAGTAGAACGGGCCGGCGGGCTCGATCTCCGTGGTGATCGCACCGTGCCCCGCCGCGGTCAACACACGCTGATACATCTCGCGCGACGCCTCGGCCGTGGCGCGCTGGGCGTCGTCCGCGGTGTAGATCCCCGAGCGGTATTGGGTCCCGACGTCGTTCCCCTGCCGCATCCCCGTGGTCGGGTCGTGGCTCTCCCAGAACACGCGCAGCAGCGCCTCAAAGCTCACCTTCGCGGGGTCGTACACGACGCGCACCACCTCGTTGTGGTTCGTGCGGCCGGAGCAGACCTCCTTGTAGGTGGGGTTCGGCGTGTGGCCCGCGGCGTAGCCGACCGACGTGGAGTACACACCCGGCACCCCCCAGAACTTGCGCTCGGCGCCCCAGAAGCAGCCCATCCCGAAGCAGGCGACGTCGAGGCCACCGGGGAACGGCGGCGCCAGCGGCGTGCCGAGCACGTGGTGGGCGGGCGGCACGGGGAGCGGCTCCGCGCGGCCGGGGAGGGCCTGCGCGGCGGGGACGAGGCGGGGAGCAGGTTGGAACCACATGCTCGCACCCTACCCTCGCGCCGCGGTGGTCGGCTCGCGCGGATCAACCTCGCCGCGGTATCCCGTAGCCCGCCCCTCCGATGCTATCCTCGCGTACCTCCGGTGCCGCCGTGCCGAACCGCCTCTCTCCGCCCCTCCGCTCCGCGGCGCTGCTGCTGCTCGTCGCATGCGATGCCAAGGTGCAGCCCGAGCCCCCCGTCGCCCTCCGCGGCGACGCCCCGACCGTCGCCCCCGCCGCGCCCGCGCTCCGCCGGCTGACCCAGCCCCAGTACGCCGCCACCGTGACGCACCTCTTCGGCGACGGCATGGTCCTCCCCTCGAGCCTCGAGCCGGACACCGCCATCGACGGGCTCGTGGCGGTCGGCGCCGCCGCCACCTCCATTTCCCCCGTCGGCGTCGAACAGTACGAAGAGGCCGCCTACACCCTCGCGGAGCAGGTCCTCGCCGACCCCGACCGTACCGCCGCCGTCGTCGGGTGCGCGCCCGCCACCGAGGGCTGCCTGCGCACCTTCGTCACCACCTTCGGCCGCCGCGCCTGGCGCCGCTCGCTCACGACGGACGAGGTCGATCGCGTCGTCGCCGTCGGGGAGTCCGCGTCCGCCACCGTCGGAGCCCCCGACGCCGGCGTGCTCTACGCCATGGCGCTCCTCCTCCAGTCGCCCGCGTTCCTCTACCGGGACGAGCTCGGCGAGGTCGACCCCGACGCCGCCGACGGCGCGCGCCGCTACACCAGCGTCGAGATGGCGACCCGCCTCTCCTTCCTCCTCTGGAACGGCCCCCCCGACGACACGCTCCTCGACGCAGCCGAGGCCGGCGCGCTCGTGACCGACGCGGGGCTCGGGACCGAGGTGGACCGTATGCTCGCGGACGATCGCTCCCGCGACGGCGTGCGCGCCTTCTTCACCGAGATGTTGGAGCTCGCCGACCTCGACACGCTCAACAAGGACCCCACCCTCTTCACCCACATGAGCCCCGAGGTCGGCCCCTCCGCGCGCGAGGAGACCCTCCTCGGCATCGAGGCCATCGTCTTCGGCGAGGAGGACTGGCGGAGCTTCTACACGACGCGCCGCACCTTCCTCGACCCCGTGCTCGCCTCGCTCTACGACGTGCGCTCCCCCACCCGCGAGGGCTTCGCGGAGGCGACGCTCCCGGACGACGGCCTGCGCGCCGGCTTCCTCGGCCAGGCGAGCTTCCTCGCGCTCCAGGCGCATCCGACGTCGAGCTCGGCCACCCTCCGCGGCGCCTTCCTGCGCGACGTGTTGCTCTGCCAGGCGATCCCCGCGCCCCCGGCGGACGTGGACACCTCCATCCCCGAGGCCGACGCGACCTCCCCCACCCTGCGCCAGCGCATCGAGACGCACCTCTCCGACCCCACCTGCGCCGGCTGCCACCAGCTCACCGACCCCATCGGCCTGGGCCTCGAGAACTTCGACGGCCTCGGCACGACCCGCCTCACCGAGAACGGCGGCACCATCGACGCCTCCGGAGACCTCGACGGCGCCGACTTCGGCGGCCCCGTGGCCCTCGGCGCCGCGCTCGCTGAGCACCCGCGCATCGGCCCCTGCCTCACCGAGACCCTCTACCGCTACGCCACCGCGCGCACCGTCACCGACGGCGAGTCCGACCTCGTCGACTGGCACGCCGCCGGCTTCGAGGAGGCCGGCTTCCACGTGAAGGCGCTCCTCACCGACATCGCCACCAGCCCGGGCTTCCGCCGCGTCGGCGCGCTCGACACCGAGGAGGCCCGATGAGCTGGCGCACCCGCTTCCACCTCCAGGGCCGCCCGGTCGGCCGCCGCACGCTCCTCCGCGGCCTGCTCGGCGGCGCCGTCGTCACCGTGGGCCTCCCGCCGCTCGAGGCCTTCCTCGATCTCACGCGCGCAGCCGGCGCGACGTGCGGCGGCGTCATCCCCCGTCGCTTCGGCCTCTTCTTCTGGGGCAACGGCAACCGGCCCGAGCAGTGGCTCCCCGTCGGCGAGGGCGAGACCTGGGAGCTCTCCGAGGAGCTCGCGCCCCTCGCCGGCGTGAAGGACAAGATCACCATCGTGAGCGGTATGTCCGTTAAGACCGGCAACTTCACGCCGCACACCTCCGGCGTCGCCGGCCTCCTCACCGGCGCGGCCGAGATCCTCAGCGGCGGATCCATGACCTTCGCCCGGGCCTCGATCGACCAGCACATCGCCGGAATCATCGGCACCGACACCATCTACAGCTCGCTCCAGACCACCGCGTCGGGCGCCACCGGCCTCTCGCACAACGGCCCCAACAGCCGCAATCCGCCCGAGTCCTCGCCCTACGCCCTCTTCGAGCGCGTGTTCGGCGCCGGCTTCCGTCTCCCCGGCGAGGAGGGCGTAGTCGACCCCTCCCTTGGCCTGCGCCGCAGCGTGCTCGACGCGGTGATGACGGACGTGGCGACGCTCAAGGCGCGCGTCGGCCGCGCGGACGCGCTCCGGCTCGAGCAGCACCTCGACGGCGTGCGGGAGCTCGAGCAGCGCCTCGCGCGTCTCCAGGAAGATCCCGCCGACCTCGAAGCCTGCGCCCTCCCCGACGAGCCCCTCCCCGACTACCCCGACCTCGACGGCCGCCCCCAGCTCTCCGCACGCAGCCGCGCCATGTGTGACCTCCTCGCGATGACGCTCGCGTGCGACCAGACGCGCGTTTTTGGGCATTGGTTCAGCGATCCGGTGAGTGACCTCCTCTACGACGGCGCCACGGCGGGCCACCACTCGCTCACCCACAACGAGGGCGGCGACCAACCCGAGGTCAACGACATCGCCGTCCAGGTGATGGAGGAGTTCGCCTACCTCGTCGAGAAGCTCGCCTCCATCCCCGAGGCCGAGGGCACCCTGCTCGACAACTGCGTGGTCCTCGCCACCTCCGAGGTCTCCGAGGGCCGCACCCACTCGGTGAACGACATGCCGATCGTGCTCGCCGGCGGCGCGTGCGGCGCGCTCCGCACCGGCTACCACTACCGCTCCTACACCCAGGAGAACGTGAGCAAGGTCATGCTCACGGTCGTCCGCGCGATGGACATCCCCGACGCCACCTACGGCGAAGGCGACGGCGAGGTCTCTGACGGCCTCTCGGAGATCGAGGCATGATCGCGCTCCTGCTCGCGTGTGTCGCCCCCGACGAGGGCCCGGCCGCCACCCCCGACGTCGCCTGCGACGACGTCGCCGACACCGAGGTGGTCGTCGCCCAGACCATCACCTTCGGCCGTCAGGAGGGCGGCGTCTCCCGCGGCTTCGATCTCGACAACCATGTGTCGGACTCTAACGACGAGGAGGGCTGCTACCAGCCCGACCTCGTGAGCCCGGACGGCGTGGAGGGCATCGACAACGCCTTCTCCACCTTCCTCCCGGTGATCCTGGCGACCGAGGGCGCCGCCCTCGAGGGGCTCCTCCAGGAAGCCATCGACTCCGGGGACGTCCTGTTCATGGTCCAGCTCGAGGACGTGGACGACCCCGTGAATGATACATGTATCAATGTATCGGTCTTCCAGGGCAGCGGGACCCCGCGCCTCGGCACCGACGGCGTGCTCCTCTCCGGGCAGACCTTCGACGTCGACCCGAGCGTGACCCCGAGCCGCGTGGAGGGCCTCGCCCTCGTGGACGGCACGGTCGAGGCCCGTGGCGTGGCGATGACGATCCCGATGCAGATCTTCGATGTGTCGCTCCTGCTCGAGCTGCACGACGCCGCCCTCTCCCTCACCCTGCGCCCCGACGGCACCGCGAGCGGCTACATCGGCGGCGGGATCGAGATCCAGTACCTCATCGACATCCTCGAAGGCCGCGGGGACATCGCCATCGCAGACCTCGCGATCGACCTGCTGCGGACCTACGCCGACCTCTACCCCGACGACACCGGCACCTGCCCCCAGCTCTCGACCGTCCTCGAATTCGAGGCGACGTCCGCCTTCGTCTTCGAGGACTAGCCCGTCGGAACCAGGGCTACTTCGCCGAGTAGGACCTCTCCGACACGTCCTCCCACCCGTCCCGCGAGTAGCCGCACGCCTCGCTCTCGCGGGAGAGGATGACGGGGATCTGGTGGCTGTCGATGACGTCCGTGGGGTAGCTCGCAGGCAAGAGTCGGCCCTTGCCGAGCCACATCCGGCCCTCCGCCTTCGCGGCCTCATCCTCCTGCCGGTAGCCCTTGCACAGGAGCGCGACGCCCAGCTCCTTGACGCCCTCGAGGCGCGCCGGATCGTCCTTCACCATGAGGCGAAAGTAGTAGACCGACTTGTCGATGTCGCCGCGCATCCCGGCGATCCACTCGACCGCCCGGTAGTCGGGCACGAGGCGGTAGAGCTGGCCGAGGCCGTTGTACACGTCCCCCGGGAAGCTGGAGATGCCGGTGGCCATGCGGTAGCGCGTCGAGGTCGTGAGCGCCTTGAGCCAGAGCTTCTCCACGTCGTCCGCCAGGAACAACGAGGCGAGGATCCCGCGGGCCGTGGCCACGCGCGCGATGGCGGCGCCCTCCCAGAGGTACCCCATGCCGTTGTCCGGCGCGAGCACCTGCACCTGCTTCCCAAGCACCCGCGCGCGGTCGTACAGCGGCAGCCGCTGGCTGTCCGGCACGGTCTGCGCGAGGACCTCCCCCTTCTCGTAGAGCGCGCGGGAGAGGCGCCAGAGGGCCTCGACGTCGTCGGGATGCGTCTTGACATGCGCTTCGAGGACGGTGAGCACGCCGTCGAGGTCGCCAGCGTCGCCGAGGGCCTCCGCGCGCTGCACCTCGGGGCACAACGACTGGGCGAAGGCCGGGGAGGCGAGCACGAGCGCAGTGAGGAGGGCGAACATCGGGGACCTCGAGCGGGAGCGGTTTAGCGCGTCGAACGGCTCCGTCCCACCCGGGCGACGCGACGCACCCGCCCGACGAGCAGCGCCGCGCCGACGCCCAGCAACGGGAGAGCATCGCCGCCGCCCGTCGCGCAGCCGCAGCCGGTCTCGTCCTCGGGCACGGGATCGGCGTCCTCGTCCTCGTCCATGTCGGGGACGTCGGTGTCCTCGGGGGGCGCGGTGTCCTCGGGCTCGGCGGTGTCGACCGGGCCGGTCGGGTAGCCGTCGGCCGAGCGGACGAGCACGGTCGCGGAGAGCGGCGCCATCCACGGCTGGGACCAGGTGATCGCCACGTCCTCCGCAGCATCCGTCGCGACGAGATCGCGCACGCGGTAGTGCCCGGGCACGTCCGCGAGCGTCACGACGCACACCTCGTCGATCGCCCAGCCGCCGTACTCGAGGCCCTGGTCCGAGGAGAGCGTCCAGGTGAGCTGCGTGGATCCGTCGGCCTCGAGGAGGCCCGAGATGGGCAGCTCGTGGGCGGTCCACGCGACAAGCTGTAGACGCCCTCCTCGTCGCCGCCGTCCGCCCGCGCGACCTGCGTGCCGTCGTCCGACGCGGCCTGGATGAAGTAGCGCACGCGGCTGGCCGCCACCTGGCGCGGGATCGTGCCGCTCCACGCGTCCCCGGCGCGCGTGAGGGGGACGCTGCGCCACGCTGCCCACGCGTCGATCTCCTCGGCGCCGCCGGTGTCGCCGCCGGTGTCGCCCTCGGCGGGTCCGGCGTCGGTGGGGACGGACGCGTTGCCGACCGTGTACCAGAGCGCGACCGAGTCCTCGTCGGCGGCGTCCGCGCCCCAGTCGGTGCGGAGGTTCCAGAGGAAGCTCGCCCAGATGAGGCCGTCGGCGTGGACCTCGTTCACCATGTCGTCGGGGTAGCGCTTGTCGGTGTCGAGCTCGCGGATGCCGCTGCCGTCCGCCCACGCGTTGGGCGCGAGGGTGGGATCGTCGAGGATGCTCGCCGCGATGTAGTCGGCGGAGCCCTCCGACACGTCCCCCGCGAAGGTGCCGGCGGCGTAGGGGACGGCGGCGTAGGGGACGGCGGTGTCGGCGGCGATCGCGCCGCCGTCGTCCGCAGTGACGTCGGTGGCGCCGCTCGTGTCGGTGAGGGTCACGGCGCGGGCGGGCCCGGTGAGGAGGGCGTCCCCGACGGTGCGCTCCTCGTAGGTGCTGGAGAAGTCCCCGTACGCGCGCGGGTCGTAGCGGTGGACGACGGTGTTCGAGCGGTCCCGATACACGACGAGGCCGCCCTCGGTGGCGCGGCGCACGAGGCGCGGGGAGCCCTTGTCGACGCCGGGGAGGACACGCTCGCCGGCGCGCGGGCCGTGCGTGAGGGAGAGCGGCGTGAGGGAGATCGGCGTGAGGGAGAGCGGCGTGAGCTGGGCCCACACCGCGGCGATGCGCCCGCCGATCGCGACGACGGCGACCTGGTCACCCTCCACCGGGGCGCCGCGCCAGGCGCGCGTCCACTGCTGGATCACGCGGCCGTCGCGCGTCGTCGTGCGCGCGAGGCGCAGCTCTCCCGGGGCCACCCGCGCGAGGCGGAGTCGGGGGCGGGGGGAGCCATGCCGAGGAGGAGGAGGAGTCCGAACATCCACGGATGTGTAGCGCCATACGGGTGTTAGGATGCGCCACCCTCCCGCGAGCCGACATGCCCCTGCTCTTCCTCCTCCTCTCGGCGTGCGCCTCCGAGAAGAACGACCCCGCCGATACCGGCGCGGACCTCGACACCGCCGAGGACACCGACACTCCGGCGGACACGGACACGGACACGGACACGGACGCCGACACCGACACCGACACCGACACCGACACCGACACCGCCCCCCTGCTCGACAGTGTGAGCGTGTCGTGGGACCCCATGGACGGCAAGACCCTCTCGCTCACGACGCGCCAGACCGTGCGCTTCACCGTGATGGCCCACTACGACGACTTCTCGTTGGTCGACGTGACCGCCGGCGCAACGTTCACCTCCTCCGACGAGGGCGTGCTGAAGTTCTACGCCACCGGCGTCGGCCAGCCGCTCGGCGGCGGCGCCACCGACATCGTCGTGAACCCCAACCTCCGCGACGGCGAGACCCCCCTCGTCCTCCCGGTCACCGTGAGCGTGGTCCCCGCCGGCCCCGGCGACCTCGCGATCAACGAGCTCCTCGCCGACCCCGCCACCACCGCGGACGTGAACGGCGACGGCGCCTTCGACCCCGTGGACGACGAGTTCGTGGAGATCGCGAACGCCGCCGACGTGACGGTGGACGTGTCCGGCGTCACCCTCTGGGACGTCGACCTCCTCGTGCCGCGCCACACCTTCCCGGACGGCACCGTCCTCCGCGCCGGCGAGGCCCTCGTCGTGTTCGGCGGCGGCGACCCCTCCGCCCTCAGCGCGCCCTTCGCCAGCTTCTTCGCCGCGAGCAACGCGGACGTGGGCCTGCGCTACGGCATCGCGATGAACAACGAGGGAGACCGCTGCTCCCTGCGCGCCGCCACCGGCGAGGAGATCGGGGCGGCCCCCTACGGCGACGAGGGCGGCGCCGACGCGATCGACGACGCCTCGCTCGTGCTCGCGCCGGAGGTCTTCGGCGCCGTGTACACCCACCATCGCTACGCGACCGGCTCCGTCGGCGACCAGAGCCCCGGCACCTTCGCGGACGGCACCGCCTTCCCGGGCCCCGACGGGCGTTACGGGCCGTAGCGCGGATATTTCCCTCCCCGACGGGGGCGGCGTGCACAGCTTCGCCGGATGCTGGACCTCGCCCCCTCCCCGGCCGCCGTCGAGAACTCCCCACTCGACGGAATCTTTCCGCTGATCGTCTTCGACTGGGACGGCACCGCGGTGGCCGACCGCCGCTCGGACGCGCGCGTGCTCGGCGCCGCGATGGACCGCCTCCTTCGCGCCGGGGCCCACCTCGCCGTCGTGACCGGGACGCGCTTCAGCCACGTCGACGGGGCGCTGGCCGGCGCGCTGCGGGGGCCCCACGTCGCGCGGCTGCTCGTCGCCACGAACCGGGGCTCCGAGCTGTACGGCTACGACGCCTCGGGCGAGCCGATGCTCCTCGCGCGGCGGCTCGCCACCCCGGCCGAGGACGAAGCGCTGGACGTGGCCGCGGATCGCGTCGCGGAGGCGGTGCGGAGGGCGACGGGGCTGGACGTGCGCGTGATCCGGGACCGCCTGAACCGTAGGAAGATCGACCTGTTCCCCTCGTGGTCGGACCCGCCCAAGGCGCGAATCGCCGAGCTGGTGGACGCGGTGGAGGCACGGCTCGCGGGCGCCGGGTGGCGCGGCGGGGTCGCGGAGGTGGTGCGGCGCGCGCGGGCGGAGGGCGTGGCGTGCGGGCTCCCGGAGCCGCGGGTCACAAGCGACGGCAAGCACGTCGAGATCGGGCTGACCGACAAGGCGGACGCCGTGGACGCCGTCACCGCGTGGCTCGGCGAGCCGGCGCAGGGCGTGCTGCTCGTGGGGGACGAGGTCGGCGCGGTGGGCGGCGTCGACGGGAGCGACGCGCGGCTGCGGACGCCGGCGCTGCGGGGCGCGGTGCTCGTGTCGGTCGGGCCCGAGCCGGCGGGCGTACCGGAGGGCGTGATCCACCTCGGCGGGGGGCCCGCGCGGCTCGTCGCCCTCCTCGACGCTCAGGCCGAGCGCCGCGCCGTCGGGGGGGCGGACGTGAGCGCCGGGCTCGCGCCGCCCGTCGCGCCGACCGAGGACCCGACGCGCCGGATCGTCGAG
>CAJBVW010000456.1 GCA_903959175.1 uncultured Pseudomonadota bacterium
CCGCCGGCACGCTCGTGGTGGACGCCGACCCCACCTCCACGACCGACCCCCTCGACGCCGACACCGACACCGACGGCCTCTCCGACGGCGAAGAGGACGCCGACGCCGACGGCGCGGTGGGCCTCACCGAGACCGACCCGAACGACGCCGACACCGACGGCGGCGGCGTGAACGACGGCGACGAGGTCGACGCCGGGCTCGACCCGCTCGCGGGTGGCGACGACGTGCCCGTGGTCGACGACGACGCCGACGACGACGGCCTCACCGACGACGACGAGATCGCGCTCGGCACCGACCCGAACGACGCCGACACCGACGGCGACGGCCTCAGCGACGGCGAGGAGGTCAACGACACCGGCACCGACCCGCTGGACCCGGACACCGACGGCGGCGGCGTGAACGACGGCGACGAGGTCGACGCTGGGCTCGACCCGCTCGCGGGCGGCGACGACGTGCCCGTGGTCGACGACGACGTGCCCGTGGTCGACGACGACGCCGACACCGACGCCGGCTTCTACTCGGGCGGCTGGGGCTGCGCCTCGACCGGCACCCCCGCCACCTCCCCCGCGGGCCTCGCCCTCGGCGCGCTCGCCCTCGCGGCGGTCACGCGTCGCCGTCGCTCCTGATCACGCACCTACGGATGGCCCCGATGATCTTCTCTCTCTCGCTGCTGGCCGCCTCGGCGTGGGCTCAGGACGCCGTGACCGGCGGCGCCACGCCCGACCTCAACGTCCAGACCTTCCGCCCCTCGATGGACTCCCACGAGTTCCTGCGCGCCATCGACACCGACCTCGGTGAGCGCGGCTTCGCGGCCCGCGGCGTGGCGTCCTACACCCTGGCGCCGCTGCAGTACACCTCCGGCGACGGCACCACCGTCGACATCGTCTCCAACCTGCTCCAGCTCGACGCCATCGGTGCCTACACCGTCGGCAACTTCCGGATCGGCGTGGACCTCCCGGTGATCCTCCGCGCGTTCGGCGGCACGGAAGACGACACCACCGGCGTCGGCGACATCGCGGTGGACGTGAAGTACCGCCTCCTCGACAACCAGAAGGCCCCGCTCGGCTTCGCGCTCTCCGCGCGCACCTGGCTGCCGACGTCGACCGCCGGCGGCGCCCTCGGCACCAACGGCCTCGGCTTCGAGGCGGTCGCGAGCCTCGACAAGCCGATCGGCAAGAAGCTCGACGCCGTGCTCGACATCGGCGTCACGCTCGAGCCGACCGTCGCGCTCGAGAACGTCGAGTGGGGCACGACCGCCAACCTCCAGGCGGGCCTCGCCTACCGCGCGACCGACGCCGTCGGCTTTGCGGCCGAGGTCTACACCGCGGGCGTGCTCTCCGACCTCGGCAACGCCGCCGCCCGCCCCACCGAGCTCCTGCTCGGCGGCTGGTACCGCGCCGGCGAGCGTCGCGCGCTCCTCCTCCGCCCCGGCGTCGCCTTCGGCCTCTCCAACGCGGTGACCACCCCCAAGCTGCGCGCGCTCCTCGGCGTGGCGTGGGATCCGCTCGCGAAGAAGGCCCCGCCCGACCGCGACACGGACGGCGTGGTGGACGCGAACGACGCCTGCCCCGACGTGCCCGAGGACATGGACGCCTACGAGGACACCGACGGCTGCGCCGAGCTCGCGCGCGTCACGTTCAAGGTCGTCGACACCGACGGCGTCGCCGTGGACGGCACCCAGTGGACCCTCGCGGGCGGCATCCCGCGCACCGGCACCTCCGGCGAGACGGTCGACCTCGCGGCGGGCCCGTTGAGCGTCGCGGCGCTCGGCGTCACGGCCACCGGCGAGGTCCCTCCGGGCGGCCCCGCCACCGTCGAGATCCGCGTGCCCGCGCCCCGCGGCACCCTCGCCGTCGTCATCGTCGACCAGAAGGGCAAGCCCGTCGCCGACGCGACGTGGGCCGCGGCCGGCCCCACCCCCGTCGCCGCGACCGCCGCCGGCGACGTCAAGGCGCGCCCCGGCACCTACCAGCTCACGGGCTCGGCGCCCGGCTACCGCAACGCCAAGGCCGAGATCGTGCTCGTCAAGGACGGCACCGCGACGTTGAAGCTGGAGATGTTGCCGTCCAAGGCGGCGCTCACCGTCGCGAAGATCGAGATCAAGGACTCGGTCTACTTCGAGACGGGCAAGGCCATCATCAAGCCCGAGAGCTACGCGCTCCTGGACGAGGTGTCCGAGATCCTCAAGGATCACCCGGAGCTCTCGAAGCTCTCCATCGAGGGCCACACGGACAGCCGCGGCAACGACGCGGCGAACCTCAAGCTCTCGCAGGGCCGCGCCGAGTCGGTGCGGACCTACATGGCGAGCAAGGGGGTGGCCATCGAGCGCCTGAACGCGACCGGCTACGGCGAGACCCGCCCGCTCGTGAAGGAGAAGTCCTCGGCGGATCAGGCCAAGAACCGCCGCGTGGACTTCGTGGTCGCCGCGCGCACCGACGGCGCGGTGGACGGGCCCGCCACGGTCGTCCCGACCAAGGGCGACGCGCCGAAGGACAAGTAGTTCCCCGCGCGACGAGCCTGAAGGGCGGCGGCGCGGTCGAAGACCACGTCGGTGTCGATGCCGCCGCACCTCGAGGGAGGGGCGCCGCTCGCGCCGGGGTGGTCGCCGCGGAGCCTCGCGGCGCGCGTGGACCACCTCGGTCTCGTCGTGTGTGTCCAGGCGTACGCCCTCGGCAAGCCCCTCGACGCGGGGGCGTGGGCGGAGCTGCGCGGCACGCCCCTCCTCGCGGCGCGGGTGGTGCTCGCCGACCCCGCGGAGTGGTTGGCGCCCCTCGCGCGCCACCTCGCGCGGACGACCACCCGCCCGCGCGTCCTCGAGACCGTCGCGCCGCTCCACGACGCCGTGCGCGCCCGCGTCACCGCGCCGCCGGCGAGCGGCCTACGCGCCGAGATCGACCGCGCCATCGGCGTCCTCCAGCCCCTCGCGCTCGTCGGCTCGGTGCCTGTCGCGCGGAAACCCAGGCGACCTCGCCCGAAGCCCTCGCGCCGTGGATCTTCCCCGGTCCCGGTGGCTGGTGCAGGCGCGGCGACCCGGAGCGGCCGTGCGTGCGGCTCGGGAGGGGGAACGAAGGCTGAGCGGAGGGGCAGATGGACCGCGCGCGGACGCGCGGCCACTGCGGGATCAGGGCGGGCGGGGCGCACGCGGGCGGGGTGGTGACGGGGGCGCGGGGCTTTGAAGGGGGCGAGCGGGGCTTCGAGGGGGGCGAGCGGGTCGTCGCCGTGGCCCCAAGCGAACGAACTCGCCGAAGTGGTCGCACTTGTGCGAGTTCGTTCGCATCGCGGGGGCTTCGAGGGCGAGCGGGGTGCCATGGGGCCGCTGTGCGGCCCGTCGCCGTGGCCCCAAGCGAACGAACTCGCCGAAGTGGTCGCACTTGTGCG
>CAJBVW010000457.1 GCA_903959175.1 uncultured Pseudomonadota bacterium
AGCAAATGTGCACTGTCTGCGAACGCGAAGACGACTGCTGACGTGCGAGGCGGCCTCGACGCGTCCCCGCGCGGGCCATCTCGGCCGCCGTCCCCCTCGGCGTCTTCGCCGAGGGTGCGCACCTTAGGATCGCGGGGGCGGACGGCTACGCGGATGCTGTCCGAGTCCGCGCACTACTCGCGCCAGGATCGAATCTCGAGCCCGTCGAAGTGCTTGAAGTCGTCGTGATTCGCGGTGACGACCACGAGCCCCTGGGTGCGTGCGATCGCGGCGATCTGGCCGTCGGGAAACGACGGAGTGAGGCCAGCGGCGACAAGTCGGGCACGCTCCCGCCCGTGCCACTCTGCGGCCGCGCCATCGTACGGGAGCACCGGGAGTGAAGTCCGCACCACACCGTGCAGGTAGTCATGAAGCACGTCTCGACGGCGCCCGCTCGGGAGGCGGCTGAGTCCGTAGACCGCTTCGTGCCACGTGACGGAGGCGATGGCGCACTCGTCCCGGTGTGCGTCGAGAAGCTCAAGGAAGCGCGGGTCCGGCTTGGGGCGAATGGGCTCGGAGAGCGCGTCGGTGTCGAGCAAGAAGCGAATCATCCCCAGTCGACCTCCCGTCCAGGGGAGCGGTCGCGCGTGTCATCGAGAGCATGCCCGAGGTCAAGCTCGGCCAGATTGTTACGGGCCCGGAAGTCGGCGAGCGCTCCGAGAAAGTCCGTCCGCCCGGCCGTCAGGCGGTCGTACTCGGAGACGGAGATGAGCACGGCCACGGGCTTCCCCCTGCGGGTGAGGGAGACCCGCCCGCCTTGCTCGGCGTCGTGTACGAGCGAGGGAAGCTGGTCGCGGGCTTCGGCGATCGAGTAGGCGCGCGGCATGAGGGCTCCGAGATGTACATCATCATAGCCATAGACTCAGCATCCGGCAATTCGTGCTTCGAAGGACCCGAAGCCAGCCCGGGCTCGACGGCAGGGTGCAAGCGCGTCCTTATGCTTCACGACGCATGGTAAGCTGCGCACGGAGGTTCGAAGTTGATTCTAACCGCGTGCGCACGGGTGATCTTCGGCCACGAAGGCGTGCCGTGCCGAAGCTCAGGTGCTCGCCCAACAGGCGCTGACTCGATCGGGAGCTTCGCGTCCTCGGCCTCGGATGATCGTCGTCCCGGACGCGGGCCCCGGACCCCGCCAGCTGCTACCACTGCTTCCGTGACGGGCAGTTCACGCCGAGCGCCTCGGTGATCGTTGACAGCCAGAGGCTCCAATCGAGCGCCTCTGCGCGGATCAGGGTCTGGTCGAGGTCGAAGACGGCGGGACGCATTGCCTGGGCGTACTCGGGCTCGGGCTCGTCCGTGACCGTCGAGTAGAGGAAGGAGGCGGGGAACAGGGCAGACGGACCGCGCGGACGCGGCCGCTGCGGGATCAGTATAGGAGGGGCGCATGGCACGCCGCTTGCTTGGTTGGCTGAACGGAGGCTCCCCCATGTTGCTCGCCCTCACCCTCTCGCTCCCCCTCGCGCTCCCCTCGGCCCGCGCGTACGTCATCATGCCGCGCCCGATCGTCGTCGTCGCGGTGAACCCCCCGGCCGGCGCCGAGGGCGTGCCGGTCGACACGCTCCCCGTCTTCGCGTTCGACGCCGCCGCGCAGTCCGAGGTGACGGTCCGCCTTGTCGAGGTCGAGAGCGGGGTTGTCCTCAGCGAGGAGGTCGTCGTGGTGGAGCCCGGGATGCGCCTCGTCCCGCTCGATGTGGGCGCTGGGCTCGCGGCGGACACGGCGTACGAGATCTCGGCGAGCGCCTCGATGATGGGCGACGTGGTCGTGGGCTTCACCACCGGCACGGATGTCGCGGTCGAGGTGCCGTCGCCCGAGCTGGTCACCGACGAGACCCGCACCCTGACCTACGACGGCGCCACCAGCTCCGGCGCGCTCGACGTGTCGGTGGACGCCGATGCCATCTTCCCGGCGATCGTCGTCGTGCGCGACGTCGCGACCGGTGACATTGTCGGCATCACCCTCCCGCCCGCGGGCCCCGGCCAGGTCAGCGTGTGGGTCGAGGCCGCGTCCGACGCCAAGCCGGACGAGGTGTGTCTCCAGGCCACCGGGGTCGACCTCTCGGGGCGCGAGGCCGCCGGCGGAGAGCTCTGCTACGGGGTCGAGGCGCGCGGCCTGGGGTGCTCGTCGGCGCCGGGGTCGATGGCGAGCGTCGTCATGGGGATCGCGTTGGCGCTCGGGTTGGCGCGGCGGCGGTAGTCGCGCTTCAGTTGGGCGTCGGCGCGGCCGGGACGGGGTGCTTCGGGTCGACCGCGGCCACCTCGATCACCGCGCCGAGCACGGTGCGGAGGCCGTTGCGGAGGTTCTCGACGGACACGTGCTCGCCGTGGCCGTGTTGGGTCTCGGCTTGCTCCACCGTGACCTCGAAGGGGGCCAGGCCGTAGGCGTGTACGCCGAGCGGCCGCAACAACAACGAGTCGGTGAAGCCCGGCGAGAGCGCGGGGCCGGCCACCGCGTCCGTGCGGCCCCCCACGACGTGACGCGCGAGCGCTCGGTAGAAGGGGTCGTCGACGGGGCTCTCGTTTGCGAGGCTCGCGTCGAGCACGTCGAAGCGCACGAGCGGATCGGGCACGAGCGTGCGGAGGCGGGCGAGCATGGCCTCGGGGGTCGTGCCGGGGAGGAGCCGGCAATCGAGGTTGGCGGACACCTCGGAGGGGACGACGTTGGGCGCGAGCCCGCCGTTGAAGCCGGTCACGTTGATCGTGTCGGTCAACAAGGCGCGACCGGCGTTCTCGGCGAGCAAGCGGCCGTGGAGCATGCGCGGGTGGTTGAGCACGTAGCGGACCACGCCGCCGCGCGTGGCGCCGACATTGTGGAAGAGCTGCGCGAGCGAGGCGTGCATCTTCGGCTTGGGGTCGTACGCGTCAAGCGCCACGAGCGCGCGGCGGAGGCGGGCGGGGGCGGACTCGGGGTTGGGACTCGAGCCGTGCCCGGCGGGGCCCGTGGCGACCATGCGGACCCAGAGGAGGCCCTTCTCCGCGACGGAGATGCCGTAGACGGTCTGGCCCTCGAACAACAGGTCCTTGATGCCGAGGCCGCCCTCGTTGAGGACCTGCGAGCAGTCGATGCGCGGCCAGTGGTGCGCCACGATGTCGACCATGCCGATGTTGTCGACTTCCTCGTCGGCGACGGCGAGCAGGATCACGTCCCGACGGAGCGGCACGCCCAGGCGCACGAGCTCGATCATCGTCTGGACCTCGATGGCGCCGAGGCCCTTCATGTCGAGGGCGCCGCGGCCCCACACCACGCCGTCCACGATGGCGCCGGAGAGGGGGCCCTTGCCCTCGGGCCAGCGGGAGGGCTCCGCCGTGACGACGTCGATGTGGGAGAGCAGGCAGAGCGGCTTCTCGCTCACGATGCCGGCGACGGGCGTGTGCGCCAACCGGGCGATGAGCGAGGACCGGCCGGGGGCGTGCTCGACCTGCTCCGAGGGGATGCCGACGGCGGCGAGGCGCGTGGCGAGGAAGTCCGCGCCGGCCTTCTCGTTTCCGGTCGGGTTGGTCGTGTCGACCTGGATGTACTCCGACAGCAGGGCGGCCGTCTCGTCGCCGGCCTTCTGCCAGTCGATCGGGAGCGCCGGGATCTCCTCGTAAGGGAGGGCCTCGGAGCGTGCGAGCGCAGGTGCGCTGACGACGGGGGCGAGCGTGACCGCGAGGGCACACGCGAGGACGAGGGCGGCGAGGGGGCGCATGCGCGCGGCTCTATCGCGGGGCCCGACCCCCGCCCGCCGGGTCCCATCAGAACATGTGGTCGAACATCAGGTAGATCCCCCACTCCAGCGCGTCGCCCTCGTCGGTGAGGTCCTGGCTCACGCCGGCGTCGACGCGGCCCACGAGGGTCTCCGCCCAGATCACGCGCACGCCGCCGCCGCCGGTGGGGTGGATCGGGAGCGTCGGCGCCGGGGCGGTCGCGTCGGCGTCCGCGCCCCAGACCGTGCCGATGTCCACGAACGGGACGAGCTGCCAGCGCACGTCCTGCTTCAGGAAGGTGTGGTGGAGCACGTCGATCCGCAGCTCGGTGTTGGCGATGGCCTTGCCGGGGGCGCGCCAGCGGCCGAAGGCCATGCCGCGGAGGGTGTCCGCGCCGCCGAAGCCCGCGATGGGGAGGGAGCCGCCCCAATGCACCATCTCGTAGAAGGGCACGTCGCCGAAGAGCCACTCGCCCATGACGCGCTGGCCGAGGACCACGCCGGGCCCGAGCTTCGCCCAGGCGCGAGCGGAGGCGAAGGGGCCGCCGAAGGTGTAGGCGCCGGTGACGCCGCGCGCGGAGGCCTCGAGCACCCAGCCCTTGTCGGGGGTGACCTCGGGCTCGCGTGTGTCCCAGAGGACGCCGCCGATGAGCTGTACGCCCAGGCCGCCGTCCATGCCCAAGGGCTGCTGCTCGGTGAGGAGCGCGGTGGGCTCGGCGTCGACGAGGCTGTAGCGCACGTTCACCGAGGCGAACGCGGAGAGCGGCCCGACGATGCGGTGGCGGAGGGCGAGCTGGCCGAAGGGCTGGATCAGCGAGTAGCGGTAGCGCTTGCGGTCGGGATCGTCGGCACCGGCGCCTTCGTACGCGACCTCGCGCTCGGTGCCGTTGCCCACGCCCCAGTAGCCGTCGTTCAGCCACGCCCGGAAGGCGAAGTGCCCGGTGACGCGCTCGCGGCCCTCGGGGCCGAGCCCCACGAGATCGAAGCGGAAGCGGTGGTGGTGGTAGCCGTTCGTCGTGAGGAAGGCGTGTACGACGAAGGAGCTCTTGTAGGGATCCAGGCCCGCCTCGGGCTGGACGACCTCGGCGCGCGCGCCAAAGCCGAGCTTGTCGTCGCTGTCATAGGAGAGGTTGGGGACGACGAGCCAGCGCAGCTTCTCGCGGGCGGGCGGGGCGGCGGGGAGCGGCGCGGCCTCGGGGAGCGGCGCGGCCGCGGGGAGCGGCGCGGCCGCGGGGACGACGGCAGGGTCGGCCTCAGCGGGCTTCGGATCCTCCGCGCGGGCATTCGCGGCGAGGCCGGCGGCCAGGAGCAGGGCAGGGAACACACGACGAGCGAGGGGCGGAAGCACACGCCCCGCTAACGGGTTCCCCCGGCTCCGGGCCCGCGCGCGGCATATACGCGCCGCCATGCACACCGCCCTCCCGAAGCGGGCCCCGGCTTGCGCCGCGCTCCTGCTGCTCCTTGGCGCCTGCGCGCCCGCGCCGCGGCCCAACGTGCTGCTCGTCACGCTCGACACCACGCGGGTGGACGCGCTGGGCGCCTACGGCTCGACCACGGGCGCCACCCCGACGCTCGACCGCATCGCGACCGAGGGCGTGCGCTTCGACCGCGCCTACACCGTCACGCCGCTCACGATCCCGGCGCACTCCTCGATGCACACCGGGCTGTACCCCCCGCGCCACGGCGTGCGCGACAACGGTGACTTCTTCCTCGGAGACGACGCGGTCACCCTCGCCGAGCGCCTCACGACGGCCGGCTACAAGACCATGGCGTCCGTCGGCGCCGAGGTCACGTCCCACCACTGGGGCTTCGCCCAGGGCTTCGGGGCCTTCTTCGACGAGATGGGCCCCGTGGGAGACGACGGCAACCGCTGGCGCGTCGAGCGCCCCGGCGCCGAGGTCGTGAACGACACGATCGGCTGGCTCGACGCCAACGGCACCGGGGACCAGCCCTGGTTCGCCTGGGTCCACATGTTCGACGCCCACCACCCCTACGCGCCCGTCGAGCCCTACGCCTCCCAGTTCCCCGGCAAGCCGTATGCGGCTGAGGTCGCGACGGTTGACGCGCAGGTCGCCCGCCTTCGGACCTGGCTCGAGGAGCACAAGGAGCTCGACCACACCTGGATCTTCGTCGTGGCCGACCACGGCGAGGGCATGGGCTCCCACGGCGAGCAGCTCCACGGCGTGCTCCTCTACGACGCGACGACCCACATCCCGTTCCTCGTGCGCCCGCCGGTGGGGGAGGGCGGCAAGGTCGTGACCACGCCGGTCAGCCTCGTCGACCTGACGCCCACCATCCTCGCTGCCGTCGGCCTGCCCGTGCCCGCTGGCCTCGACGGCATGGACCTCGGGCCCGCGCTCGCGACGGGCACGCTCCCCGCCGGGGCCGATCGCGCCGTGTTCGCAGAGAGCCAGTACGCCTTCCACCACTACGGATGGGCGCCGCAACAGGCGCTCGTGACGGACACCAACAAGCTCATCGGCTCGACCACGCCGGAGCTCTACGCCCGCGCGGACACCCGCGAGGCCGACGATCTCGCCGCCACCGAGCCCGCCCTGCTCACGACGATGGACGGCCGGCTCGACGGCATGGTGGCCGCGATGGAGCCCGCCGCCACCGCCTCGCGCGCGGACATGAGCCCCGAGCGCGTCGCGCAGCTCGAGGCCCTCGGCTACCTCACCACCGGCACCGACGGCCCCGTCACCGAGGGCCTGCCCGACCCCGTCAAGCAGCTCCCCGTGCTCGCGAAGCTGGAGAAGGCGCGCCGGGCCTTCCGTGACGGGGATCTCCCGAAGGCGCGCGAGGCCGTCGAGGAGGCGCTCGCCGCCGACCCGAACCTCGTCGAGACGCGCATGCTCCAGGCCAACGTGATGTGGCGGGAGAAGAAGCTCCCCGAGGCCTACGCCGCGCTGGAGAAGCTGGAGTCCGAACGCCCCGGATCGCAGACCAAGGCGATGATGGGCACCCTCAAGATGCAGATGGGTGACCCCGCCGCGGGCGCCGAGCTCCTCCGCTCTGCCCTCGCCATCGACCCCTACCTCGCGACGGCGTGGACCAGCTATCTCCACGCCCTGGTCCTCACGAATTCGCCGCAGCTCGGCCAGGAGGCCGCGCGCGCCCGGGCCCAGCTCCCCGACTCGGCCACCGCCGTCGGCATGTCCGGCGTCGCGCTGGCGATGCAGGGCCGCTTCGCGGACGCCGAGCTCCTCCTCACCGACGCCCTCGCGCGCGACCCGAACCAGCCCTTCGTCAACCACGCGCTCGGGCTGGCCCTGCGCGCGCGCGGCGAGGTCCTCCAGGCCGAGTCGGTGTTGGAGGAGGAGCTCCGCCTGTTCCCGCCGGCGCTCCCCACGCGCCGCGTGCTCGTCGAGATCTACGCCGGCCAGAAGCGCTACGACGAGCAGCTCGCCCAGCTCGAGATCATCCGCGGCCGCGAGGCGCCCTCCCCGGAGACCCTCCACTCGGTCGCGCAGGCGCAGTTCAACCTGAAGAAGTACCCCGACGCCGAGAAGACGGTGAACGCGTGCCGCGCGCTCGCGCCGCGCTACCCGGGGTGCGCGCTGCTCGAGGCGAACGTGCTCAAGAAGCTCGGCCGCGACGCTGAGGCCCAGGCCGCCTACGCCGTGTCGCAGGAGCTCGCGAAGGGGCGGTGATCTCCGGGTGACCGCCACCGCACCGTCGAGGTGCCGCCCGCCCCCAAAAACGAAGAAGCCCGGAGCTGAGCCCGGGCTTCCCGATGGGCGAGGGCCGAGGCCCCCTCCGCGCTACTCGGCGGTCAGGGTGCCGCTGCCGGTCACGCCGATGTCGAGCGTGAAGCTCTCGATGCTGTACGAGGCAATATCGTCGTGGGCGAGGGCCACGTCCGAGGCGGCACCGCCGACGCGGAGCTCGTACGCGGCCTCGCTGCCCGCACAGGACTTCGCGTACCCGAGCACGACCACCTCGTAGGTGCCGGCCTCGGGGGACTCGAGGTCGAAGGCCGGGCACTGGTACTCCGGCGGGGGGAAGGTGCAGTCGAAGGAGTCGTCCGCGTAGAGCTCGGTGCAGCCGTCCGGGGAGTTGACCCAGGCCTGGGGATCGAAGGCGGTCTCGTCGCTCGTGGTGTCGATGGCGATGGTCACGGAGCCGGTGCCGTCGGCCACGAAGGTCCACACGTCGGCAATGGCGCCGTCACAGTCGACGGTGGAGGTGCCGCCCTCGCCGGCGGGGCCTTCCGTGGCGGTGGAGTCCTCGACGGTGTCGCACGCGCTGTAGTAGGCGCCGACGTAGCCGTCGTACGTGCTGGAGTAGGTGAGGGACCAGCTCACGTCGTCACCGGTGCGGGTCCACGAGGTGTAGGGCGAGCCGTCGTACGCGACCGAGCCGAAGTACGGGCCCGGGTAGTCGTAGGTGTAGCCGTAGGACTCGTACGACACGCCGTACCCGACGAGGAGCGCGTTGGCGTAGTCGTAGTAGGTGCCCGCGTACTCGGAGGCGCCGGCCATGATGAGGTCGTAGTAGCCGCCGCCCTCGATGAAGGAGTACTTCGAGAAGTACGAGCAGTCGGCGGTGCCGTCGTCACGCGTGATTGTGTCGTCGATCTCGACGGCGAAGTCGCAGCCTTCGCAGTCACCGGTGTAGTTGGTGCCGGTGAGGGTGGCGTCCGCGTCGCAGACGACCTCGCCGTTGAGGGAGCTGGTCACCGTGACGGAGCCGGAGAACGAGTAGTCCGGCACGTCGCCCACGGGGCCGGGCTCGGTGTCGGTGTCGGTGTCGGTGTCGGTGTCAGCGGCGGTGTCGGCGGTGTCCTTGTCGGCGTCCTCGGCGGGGGGGCAGCCGAGCAGCGGGACGAGCAGGAACAGGGTGGACAGGGAGGTGATGGAAAGGCGCATGGTCTCCTCGCGTGCGCCGCCGTTCTATCCGTTTTTGTCACGATGGCGAACCGGCGGCCCCGCGAAACCGTCACGGCCCCGTTCGCCGCCCCAGCCGGGCGCGGTCGTGGCAACATGAGCGGCGTGACCCCCTCCCTCAACATCGACGCGGGCGAGCTCCCCGACGAGCCCCCGGCCCTCGTGGCGGCCGCCGACCGGGTGAACGTGGCGTGCGGCGGCCACGCCGGGGACGACGACACGATGCGGACCACGCTCGCGCGCGCACAGGCGGCCGGCACGCGCGCCGGGGCCCACCCGTCCTACCCGGATCGCGCCGGCTTCGGCCGGGTGGCGATGGACGTGGCGCCGGCGGCGCTCGCGTTGGAGGTGGAGGCCCAGTGTGCGCGCCTCGCGGCCCACGCGCGGGCGCTCGGAGTGGCGATCGAGCACGTCAAGCCGCACGGCGCGCTCTACCACCGGGCGGCGGCCGATCCCGCGGTGGCGGACGCCGTGATCGACGGCGCGGTGGCGGCGCTCGGTCCGGTCGCGGTGGTGGGGCCGCCCACCGGCGCCCTGCGGGACGCGGCGCTCCGGCGGGGGCTGCCTTACCTGCGCGAGGGGTTCGCGGATCGCGGGATGACGGCGGACGGTGGGCTCGTGCCGCGCGGCGCCCCCGGCGCGCTCCTCCACGACCCCGCGGACGCCGCTGCCCAGGCGCGGCGGCTCGTCGCGAGCGGGGCGTACGACACGGTGTGCGTGCATGGGGACAGTCCGAACGCCGTGGCCGTCGCGCGCGCGGTGCGGGCGGCCCTCGCGGACGGGGCGTGACCCCCGGCGCCGCGCTGATCGTCACGCCGTTGGGAGAGGCCGCGCTGCGCTTCGTGCTGCCCGCCGACGTCGACCGCGCCGCCACCCGCGCGGCCCTCGCCGCGCTCCCGGGCGTGCGCGACGTGGTGCTCGCCGAGGCCCACGCCGCCGTGTACTTCGAGGGGGCGCCCACCGCGGAGGGCCTCGCCGCCGCCGTCGTCCTGCGCGGGGCCGCGGCCCTCGCCGGCCACCTCCACACCCTGCGCGCGCGCTACGACGGGCCGGATCTGGGGCGCGTCGCCGCGTGGGCCGGGGTCTCCCCCGACGAGGTCGTGCGGATCCACGCCGCCGCCACCTACGAGGTGCGGTACCTCGGCTTCCTCCCCGGGTTCGCGTACCTCGCCACGGTGGACGCACGCATCGCCGCCCCGCGCCTCCCCGCGCCGCGCCCGCGCGTGCCGAAGGGGGCCGTCGGCATCGCCGGGCCGCGCACCGGGGTCTACCCGGCGGCCTCCCCCGGTGGCTGGAACCTCGTCGCGACCGCGCTGGACTTCGATGCTTTCGATCCGCGCGTCGGCGCCACGCTCCTCCCGGGCGACCGCGTGCGCTTCGAGCCCGCGTGAGCGCCCACCTCGAGCTCGTCGCCGTCGTCGGGCCCGCGTGGGTGCAGGACGCCGGCCGCCCCGGCCACATGGCCCACGGGGTGCCCCCCGGCGGTGCGCTGGTGCCCGAGCGCCTCGTCGCCGCCAACCGCGCCGTCGGCAACCCCGGGGGCAGCGCCGCGGTCGAGGCCTTTGGCGGGCTCGTCGTCGCCGCGCGCGGGGGTGACCTCCGCATCGCCTGGGACGGCGTTCCCGCGTGGCTCCCCCGCGACCACGTCCGCACCCTGCCACCCCCCGAGGAGGGCCGTGTCGCCTACCTCGCCGTGGCCGGCGGCCTCGACGTCCCCGTGGTCCTCGGCGGGCGCGGCCTCCTGCTCGCGGCGGGCTTCGGCGGCGGCGTGGGGCGGCCCCTGCGCGCCGGGGATCGGCTCCCGGTCGGGCCCCTCCGCGGCCCCGATCGCCACACCCCCTTCGTCCCCGACCCCTTCGTCCCCGACCCCTTCGTCCCTGACCCCTTCGTCCCTGAACCAGGGGCCGCGATCCGCGTGCTCCGCGGCCCCGATCTGGCGCGTTTCGCCCTCGACGCCTGGGCGGCGCTCCTCGCCGGGCCCTGGCGGGTCGGCGCCGCCTCCGATCGTGTCGGCACGCGGCTCGACGGCCCCGCGCTCCGCCGTGTCGACGGCGACCTCGCGCTCTCCACCCCCATGGTGCGCGGCGGCGTCCAGGTGCCCGGCGGCGGCGGCCCCATTGTGCTCGGGCCCGACCACCCCACCACCGGCGGCGACCCCCTCCTCGCGGTCGTGGTCCGCGCGGATCACGGCGCCCTCGCCCTGCGCGGGGCCGGCGC
>CAJBVW010000458.1 GCA_903959175.1 uncultured Pseudomonadota bacterium
GCCACCGCCGCCGCCGCCGTCGCGACGCTCGAGGCCGCCGTGGCCGACGCGCGCGCCGCGCTGGCCGCCGCCGAAGCCACCGCCGCCCTCGCCACCGCGCGGGAGCACGACGAACGGGACGCGGCCGACGCCCGCTTCCACGAGCTACGCGCCGCGCACGCGGCCGCCCTTGCGCGGCTCGACGCCCTCGACGCCGAGGCGGACACCACCGACCGCGCCCTCGACGCCCTCCAGGCGGAGCTCGGCCGCAACGAGTCCGCTGCCGCGACGGCCGCGTCCACGGACCTCGCCACCCACCTCGACGCGCGGGTCGCGTCCCAGGCCGCGCGCCGCGCCGCCCTGGAGGCCGATCGCGCCCGCCTCACGATGCTCTCCGCGCAGGCCGAGGGCCTCGCGCGAGCCGCGGAGCGCGTCGCCACCGCGCTGTCCGACGCGACGGCAGGGCACACCGAACGCGAGGTCATGCTCGCCGGCACGGCGGAGCGCCTCGTCGAGGCCGCCGCCACCGCTGTCCGCGCGCGTGCCGAGGCCGCGGCCACCACCGGCGCGGTCCACGCCTTGGAGGCCGAGATCCAGGGCCTTCGCGACACGATCGCCGCCGACGCCGCGCGCGCCGCGCGGGAGGCCGACGCCGCCGAGGCACTGCGCTCCGAACGCGACGCGGCCACGCGCCGCCTCGTCGATGTCGAGGGGGCCCTCGAAGGCGCGCAAGCCGAGCTCTCCACCGCCCTCGAAGCGGCGAGCGAGCGCGAGCGCGCGCACGCGGAGGCTCTGGCCGGCGCCGAGGCGGCCCTCGACGCCCTCGCAGCGCACGAATCCGAGCACGCCCGCCGGGTCGAGGCCCGCGACGCGGCCCGGGAGCAACTCCAGGACCTCGAGGGGGCGTCCTCGGGCGGCGGCACGGACGCGCTCGACGCGCTGCTCAGCGAGCTCTCGGCGCGCCGGGAGGGCCGCCTCGCCGAGCTCGCCGCCGCTGCCGCGGAGATCGAGCGCCTGGAGAACGACGCGGTCGACACCATCGGCGCCCAACTCTTCCTCGACGAGGACCTCTCCCGGTTGGAGACCGAGGTAGCCCGCCTGCGCGTCGAGGCGGACGCCGCCCGCCACGCGGCCGCGAACACGGAAGCCGCTCGCGTCGCGGAAGCCGCTCGCGAGGCCGCGAGCACCCGTCAAACGCAAGCCGAGGCAGCCGCCCGCGCCCAGGCCGCGGCCGAACACGAAGCCGCCCGGGTCGCCGCGGCCCAGGCCGAAGCGACGAGGCTCGCCGACGCCACGAGGCTCGCCGACGCCAACGCCGAAGCCGCCCGCCGCGCGGAAGCCAACCGGCGCGAAGCCGCCGCGCGAGCCGAAGCCGCACGCCAGGCCGAGATCGCCGAGGCCCGTCAGCGCGCCGAGTCCGAGGACGTCACCCGCCGCGCCGAACCCAACGACCACCGCGCGGCCCTCGGTATCACCGAGCGGCGCCGCGTCGAAGATCCGCCGCCGCCGCCGCCCGCCGCGCCCTCGCGCCCCTCCGACCTCCTCGCCCGCATGCGCGCGCTCAAGGCGAGCACGACGCCCTCTCCCGACGACGAGCCGACCCAGCGCGTCCCGGTCCCCGCGCCGCCCGCGCCGCAAGCCCAGCCTGCGCCGCAAGCCCAGCCTGCGCCGCGCCCGCCCGTGCGCCCCGCCCCCGACGAGGACGAGGACGCCACAATGCTCCTCACGGGCGACGCCCTCGCCGCCCGCCGCGCCGCGCTGCTCGCCGAGGACGACGACCACGACCTCGGCGACGGCGACGCCACCATGATCATCCGCCGCGCCCCGGCCCCCGCACCCGCGACCGGCACCGGCGCCCCGAACCCCGCCGAGGTCCGCCCCCGCGTCGAGGCCTGGCGCCCGCCGACCAAGCGCTGACAGCACTCGCGCGCAGCATCGACCGACTCCGGTCCCCTTTTGAGGACCGGAGTCGGGGGATGAGCCGGTATCGGACGACTCCGGTCCCCTTTTGAGGACCGGAGTCGGGGGATGAGCCGGTATCGGACGACTCC
>CAJBVW010000459.1 GCA_903959175.1 uncultured Pseudomonadota bacterium
CCCGCGGGGCTCAGCAGCGATGGACGTTTGCAGGGACGATTCCCGCCTGACGCTCGAACGACCGGCACCCGCACCCGTGGTCATCATCCCGGTAGCGATCTCGTGCCAGCCGGCGTGCAACGGAAATCGACTGGTGGCGTGAAACACAACAGGCGCCGCGATGTTCCGCGCGCGGCTACCGACGTACCGGGTCAGCCTTCGCGCGTCATGGCCTGCACGAACCGGGGACCAAAGGCCTTGTTCAGCCCCAACCACGAGATAGCGGCCATGAACGCGACGACGAACAGCATCGACCCCAGGCTGAACGGGACGGACACGATCACGACGCCCCACACAAGAATCATTGCCCACTTCGGCAGCCAGCCAAAAATACGCACCGTCGGACTCAACGTCGTGCCGGCTCGCTCGAACGCCCAGGCGTAACGGCCCGTCCGAGCCACGACCAACCCCTCCGGCGTGAGGTGTACGTTGGCCTCTCCGTACAGACGGCGGACAGTCCCTTCGATGAAGTCGGCGGGAGCGTTCGGCGGGAGCGGAGCTTCGAACTTGAACCATGGGAACATGCGGACCTCTTGGCGTCCGGGCTTGCGGATCGCTCATCCCTTATGATCGCACCTGACCCTCCCAGTCGTCAACCCCTCCCCCCGTCCCGTCGGGGTACGGCTACAGGGTGACCGGTGCTCGAAAGTAGTCTTTCTTTGTGTACCGCCTCGCCCTGCCCCCTTCGGGCAGCAATCCCTCGACGTTTCCGACACTCCCATCCGCACATGCGCCGAGACCTCCTGCGGCGCGAGGATGCGCCCCTGCGCGCGGACCTTGACCGAGCCGTCTTCGCCCTCGGTGATGCCGAAGGCCGTCGTGCCCTTCATGCGCTGCACTTCGGGGGAATTGTAGCGACGCCCGAGCCGGCGCTTTGCGCTCAGGACCGTGCTCTCCGGCGCGTGCACGAGCTGGCGACGCGCCCTGTGCCCCACCGCGACGGTGTTGGCGTACCCGAAGGCCACCACGGAGGGTTGGAGACGACGCCCCTCGGCGTCCGGGAGGACGACGGGAACGCCGTCCTTCATGGCCGCCACGACGGAGTTGCACGCACCGAGATCGATGCCGACAGCGCGAGACATGTCGGGAATTTAGCGCGCGGGCGCGCGCGGCGTGCGGGCTACAGGGTCCCGCGCAGCTGGTCGAGCTCCTTGGCGAGCCCCGCGAGGGTGGCCTCCGCCTGGCGCAGCTTCGCGCGGCGTTCTGCCACGGCCTGCTCGCCCGCCTGCTTCTCGAGCCACACGCTCTCGACTTCCTGGCGGACCTGCTCGGAGAGCACGCCGATCCCGCGTTCGACGGCGCCCGAGAACTCGTTGATCTTCGCGCCAATCTTCTCCTCGACGGACGCGCTCATTGTGGGGAGGTTGGCGCGGAGCGCCTCGGCGACGTCCCGCACGGCGCGCTCCCGTACCTCCTCGACCGCGCTCTTTCCGCCCACCACGGCGCGGGCGATGGCCGTCCCGAGACTCGCCGCGATGGCGATGGGCAGGATCACCGCCGCCGCCGGGGGGAACGCCACGGCGAAGATCAAGACCCCGACGAGTGCCGTCACCTGATACGCAAGCCCTTGGAGAATTCCCTGGACCCCGCCCGCGGCACCGTCGATCACGATCCCCGCGAGTCCGACGGGAACGAGGAAGAGCGCGCCGGCCGCGGCGAGCACCCGGTTCAGGGGGTGGGCGTCTCCGTCATCCTCCGTGAGTTGCCCCGCGGTGAAGCCGCCCGTGAAGTCGCTGCGGATGAGGTCGATGTCGGCGAGGAAGCTCCGGAGCTGGTCGTCGAGGTCGGCCGACAGCTCGGTCATGTGCTGCGCGACGAGTGGCGCGAGCGTCTCTTTCTCGAAGGCCGTGACGCCCGCGGAGACCTCGCCGGAGAGCCACTCGACGATCTTCTTGTGGGTCCCGCGGCGGCTCACGACGCCGTCCCACCAGGTGGTCGAGACGTCGTGGGAGTTTTTCTCGAGGCGCCCCTCGAGCTGGACGGCGAACACCTGGATGGCGCTGCCCACGGCGCGCTGCAGCGCAGCGTGACGACGCGCGAAGAGCTGGTGGATGCGCTCGCGGCGGGTCTCCAGCTCGGCGATGCGCGGCTGGACGCGCTCGTAATTGGTGCGGAGCGCCTCGAGGGGCAGCGCCAGCGTGGCGTCCATGCGGGGGAGTTGCAGCGCCACGTCGCGCAGGGCCGCCTCGGACGCCTGGAGCGGGGCCAGCACCTTCACGCGCCCGCGCTCGTCGACGAGGAACTTCACGAGGGCGCCCTCGAAGGCCGGGAAGCGCGACTGCGCGAGGAGCGCAGGATCGTTCTTCTTTCGTGCCTCGAGCGCCTGACGCGCGCTCACGAAGTAGACCCGCTCGTCGTGACGCACGCGCGCGCCGAGGTACTTGCGGGAGCGCGCGAGGATGCGCTCCAGGTCCTCCGGTGCATCGGCCACATGATCGAAGCGGTTCCAGAGGAAGAACACGTTGTCGGCCCGCTCTCCGAGGTGCTGCTCGATGAACGCGAGCTCGCTCTGGGCGAGTGCCTGGTCGCACGAGAGCACCATGATCATGGCGTCCGCGTGCGGGAGGTAGTTCATGGCGACGTCGGTGCGGGCGCGGTGCTCGTTGAGGCCCGGGGAGTCGGTGACTACCACGCCGTTCTTGCAGAGCTCGATGGGGGTGTAGACCTCTACCTTCGACCAGCGCGGCGGCGGCGGCGGGGCGGCGTCCTCGCCCTCTTCCTCGATGACGACGTGGCGGCGCAGCTCTTCGAGGGGGACCGTGAGGGGCGCCTGGTTCGGATCGACGGGGTGGAGCACGGCCCGGGGGGTCTCCGCGTAGTGCACCTCAGTGATGACGGCCGTACAGGGGGACACCTGCGCGGGGAGCACGCTCTGCCCGAGGAGGGCATTGATGAACGTGCTCTTCCCCCGCTTGAACTCGCCCACCACCATGAGGCGGAAGGAGTCGTTCGTGAGGCGCGTGCGCGCCAGGGCGAGGGCGTCGGCGCGGGCGGTGATCCCGAGCTCGCGGTGGGCGGCCTCGAGACGTGTCATGACGTCGAGGAGGGTGTTCCGGGCGTGCTGGTAGCGTTCAAAATCGTACATGGTGCGGATCTCCGACGATCAGGGCGAGGCTGGGGGAGGCGTGGCGGCGCGGCAGGCAGCCGCGAGGGTCGGCCCCACGAGGCGTTCCCAGGCGGCGTCGTGGGCGAGGGCGTCCCCCGCGCCCGCGAGGAGGGTCTCGGTGTCCCGCACGAAGAGCGCCAGGGCGTGGGCCCACCCCCGCGGGTCGTCCGTCAGGACCAGGTCCGTGAAGGAGCGCGCGAGCGGCGTGTAGGCGAGCACGTTGCCCTCGCGGTCGAGGGTGGCGCGCCCGAGGGGACCCGACACCTGGAGCGACGCGAACCCACTCCCCTGACGGAGGACGAAGTCGACGACGAGGCCGCCGCCCTCTGCCGCGAGTCGGGGGGGCAGCGCGAAGGCCTGCAGTGGGAGGCCGCGCAGGGCGGGTGCCGCGCGGAGGCGGTGGAGGGCTCCCGCGAGGCCCGCAGGGACCCGCGTTCGGGAGGCTTGGGTGGCGCGGCGGAGCGCCTCACGCTCAAGTGCCATCAGGTTCCGGCTCCTCCGTCCGCAGGGACGATGACTGCGAAGTTGTCGTAGGCGTCCCAGCCGGCGAGGAAGTCCTCCGCCGCGACGGCGCGCATCTGGCCGTCCGGGTGCCCCGTGTCGTTCATGATCACCGTCACGTTGCCGGCGGCGTCGGTGTCGATGCCGGTGATCCACACGGCGTGCCCGTAGCCAAGGCCCTGGGGGATGCGCTCGCCCGTCACCGCGTCGCGCTCGGTGTACCAGATCTCCGAGGCGTCGAGCCCCACGATGACCTGGTCGCCGCGCTCCAGCGCGTCGGCCAGGGACTCGAGGTCGTTCCCGTAGGCGCGCTCGCAGGCGTAGCCCTCGGCTTCGAGGAGGTTCCCCACGTCCGCGGGGGAGGTGCCCGAGTCGGGGTCGTACCAGCCCTGCGCCTCGCAGAAGGCAGTCGCGTCGGCCTCGGTCACGCGCTCGCCGGAGAGGTACTCGTAGACGCCCACCTGCGCCATGACCGCGCAGGAGTTCCCCGTCTGCTGCTGCCAGCACGCCGCGGCGCCCTCGGGGTCGCCGACGCCCGAGAAGTCGTCCACGTTCCAGACATGCTCGTAGGGGACGGGTTCCTCCCAGGTGAACTCGACGGCGTCGGAGTCGAGGAGCTCCCGGACCCAGTCGGGGAGGAGGCCGTCATCGCCGAGGCGGACGTCCGCCCCGTTGACGGAGAGGCGGTTCAGGCTCGCGGCCTGCGTGGCCGTGTCGCGGAGGGGGGCGCCCCCGCGGAGGGCCTCGGCGCCGGCGAGCATGCCCCCGACCCCGCCGACCGCTGCGAGTCCGGCGAGCGGACTCCCGTGTTCGGCGTGGACTTCGGGCAGCGCCGCCGCCGCGAGACTCGCCATGTCGACCGGCATCCCCGCGGCCCGCAAGGCGTGACTCGCGACATCGGCGGCGAGGGAATCCGCCCCCGCCTTGACCGCGAGGCGCGCGAACATGTTCGTGGTGAACGGTTCCATGCCCGTTCTTATAGCAGAGGCGCGACGGGGAGTCCCGCGAGTCCGGCGCGGGTTCCGCTCGTGCGGACGCATGGACGCCTATCGACGGCCGCGGCGGGGCGCTCCCTGGGGACGTGGTGTCGGCGGCGCGCCGGTCGGGACGACCCCGGGTACGGGCCGTCGCGGGGCGTGCCTACGCGCGCATCGCCAGGGCCCGTCGTACGGCCGCGAGTGCTGCCGTCGCCTGCGTGTCCGGGACGGAGCGTTCGTGCGCCCAGGGACCCGCAAGGTCCGTGTCCGCTGCGGGGACGGGGACCCCGCACGCCGCGCGCCAGCGCAGGACCTGCGCGCGGAGCGCGACGCACGCTCCGCCGGGGTTCTGCGCCGTCTCCGTCCGGAGGCGCGCGATGCTCGCTTCCGTGACGGGGCCGTGGGCGAAGTCGGGGAGCACGCCCGCCGCGCGCCCCAGGACGCGGGCCGCGAGCGCGAGGGCGGCCGGGGGGATGGCCTCGGCCGGTCCCCCCGTGCAGCGTCCCGCCGCCAGGAAGAGGCGCCGCTCGAGGGGGGCGAGGGCGTCGAGGAGCGCGGGCAGACTCGACGCGCGCGCGTGCGCCCCCGCCCACGCGACGAGGGCGTCGAACGTGGCCTGCGCTGTCGGGGGGAGGCCCGGGAAGTGGTCGTCCCGCTCCTGTGGGTGTCCACCCGCTTCCCGGAGGGCCACCGCGCGCAGGACGTAGGCCGCCAGCTCCGGCGCGTTGCCCGACGCGGCCTCGAGTTCCGCCCGGAGGGCTTCGCGGACGGGAGGCGTGCCCCGCCCGGGCGCGGCGCCAACGGCGACGCGCGGGGAGGCGTTGCGGAGGGGGGGGCCCCCTCCGCCCCCTGACTCGGGGAGTTCCTCTCCACGGAGGACGGCGCGCCAGAGACGCTCGAGACGAAGGTACGACGGCGGTGGGCGCACGCCCTCGAACAGGGGCGCCGTGCGGCCCCGGGGCAGTTCGTCCTGCTTCCACGGCCCGCTCCGCACGGGGTTCGCCATGAAGCCGGCCTTGATGATGGCCTCGCCGGGATGGAGGAGGCCGATGTGGGCCGCCCGCACTTCGTCGAGGCCGAGGGTGCGCCCGAGGTCGCGGATCTCCTCGCCGTCCTCGAGCCGTAGGATGATCTTAGTGTTGGTGTTCTGCACGACCGCGCGTGCCAGCCGCGCCGGCGACTGGTCAACCACCACGACCCCTATCCGCAGGCTCCGGCCTTCTTGCAGCAAGCGCTCGACGTTCCGCACGAGGGTGCGGCCCCCCGCCGCTTCGCCCGCCGCACCCCGCCCCTCCAGGCCGCGCGGGAGGACGTTGTGAGCCTCTTCGACGAGGACCACCCACCCCTGTGTCCGCGCGCCCTCTGCGGCGATGCGCACCACTTGGCGCGCCCGCAGCCGCTCGAGGAGGAGGGACGTCAGGAACGCGGGGACATCGAGCTCACCCTGGGGGAGTTGCTCGTACTCGAGGATGGCGTCGTGGGGGAAGAGTTCGTCCAGGGACTGGTTGCCGTCGTGACTGAAGAGGTCGCGGTACGTCGGGTCGAGGAAGATGCGTGCGCGCCCCTCGAGGGCCCCGCGGTAGTTGGCGCTGACCTCGGGTCCGTACCGCAGCCCGTCCGCGACGCGCTGGACCTCCTCCACGAAGTCGAGGACGCTCGGCCACGTCGGGGCCCCCTCCGCGAGGCACGTGCCCGTCTCGATGTCCCATCCCCGTGCCTCGTAGCATTGCTCGACCGCGCTGCGGAGGTAGGGGCCGATTAGGGCCTCGGTAGGCAGCAACTCGACGAGGGCGCCCGCGAGCACGGCGAGGTGCCGCTTCAGGGACGTGCCCGGCTCGAAGTAGAAGGGATTGATGCGGAGGGGACGACCCGTCGCGTCGCCCAGCGTGTAGACCCGCGGCGCAGGTTGCCCCGGGCGCTGGAAATCGTCGCGGTAGGTGCGCTTGGCCGTCTCGAGGACGAGCACCCGCACGCGGTCGCCCGCGAGATGCAGGCCCTCAAGCAACTTCAGGGCGCGGAGGGTCTTCCCCGAACCCGTCGTCCCCGCGATGAGGACGTGACGCCACAGGTCGTCCAGCGGCACGAGCACGTCTCCTGCGCCGGGGAACCCGCCGTGCCCGAGGCAGAGCGCGTTGACGGGATCGGGGCACGCCGCGGGGGCGGTGTTGCGTCCCCCGAAGGCCGTGCGATGGAGTTGCACGCCGGGGAGTTCGCCGTCCGGGAGGAGGAGCATCCGCACGGCGGCGTCGCGGGTGAGCACGGGGACGGCAGGGGCGAAAGCCGCCACGATGGGGTGGTTCGAGCGGAAAAGCCGGTTCGTCCCGCCTGCCACGGGGATGCTCCGCAGGGGGAGGTCGGCGCTCCGCGGTCCTGCGAGCGCGCCGAGGAGGGCGTCCGCCGCGACATCCACGTCCGTCGGTGCACCAAGAACGAGAGTCAGGGCGCGCCAGCCGCCCACACCGCGGGCTTCGTAAAGCGAGGCCGCGAGGCGCTCGAAGCTGTCACAGAGGTGCTGCAGGGTCGTCTGGATGGCTTCACCCGAGTCGCTCCAGCCCTCGTTCGCGTCCTGCGACGAGGTGCGCGACCCCGTGTGCGCAGAGGACACACTCTTCTGCGCGGCGGCGGTTTCCCATCGGGTCCGCGCGTCCTCGCTCGCGCCGTCGTCACGCAGGCCGTGCCAGGCGTAGGACAGCGACCTCTGCACCGTCCCCAGGAGGGAATCCCGCTCCTGGCGCGATTCGCTGTCGGTGGTGGTCGTGCTCTCCGTGGTGCTCGTGCTCCGCGCTTGCCCCCCGGACGTGCCGCGCTGGCGCCGCACATGGGGGTGGACGGCATCGCGGAGGGTGGCCCAGCGGGTGCGCTCGCCCTCCAGCGTCGCCGCGTCGACGCGTTGGACGACGAAGGCCAGCCGCAGGGGGGCGCCCTCCGAGCAGGCGTCGAGGACGTCGTTCAGCGAGGGCGTGTTCGGCTGCGCCGCTTCGGAACGCGGGGCGGGATCCCCTGCGCCCTGCTGCGGTCCCCCGGCATCCGGGAGACCGACCACGAGGCGCGCGGCCGCCCCGTTTCGCGACCCGTCGAAGAGGGCGTCGATCGCGGGTGGGTCGAGCCGTTCTACGCGCGAGTCGGGGAACGCGCGGCGCTCCCACGCCTGCACGACCGCCGCGAAGCGTCGCTGGCGCCGCTCGAGCGCGAGGGAATCGACGAGGAAGGGTTCACACGCCCGCAGGACGAGGTGGAGCCGGACGTCGGGGCGCCCTCCGCGTGCGTCGGTATCGACGAGCCACACCAGTTCCTGGCCAGGCCCCACCAGCGCGAGGATGGGCCCCCACGCTGCGGGGTCCGGGACGGGGCCCAGGTGTCCGATGCGGTGGATGCGCACGGCGCAGGCGTCGAGCAGCGCCGGGACGAGATCGTGCGGGACGGGGTCGCTCCCGAGGTCGGCGCGAACCGCCACGGGGAGCCCGGCGCCGGCGAGGGCCTCGGCAGGGAGGAGATCCGCGAGGAGCGTGGCCAGGGGCGCGTTCATGGGGCCACCTCGCGCACCACGACGCGCACGCGGGCGTGGGAGGCGAGGGGCGGCGGGACGCATCCCTGCACGTAGCGCTGCACGCAGGCCTCGAGGCGCGCCGCCCGTGCGGCGGGTCGTTCCTGGAGCGCCTCGGCGCGGGCGCGCGTCTCGGCGAGCTCCCGGAGGAGGTCGGGCGCCTGTCCGAGCCACGGCATCCGTGGCGCTATGACGGTGACCGCTCCCCCCGACGCGCAGCTCACCACGACGTGCATGCTCGCCGTCGCCGTCGCTCCCGCCGGGACGGCGAGCGTGCCCCCGCAGGTGTCGCAACGCGCCGCCCGGTGCCAGTTTCCGCAGTCGGAGCATGCTCGCCAGGGCCCGGCGGGGAGTGCGATCGCGGCGACGTCCATCGTGCCGGGGGGGCGCATCTCCTCTGCACGACGTTCGGGCACGCCGCCGGGGTCCGGTGCGACCAGCGCTGCGCCGCGGAGGGCGTCCAGGAGCGCCAGCGGGTCGAAGGCGCGCCCGCTCGGTCCCGGCGACCAGAACACCGAGGAACCGGGGGCGAGCTGATCCGCAAAGCGCCGCACCCGGGCGTCGAGCGTGGCATAGTCGGCGTCGGTGGCGTCGGGAGGCATTCCCACGACGAGGCAGGCGAACGGACGCTGCGTCCGGTCGATGATGATGCGGGCGAACTCGCGCTCGCGCGCGTTCAGGGCCTGCGTTGCCGCCACGAGGAGCACCACGCCGCAGGCCGACCCTGCCACCGGGAGGACCGCCTGCATCCAGGACGCGAGATCGTCCTGGGGGGGCGGGGCGACGAGGACATCGACCTCGGCGAGAAGGGGGGCGGGGCCGCTACGGGAACCCGCGTCCCAGGCGTCGGCCCACTGGTACCGGAGGGGTGCGACGCGGCTTCGTTCGGCGGTCACCCTGC
>CAJBVW010000460.1 GCA_903959175.1 uncultured Pseudomonadota bacterium
GCGTCCGCGCGGCCGGTCCGCGCGGGCCGCCCGCGCGACCGAGCCCGGAGGGCGAGCCCGAAGGCGACCGACCCCGCCGTCCGCGGCGGGGACGCGCCCAGATCCGCCCGCGCCCGGCCTCCACGATCGCGCCCCCGCGGCGGGGACGCGCCCAAACGACGTGGCGGACCTACAGGATCTCGCCACCGCCGTACGCCGCGGCCTCGGGGAAACGCTCGACCCAGACGCCGACCTGCTCCGCGAACGCCGCGACCTGGCGGCCCGCCGCGCCCACGAAGGCGGCGGGGTCGGAGACGAGGGCGCCGAGGGCCGCGCGGTCGAGGGGGATGCGGGGGTCGGCGGCGAGGCGATCGAGGAGGTCGTTTCGCTCGATCCCTTGCTCGCGCATCGCGAGCGCGACGGCGACGGCGTGCTGCTTGATGGCGGCGTGGGCGGCCTCGCGCCCGGCGCCCGCCTTGACGCAGGCCATGAGCACCTTGGTCGTGGCGAGGAAGGGGAGGTAGCGGTCGAGCTCGCGCGCGATGACGGCGGGGTAGGCGCCGAATTCGTTGAGGACGGTGAGGAAGGTCTCGAAGAGGCCGTCGATGGCGAAGAAGGCGTCGGGGAGAGCGACGCGGCGCACGACGGAGCAGGACACGTCGCCCTCGTTCCACTGGTCGCCCACGAGGCCGCCGACCATCGCGAGATAGCCGCGGAGGATCGCCACGAAGCCGTTGACGCGCTCGCAGGAGCGGGCGTTCATCTTGTGGGGCATGGCGGAGCTGCCGACCTGGCCGGCCTTGAAGCCCTCGGTCGCCAATTCCTGGCCGGCCATGAGGCGGAGGGTCTTGGCGAGGCTGGAGGGGCCGCTGGCGACCTGCACCAGGGCGCTCACGACGTCCAGATCGAGAGAGCGGGGGTAGACCTGGCCCACGTTGGTGAGGCCCGCGGAGAAGCCGAGGTGGGTGAGGACGGCGGCCTCGAGGGCGTCGAGGCGGTCGAGGTCGCCGTCGAGCAGGTCGAGCATGTCCTGTTGCGTGCCGACGGGGCCCTTGACGCCGCGGAGGGGGTAGCGGGCGAGGAGGTCGTCAACGCGGCGGGTGGCGCAGAGGAGCTCTTCCCCCGCGTTGGCGAAGCGCTTTCCGAGGGTGGTGGCCTGGGCGGCGACGTTGTGGGAGCGGCCGGCGATGACGGTGTCGGTGTGCTCGGTCGCGAGGGCGGCGAGCTTTGCCAGCGTCGCGACGCAGCGGGCGCGCACGAGGACCAGGGCGTCGCGGATCTGGAGCTGCTCGACGTTCTCGGTGAGGTCCCGCGAGGTCATGCCCTTGTGGACGTGCTCGTGGCCGGCGAGGGCGTTGAACTCCTCGATGCGGGCCTTGACGTCGTGACGGGTGACGCGCTCGCGGGCGGCGATGGAGGCGAGGTCTACCTGGTCGACGACGGCCTCGTAGGCCTCGATGACGCCGGCGGGCACGGCGATGCCGAGGCCCTGCTGAGCGCGCAGCACGGCGATCCACAGGCGGCGTTCGAGGACGACCTTCGCCGCGGGCGACCAGATGTCGCGCATGGCGGCGCTGGCGTAGCGGGTGGCGAGCACGTTGGGGACGGTCACGGGGCACCTCTCGGCCGCGCCTCGTAGCCCGACCCCGGTATGGGCGCCGCGCCCGCGTGGCCCACCCGGCGCGTGATAACGAGAGGGTGTGACGCTGCTCGCCCTGCTGCTGCCGGCCTGCGCGCCCCCGACCCCGGCGCCCGGCGCGCGCTCGCCCAACGTCCTGCTGGTGTCGATGGACACGGTGCGGGCCGATCGCACGTCGTTCGGTGACGGCGCCGCGGCCCCCCGCGACACGACGCCAAACCTCGCGGCGCTCGCGATGCTCGGGACGCGGTGGAGCGCGGCGTACGCCGTGGCGAACGAGTCGTTGACCAGCCACGCGGCGCTGTTCACCGGGCGCTACCCGAGCGAGATCGCCATCCCCGACTACGCCAGCTTCGCCCTGCCGGACACCGCACCGACCCTCGCCGGGGCGCTGACGGCCTACGGCTACCGCACCGCCGCCTTCACCGGGGGCGGGCACGTGGTGGCGGCGTTCGGCTTCGACACCGGGTTCGACCACTTCGAGTCGGTGGAGGGGGACCGCTTCGGCTCCTTCTTCGACACCGTGCCGCCCGCGCGGGCGTGGATCCGGGAGCAGGGCGACGCGCCGTGGTTCGCGTTCGTGCACGGCTACGACGTGCACGAGCCCTACGTCCAACGCGGTCCGATGGGCCACGTGTGGGGGCGGGAGGGCGCGACCGAGCGCGTGGAGGCGCTCCTGGCAGACCCCCTCGCGGTCGAGCAGGTGCGCGGCCGGACGTGGTACCCGGAGCGCACGCCGCGGGACTTCACGCACGCGGTGGGACGGTCGATCCTCGGCACGGACTTCTACCGGGCGCCCGCGGACGGCGAGGGGGACGCCGCCGCCGGCGAGCGCACCGAGCGGCTGACGGACGCCGAGGTGGCGCACCTGCGCGACCACTACGACGCCGGCCTCACCTACGCGGACGTGTGGCTCGGCGTGCTGCTCGCGGGGGTCGATCTCTCCGATACGCTCGTGATCGTCGTGTCCGACCACGGCGAGGACCTCCTCGACCACGGCTACACCAACCACCGCGCCGGCCTGTGGGACTCGACGCTGCATGTGCCGCTCGTGGTGGCGGGGCCGGGCTTCACGGGCGGCGCCGTCCACACCGGCCGCGTGGACCTCCGCAGCGTGCTCCCCACCGCGCTCCGGGCCGCAGGCGCCGCGCTCCCCGCCGGGGTGACCGCCCCCGCGCTCCAGGACGATCCGGACGCGCCGGTGCTCTTCGCGGAGGGCGTGATGGACGAGGTGAGCGCGTGGGACGGCGCCGCGCGCTTGACGCTTCATGACGCGCGGCTCGCGGTCGGCGGCCCGGATCTCGCGACGCGCCCGTTCGACGACGGGCGCGCCTCGCTCCAGGTCGGCAGCGACCGAACCGAACGTATGTTCACCGCCGACGGTGTCACCGAAGCGGAGCGGCTGCGCGCGCGGATCGTCGCTTGGCGGACCGGGATCATGCCGGCGACGACGACCGGCGCGCCGGTGCCCGAGGCGCTGCGGGCTGCGCTACAGGAGCGCGGATACTGGACGCCCGAGGCGCCTTGACGCTCGTGTAGAGGCCGCGCAATGCCGATCGAAAGGATCTGTGCGCGTGCCACCGATTTTCGGGTATCTGTAAGGGCTCGCCGCTCAATAAACGGTGCATTCGGCCGCCCCGGAGCTCGCGTGCGCGGCGTCGCTCATCGGTCACATGCCAGGGGCACGCTCCCTCTTCGCGCCTTGCGCCCGCGGCCCCGGGTCGCCCTCGACCGCTTCTTCACCGCGCTCCCGCCCTGTGACGACGCCGCCTTCGTTGCGCTACGAGCTCGTCGCGACCGACGGACGCGGGGTACCCGTCGAGTGCCACGCCGTGCCCCTGTGGCTCAACGGCATGGTGAACGGCGTCGTCTCCGTGAGCCCTGACATCAGCGGCAGGCGACCGGAGGGCGGGCGGCCCCGCCGCCCGGTTCCGGCGGGGCCGGCGCCGCGCCGGACACGCCGAACCAAGCGAAGCGCGCCCGCAGGGGGCCGACGGCGCCGTCCGCGGCGCCGGG
Organism: uncultured Pseudomonadota bacterium; assembly: GCA_903959175.1. Classification (GTDB taxonomy): domain Bacteria; phylum Myxococcota_A; class UBA796; order UBA796; family SXON01; genus CAJBVW01. The sequence continues at coordinate 3,635 of CAJBVW010000460.1, forward strand.
CCGCCCAGGTCCTTCTCGCGGTCGGCACCCAGCTCTCGCTTCAGGTCGGGATCTCCGGCACCGCGATCCCCGTGCAGTACCCGTCGGCGTAGGACGCCCACTCCGTGAAGGCGGCCTCGGTGCCCGAGTGGTGGCGGCCGTAGTAGCAGACGGCGAGGAGGTGGTCGGCGATGACGGTGTAGACGCGGTGTTGGGCGGTGCCGGGGAGGACGCCGCCGCAGGTGTCGGGGCCGGGCTTCTCGCAGCGGAGGGTGTCACCCAGGAAGGTCGGGGCGCGTGACACACCAGTGGCCGGGAGGGCGGCGCGGAGGGCGGGGAGGACGTTGGTGGGGTGGGGGGTGTCGTCGAAGCGGGCGTCGTCGAAGCCGGCGTCGTAGGCGGCGAGGGTGAGCTGGACGGCGGCGCCGGACGCCGCGACCTGGGGGTCGCGCCAGGCCTCGGAGAGCAGGCGCGCGGCGGCGGTGGCGGCGGGTGTCACCTCGGGGCGTTGGTCGATGACACAGGTGTCGAGGCGGCAGGTACCGGACTCGATGTAGGGCGGGCGGGCGCCGGGGAGGAAGGAGTCGGGGCTCCAGAGCACGGAGACGCCGCGGAGGGTGCAGTCGCGCACGGCGAGGCCGCCGCGGAGGGCCGACTCGGGGGTGAGGAGCCAGGGACCGCGCTCGCAGGCGGGGCCGGTGGCGTCGGCGCGGTAGCCGGTGGCGGCGAAGGGGAGGGCGGCGAGGACGTCGGGGAGGCCGGCGGCGCGCAGGGCGAGGACGGTGGCGGCGTAGTCGGCGCGGGTGGCCTCGAGGCGGCCCCAGAAGGGCCACTGGCGGGCGTGGGCCGCGGCGGCGCGGGCGACACGGTCGAGCAGGACGGGGTCCCACGCGGCGCGGTCCTCGGCGAGCTCGGGCCAGTTGGCGGCGGTGGCGTTGGGCGCCATGACGAGGGCGCTGAAGCCGAGGGCGACGGCCTCGCGGAGGGCGGGGTCGACCGGCTCGTCGACGCCGACGGAGGCGTAGCGCTCCACGGTGGTGAAGACGGGGCCCCGGGCGTCCACCTTGCGCTGGGAGAGGACGAAGCCGGCGCCCAGCGCGGCGACCGCCACGAGGGCAAGGCCGGCGAGCGCGCCCGCGACCAGGGGCTCGTAGCCGCGACGCGCGACGCGGGTGGCGGGGTGGCCCCCGCGGAGGAAGGAGGAGGTGTCGGCCTCGAAGGCGGGCGGGGGGAGCGTGACCGCGTCGCGACCGGCCTGGAGATCGATCCACTGGGTCGGCGGGACGTCGCCGTCCGGAGGCTTGGAAGGGGACACGCGGCAGTCTCCGGCCCGTGCACCGTATCAGAACTCCGGGTCGTTGAGCGTCACGATGCCGTGGCGACGCCGGTCACGACACGCGCGCGCGGGTCGCCGCGGGCCCCGGGGGCGCCGCTCCGACGCGCCCGGCCGCCCACTTCAGGTACCATCGACGCCGGCGTCCGCCCCCGGCGCGCGCCGCCCCTCCCCGGAGCCACCCTTGGCCCTCACGACCGTCCAGAGCCGCGTCCTCGGCGCCCTCGCGCTCCTGGGGGCCCTCGCGGTCGGCTACGGCGCGCTGGGGTTCGGAAACCCCGCAGGCAACCTCGACGCGCGGCTCGCGGAGGGGGAGCGCCTCCTCGCGGAGGGCGCGCTCATGGAGGCGGAGGTGGTGGCCGACGCGGTGGCGGAGGGCTGGCCGGAGCGCGCCGATGGCCACCTGCTCGGCGTGCGCGTCGACACGGCGCTCCACCACCGGCGCGAGGCCGAGCAACGGATGGAGGCCGCCTACGCCCGCGCGCCGTCGGGCTTCCCGCGCCTGCCGCTCTACATGGAGCTCAAGCTGCAGGGCGCCGACCAGCTCCGGAAGGGCACGGACGCGCTCGCCTTCCTCGACGGGCACCTCGCGCGCTTCCCCTCCGACGTCGACGCCGTCAACGAGGGGCGGCTCGTCGTCTACGCGTACATGCTCGGGCAGGCGACGCTGCCGGAGGTCCAGCGGGCCGCGCTGCGCGTGCAGGCGGAGGCCGCGCTCCAGGCGTTCCGCGTCACCGGGCCCGACACGACCGAGCGCCGCTACAACGAGGCCCAGGTGCGCCTCGCGCTCGGAGACCTCGACGGGGCCATCGCCGCCGGGCGCGCCGGGATCGCCGCGGACACCGACCGGTGGACCGGCCTCGTGCTGCACTGGGCGATCGCGACGGCGTTGCTCCACCACGGCCGCGCGGACGAGGCCTGGGCGGAGATGGAGGCCATCCAGAGCGCGCTCGCGACATGGCCCGGCACCCACTTCGGGATGGGGAAGCCGCTGGTGGAGCTGATGCAGCTCACCGCGCAGGTCCGCTACGGCCGCACGCTCGCGGCGCCCGCCGAGTACGAGGCGCGGCTGGCGCGGCTGGAGGTGGAGCGGGTGCGCCTCCAGGAGGGGGACCCGGACACGCGGCGGCTGATCCGGGAGCTGCTCGTGGCGCTGCCCGCGGGCGACGAAGCGAAGGCGCGCGCGGACGTGGACGACCTGCTGCTGCTCGTGGAGCGCGACCACGGCTGCGAGATGGAGAACCAGCTCATCCGGCCGCACGCGCGCGCGATGCTGCTGGTCACGCGCGGGGACGTGCTCACGCGGGCGGGGGACGCCGCGGGCGCGCAGGCCGCGTACGCGCAGGCGGCGGCGCTGTTCCCGCAGGACGCGTGGCTGGCGGGGAAGGCGGGGACGACGACGCCATGAGCCTCTCGTACGGCTTCCGGCCGCGCTCGGACGACGAGCGGATGCGGATGGCGCGGGCCCTGCGGGACGCCCCGGCGCGCGTGGGGCTCGGCTTCGACGACGACGGCTGGACCGCGGCGTGCCTGCATGTGGCGGGGCGGACGGCGGTGTGGGCGTCGGCGGGGAGCCCGGCGGCGTGCGCGGCGGTGCTCGCGCGGCTGGGCCTCCACCCCCTCGGGGAAGGGCCCGCGGACGCGATCCTGGGGCCGGATCTCGCGTGGGGGCCGGGCGGGCCGGGGTCCGGGGACGCGGGGGACGCGGGGGACGCGGGGGACGCGGGGGACGCGGGGGACGCGGGGGACGCGGGGGACGCGGGGGAGAGGGCGGCGCCGCGGGAGTGCGGGGGCGGGCCGCTGGTCACGATCCTCGTGTGCACCTTCAACCGCGCGGGGCTGCTCGGCCGGGCGCTCGCGTCGGCGGCCGCGCAGACGTGGCCCTGCGAGATCGTCGTGGTGGACGACGGCAGCACCGACGGCACGCCCGACGTCGTCGCCGCGACCCCCGGCGTGCGGTCCTTCCGCCAGGAGCCCAACCAGGGCAAGCCCGCCGCCCTCGCGCGCGGGCTGGCCGAGGCGCGGGGCGACGCGGTGCTCGTGCTCGACGACGACGACCTGCTGCTCCCCGGCGCCGTGCGCGTGCTCGCCACCGCGCTGTTCGCGGACGACGCCCGCGTCGCCGCCTGGGCCGACACCGTCGTGTTCGACGACGCGACGGAAGCCCCGCTCTCCGTCCACACCGCGTGCCGCCTCCCGCCCGCCCTCGTGCCGCGCGCCGTCCTCCAGCAGGTCCCCGCGATGCCCGGCGCCACCCTCGTCCGCCGCAGCGCGTGGCTCGCCGCGGGCCCGCTCGACCCGACGCTGATCCGCGGCCAGGACATGGACCTCTTCCTCGCCCTCTCGCGCCTCGGCCCCATCGTGTGCGTGCCGATCCCGACGTTCCTCTACCGCTCGCACGACGCGCTCCGCGGCTCGGCCGCTGCCCAGTGGAGCAAGACGGACACGGGCACGCACCGCGCGCGCTTCCGCTCCTACGTCAGACCCGCGTTCCGACGCCGGTGGGCCGCCCTCGCCCCCGCCGCCGACCGCGCCGAGGGCCACGCCTGGGCGCTCGGCCTCTCCCAGCGCGACCTCGGCAAGGAGGCGCGCGCCGAGCTGTCGCGGTGGAAGGGTCCGTGGTCGCTGGAGGAGGCGTGGGTGCGCGCGCAGATCGGCGTGCCGACGCACGGGCGCGCCGGCCCCGGCACCCTCGTGGTCGTGGACGACGGCGACGACGGCGCCCTCGAGGCGACCCTCCACGCCCACGCGCGTGGCGAGGCCCTCTTCGTCGACCTCGAGGTGCCCCGCGACCCCCTCGGGAACGTGCGCCTCTACTGGTCGGGCACCTACGGCGCGCGCCAGTCGCTCCCGACGTTCGTGCCCCGCGCCGGGCCGTGGCGCCTCGCGCTGACCTCGGCCCCGGAGTGGACGCCGCCGCCGCTGGTCGACCCCGGTCTGCTGCCGCCGGTGCGGGCCCCCGAGGCGCTCGTCGCGGTCGCCGCGGTGCTCGACTGGGCGCGCCCGGAGCGGACCCGTCCCGGCCTGGGGCGCGCGGACGGACCGGTGGCGACGCTCGCGTGGCAGGCGCGGGAGGCCCTGCGCGCGGGGGCCCCGGCGCGGGCGATGGCGGCGCTCACGCCGCTGCTGACGAAGCTCCCC
>CAJBVW010000461.1 GCA_903959175.1 uncultured Pseudomonadota bacterium
ATCTGTGACCGATGAGCGACGCCGCGCGCGCGAGAGGCCCAGGGTGGCCGAATGCAGCGTTTATTTTTCGGCGAGCCCCAACGGCTTGCCCTCGCCTTCCGGACGTCCCTGACCGCGAGCACGCGCCGCCGTGCTAGTCGCGCACATGTACTACGATCGCCGCGTTCCCCCGGCCTTCCTCGACCTCCTCCTCCCCGGGGCGGCGCTCGGCTGGCTCGTCCCGTGGCTCACCACCCCCGCCGCCGCCCGCGCGGGCGCCCACGTCCAGACCCGCCGCGATCGCGGGGGCCGGCGCCACGGCGGCATCCAGCTCTACCTGGGGCGTACGAGCCCGCTCGAGGTCCGCGCGCGCCCCGGCGGCCGCTTCCAGCTCCACGCCGACCCCTTCTACCGGGCCATGGCGCCGGCGCTCTTCGCCACCGACTTCGACGTCGCGGCCCTCGCGCGCGCCGCCGACGCCCTCCGGGCGCACGCCGAGGATGCCGCGACGCGCACCCACCGGAGCTTCCTCGACGGCGAGGCCGTGGTCCACGCCGGCCTGATGCGGCACTATGGCCCGCTCGCCCCCGCCGACGCCCCCTTCGTCGCCCTCGACTCCGAGGCCCGCGTCGGCTTCGACTGTCAGGCCGACCAGGACGCCTACGAGGCCGCCCTCCCCGCCCTCGTCGGCCTCCCCGCCCACGAGGCCCTCCCCCGAAAGCTCGACCTCGTCGGCCTCGCGCGGGACGGCCGCGTGCTCCTCGTCGAGGTCAAGGCCGACCCCACGGGCCTCGCGCGCGCCGCGTGGCAGGCCGCCGTGCACGTCGCGCGCCTCCGGAGCCTCCTGGAGGGCCATCCCACCTGGATCACCGCGGTCCTCGGCGACCTCGCCCGCGAGAAGGCCCGCGTCGGCCTCCTCGGCCGCGCCACCGTCGGCCCCTTCACCCCCACGGCCGCACTCACCCCGGTCATCGCCGCCCCGGACCCGCGCCCCGACTGGGCCCCCGCGTGGCGCCGGGAGCTCGCGCCCGTGCTCGGCGCCTCCCGCGGCGCGCTCACCGGCCTCCGGCTCTGGCGGCTCACGCCGGAGGGCCGCGTGGCGGAGGATGTGGCGGGGGAAGCGCCCGGCTAGATTGCCCGAAAGAGGAGCCTACATGCGTATCGAAGGCAAGGTCCTGGTCGTCACCGGCGGCGGGAACGGCATCGGACGGGAGGTCGTGCTCGGCGCGCTCGCGCGGGGCGCGCGTGGCGGCGGTGGACGTGAGCGAGAAGGGCCTCACGGAGACCGTCGCGCTCGCCGCGGCGGGGGATCGCCTCTCCACCCACCACGTCGACATCACTGACCGTGCCGCGGTCGAGGCCCTCCCCGCCGCCGTCGTCGCGGCCCACGGCGCCGTCGACGCCTGACCCCTCGTGCCGGTGCCCGGCCAGACCGGCTACGGCGCGTCGAAGGCTGCGCTCCACCTGCTCTTCGACGGCCTCCACTCCGAGCTGATGGACACGAACGTCCATGTGACGCTGGTGTTCCCCGGCGCGGTGGGTACCGACATCGACGCCTACCACGTGCTCGTCGGCAACGACGCGAAGATGATGGACGTGCTCACGCGCATCGCGCCGGAGCGGGCGGCGCGGATGGTGTGGAAGCAGATGAGGTCGCTGCTGGCGAAGGCGGAGTAGGCAGGGTCGCGCCACGGAGCGCGCCCGCCCCCCCCAAAAAGCACGAGAGGGGCCCCGCGGCCCCTCCCCTCGCCCCGAGCCACCCGGCTGGGATGCAGCTCAGAAGCAGCTCAGAAGTAGAAGTTCAACCCCATGTTCCCCTGCGCGGCGCCGGGCACCGTGAGGTCGCCTTCGGGCTTGTTCAGGTAGCCGGTGTAGCGGAGGTCGAAGTTGATCGAGGCCTTCTTGCCGATGCCGAACTCGAGGCCGACGCCGGCGTGGGGGCCCCAGAGGGTGCTGTTCTCGGACACGGTGGTGGGGCCGAGCTTGTCCTCCACGTCGCGGCCGGTCACGGTGACGCCGGCGAGCACGTAGGGGTTGACCTTGGTCCACGGCATGCCGAAGAGCTGCACGGAGGCCTGGAGGGGCTGGTAGACGCGCTCGCTGCCCTCGGCCCAGGTCTGGTCGTGGTGCATCCACGAGAGCTCGAAGCCGACGGCCTCGACCGGGCGGTAGCGGGCCGCGACGCCCAGACCGGCGTCCCCGAAGGCGCCGCCGCCGACGTTGTAGCCGCCCAGGTAGGAGCCGCCGCGGATGCCGACGGCGAAGGTGCGGGCGCGGTCGACCTTGCGGGCGGGCGCCTCCGCCACGTCGTCGCGGGAGCCGCCGTTGTCGCGGCCGCCGTTGTCGCGGCCGCCGTCTACCGCGGCGTAGTGGCCGTGGTGCCAGGGGCCGGGGCCGTACACGAAGACGCCGTGGTACCAGTAGGCGTGACCGGGGCGGTAGGTCCGGAACCAGCCGCCCGGGGCGTACCAGCGGCCGTGCCGGGCGTAGCGGGCGGACGCCCAGGCGTGGTGCCGCGAGGCGGCGGAGCGGTGGTAGTACGCGGAGGAGCGGTGGTACGCGGCGGTCGAGCGCGCGTGGCGCACGGCCTCGTGGTGGCGCTCGGCGCTGGAGTGGGTGGCGCGCTCGGCGTCGGAGCCGCGGCCGCCGTGGCGCTCGGCGGAGCCGTCGCGGCCGTCACGGCCGCGATCAGCGCTGCCGTCCCCGTGGCGGGTGCCGGCGTCGCCGCGGTCGGAGGCTCCGTCGCGACCGGAGGCTCCGTCGCGACCGGAGGCTCCGTCACGGCCCTCGCCGCGGCCGGAGACGGCGAGGCGGTCCCCGCCGCGGAAGTTCGCGGGGGCGGCAGAGGGGCGGGCGCCCGAGGGGGACGCGGAGGACGCGGAGGACAGGGCGCGGCCGGCCGAGGGGGTCGGCATGCCCGCGCTGACGCGGCGGGTGGTCTCCGACGGGACGCCGCGGGCGTCGCCCGAGCGGGCGCCCGCGATGCTGCGGCCGGCGCCACGGGCGTCCCCGGCGGGGCTCACGCGGCCGGGCTGGGCGCCGTCGGTGCCGTAGGGGGCGGGGCGGGCGCTGGAGGCGTCGCGGGCGGCGCCGTCGCGGGTGCGGAGGCCGTCGCGGTCGAAGCCACCGTCGCGGGAGGCGCCGTCGCGCTCGCCAGCGGCGTCGCGGGAGGCGCCGTCGCGCTCGCCAGCGGCGTCGCGGGAGGCGCCGTCGCG
>CAJBVW010000462.1 GCA_903959175.1 uncultured Pseudomonadota bacterium
CGCCGCGCGCCTCGCCCGCGAGTCGGACCCCGCCCTCCGCCGCGCCCTCACCGACGCCCTCGCGCGCCTCCCCCTCACCGAGGAGGCGCTGATCGCCGCCGTGAAGGCGAGCCCCACGCCGGCCGCGCGCGCGTTCGCGGCCCACTCCCTCGGGCACGCCCGCACCGACGCCGCGCTCACCGCGCTCCTCGCCGCCACGGCCGACGCCGAGGCCCTCGTCCGCAGGGAGGCCTACCGCGCGCTCGGCACCGCTGGAGACCGCGTCGCGCTCGACACCCTGCTCAAGGCCGCCGTGCGCGACCCCGCCGCCGGCGCCCGCGCCGAGGCCGAGGCCGCCGCCGAGCTCCTCGCGGCCGCACCCACCGTGCCGCCCGACGTGACGATCGATCTCGCGCGCCTCCGCAACGGCACCATGGACGAGCGCGCCGCCGCCGCCGGGCGCCTGGGCGAGTCCCGCGACCGCCGCGCGCTCGAGCCCCTCGTAGACGCGGCCAAGGCCACTGAGCCCGCGCTCGCGCAGTCGGCCATCGGCGCGCTCGGCCGCCTCGGCGACGCCCGCGCCGTCCCCACGCTCGTCGCGCTCCTCGGCACCACGAGCGGCCGCACCCGCCACACCGTCCTCGCCGCGCTCGCCGCCCTCCGCGACGAGTCCTCGGCGGACCCCGTCGCCGCCCTCCTCGCCGATCCGGACCCCGCCGCGCGACGCCTCGCCGTCCGCGCGCTGGGCTGGATCGCTCCGGACGATCTCTTCACACGCCTCCAGCCCGCGCTCGCCGACGGCACCGAGGAGGTCCGCGCCGAGGTCCTCTCCGTCGTCTCCCAGAGCCGCTCGCCGACGCGCATCGCCATCCTGCTGCCCGCGCTCGGGGACCCCTCCCCCTTCCTCCGCGCCGAGGCCGTGCGGCTCTGCGCCGAGGCCGGCGTGACCGATCGCATCCCCACGCTCCTCTCCGACCGCGACATGCTCGTGCGCCTCGCCGCCGCCGACGCCCTCGACCAGCTCCGCCCGCCGGGCGCAGCCGCGGCCGTGCGGGCCGCCGCGACGCGCGCGAAGGACGCCGAGGAGCGTGCCCACCTCGACGCGATCGCCGCTCGCCTGGAGACGTCCGGGTTGCCGATGGGGCCGGGTGACCGGTAAGATGACGGCCCGCCCCAGGTCCCTCATGCGCGTGCTGGCTCCAAGCCTGCTGGCTCTCTCGCTGCTCAGCGGCTGCAACAGCTACGAGATCTTCCGCGTCACCGGTTTCGAACAGGCCAGCTTCAGCAATGACGCCGACATCCTGTTCGTCATCGACAATTCGGACTCCATGCAGGAGGAGGCCACCGGCCTCGCCAGCAATTTCGACCGGTTCATCGGCAAGCTGACGAACAGCGAGACCGGCTCCGACATCCCGCAGGAGACGCTCGCCGACGCCGTCGGCACGTACCTCCGCGAGACGACGGGGGACTCCCTCTTCATCGACTACCAGCTCGCCGTGACGACCAGCTCCGTCTTCTACGACGACGGTCCCACCGGAGACATCGACCCCGGCGAGGCCGGCACGCTCGCTGGCGACCCCAGCGTGATCGGCCGCGGCGAGGCCGACGCCGGGCTGGCGTTCCAGACCAACCTCCTCTGCGACGCGACGTGTTGGGACGCGAACATGCCGTCCGACCCGTCGTACGTGTGCGGCGATGCCCTCGTGGGCGAGGCCTCCGAGGAGTACCTCGACTGCCTGTGCGGCGTCGGCGAGTGGACCGGCAACTGCGGCACCGGCACCGAGCAGGGCATCGAGGCCGCGTACGCCGCGCTCTGCCGCGCCACGGACAGCCCCCCGGAGGACTGCTACCTGTTCCCCTCCACCGCCGCGGCCTCCTTCGGCGCCGGTGACGAGGGCTCGAACGCCGGCCTCCTCCGTGAGGGCGCCAACACCCTCGTCGTCATCGTGACGGACGAAGGCGACAGCTCCTACCGCAACACCGAGCACGACCGCGGCGAGGACGGCTACGCAGCCGCCGTCGCCGGCGACGTCGACATCGTCGTCGACGAGTACGACGAGCTCTTCCAGGACTTCCCGAACCTCGTCCGCTTCGCCGTGATCGGCCCCTCGTTCGACGGCTCGAACGGCTCCTGCCTCGACGGCGCCCAGGAGTGGGGCGTGGAGCGCTACCAGAAGCTGGTCACGGCCACCAACGGCCTCTACATCCCGCTGACCGACCTCGAGAACGACTGCGCCGCGACGGACTTCGGCACCGCGCTCGACGAGCTCGGCACGCTCCTGTCCAACCTGATGACGTTCTTCCCGCTCCAGTCCGTGCCGGACGTGGCCTCCATCGAGGTCTACGTCGACGGGGACATCGTCGAGCGCTCCGGCGTCGAGTCGGGCTCCGAGGAGGACGGCACCGTCGTCTACGACTCCGGCTGGACCTACGACGCCTCCGAGAACGCCGTGGCGTTCCACGGGGACGCCGTGCCCGACTACAACCAGGACGTGCGCATCTACTACCGCCCCCTCGGCGGCACCCCGCGCGACCTCCCCTTCTAGGCCTCCTCCCCTTCCAGGCCTCCCCCCCCCTCATGTGGGGCTCGGCCCCTGCCCCGGAACGTCGATGCTTACCCTGCTGATGGCTTCCCTCGCCTTCGCCCAAGACGCCGCGCCGCCCCCCGCCACGGTGGACGTGGGCGTGCTCAAGAACTCGGACCTCCGCGTGGTGCAGAAGATGCTCTACACGAAGGAAGGCAGGACGGAGCTCGGGCTCTCGCTCGCCGTGATGCCCTTCGACGGGTACACCGTCGCCCCGGCGATCCTCGCCAGCGGCACCACGCACCTCTCTGAGCAGGTCGCCCTGGAGCTCCAGGTCGGCGGCGGGTACGGCCTGAAGAACGGCGTGTACACCCAGCTCGAGAGCGCCACCTACGGCGTCGCGGTGGAGGCCTACCGGTACCTCGCCAGCGTCGAGGCGGGCCTGGAGATCACCCCCATCTACGCCAAGATGAACCTCGGGAACGGCACCATCGTGCACCACGACGTGTACGGCGTGCTCGGCCTCGGCGCCACGCTCGAGCAGTCGGTGTTCCCGGACGGCGCCATCACCGTCGCCCCGACGCTCCCCATCGGCGTCGGCGCCCGGATCTTCGTCAACCCGAAGACCGCCGTGAAGGTCGAGATCCGCGACAACCTCATGGTGGAGTACCGCGGGCAGTCCCAGACCTGGGGCTTCAAGCAGAACGTGGCGGTGAGCCTCGGCCTCTCCTTCTTCGGACAGGCGAAGAAGTGATGCGCCGCGTCCTCCTCCTCGCGCTTCTCGCCGCGCCCTTCGCGGGGACCGCCTCGGCGAAGCCCAAAGACGCGCCCGCTCCGGTCGCCGCTGCCGCCGCCGCGCCCACCGCCAGGGACCTCGCCAAGCTCGAGAAGGCGCGCACCGACGCCTTCGCCGAGTACGAGACCCAGCTCGCCTCCGGGCAGAAGGCCCGCGCGGCCGATGCGTTGGTCGCCCTCGTGGAGGACGCCACGATGGCGCCCTTCCACGCCGAGGCCTACGGCAAGCTCGGGGACATCTTCCTCGCGCTCGACCTCCCCTATGCCGCCGTGACTGCGTGGAACCGCGCGTTCCTCGCCGCCGACGACACGAACGTCGCCGACATCGGCCTCCACGTCCCCAAGGCGATGGAGACCGCGAAGAGGGTCGGCGACAGCGCGATCCTCGAGGAGGCCTTCTCCAAGAACCTCGCGCTCGCCCGCACGGAGGACGTGCGCGGCCAGATGGCGTTCCTCGCCGCGCGCGAGGCGTTCCACGGCCAGAGCTACGGGCTCGGCCTCGGGATGCTCAAGATGGTCAAGGAAGGGGACCCCTCCTACCCGGACGCCAAGGCGCTCGAGGGCGTCATCCTGAACCAGCAGGGCCGCCCGGTCGACGCGCTCACGCCCTTCGAGGCCGCGCAGAAGGCCGGTCGCGACAGGGGCATCCGGTTCACGGACTCCCTCACGCTGAACACCGCGCGCAGCTACTACGCCGCCGGGAACTACCCCCGCGCGATCCAGGGCTACGCCACCGTGTCGCGCGGCAGCGAGTTCTGGCCGCAGGCGCAGTTCGAGCGTGCGTGGGCGCACTTCCGCATCGACGACCTCAACGGCACGCTCGCGACGCTCCACACGCTCGACACGCCGTTCTTCGAGAGCTGGTACTTCCCCGAAGCCGACCTGCTCCGCATCTACTCGATGTTCCTGATGTGCAAGTTCCCCCAGGCGAACATCGAGATCGACGCCTTCAACGAGTTCTACAAGCCGATCCACGCCGCCCTCCAGGGCTGGACCGGCAAGTCGGACAAGGAGTCCTTCGAGCTCGCGCGCCGCTACGCTGAGACCGGCGCCCACGATCCGCTCCCCGAGTCGATCCTGCGTCCCTACGGCTCCGAGGAGCGCCTCCGCGCCAGCATCGCCGCGGTCAAGAGCGCCGACGACGAGCTGGAGCGCCTCAAGGCCGTCTCCGCCAACCCCTTCAGCGACACCGCGAAGAGCTGGGTCAAAGAGCGCCGGAAGGAGCTGATCAAGGTCGAGGGCGCGCGCATCTCCGCCCGCATCGCCGAGCAGGAGGCCCAGATCGGCGGCATGCTCGCGGACACCGAGATCTTCGTGCTCGACATCCTCCGCATGAAGACGATGCTCTACGAGCAGGCCGCCAACACCGGGATGTCGCTCGACGCCGCCCGCACGGTCAAGCGCGAGGAGCGCGTGCGCAAGGGCTGGCGCGAGTGGCCGTACGAGGGCGAGATCTGGGCGGACGAGCTCGGATACTACCGGGTCGACGCCGCGCCCGAGTGCCCGGCCGGCATGGCCCGCGGCTCCAAGAAGTAGCGCTCCGGGTCCGCGCCGGAAGAGGGGGGCTTTGGCCCCCGACTTAAGAGGGGGGCCAAAGCCCCCCTTCTTCATTTGCGGTTCAGCGCCCAGTCGTAGGCGGCGTACTTCACCGTGTAGCCGCCCTTCTTCAGCGCCTCCGCCTTGTCGGGGGCGTAGGCCGCGACGAAGTTGGCCGCCGCCTCCGCCTTCCCGTCGAGGCCCGGGATGTCGAAGCGGCGCGCGCCGTAGGTCGGCACAAAGTCGTCGCCGAACCAGTCGAAGATGGCGTTGAGCGTGAGCACGCCGTCCTTGAGCGCGGCGGTCGCGGCCCACGCGCGGGCCGCGACGTCGAGCTGCGCGTCCAGGTTCGCGGCGGTGAACACCTTCGGGGCGAGCGGCGGGCAGCCGACGGCGGCGCAGTTGATCGCGGCGTGGATGCGGGGGTCACCGAGGGGGCGCAGCTCCTTGTGCTCGATGTCGTCGAGCGTGAGGTCCCGCCCCGCCACCTTGAAGCGGCGCGCGCTCCACGGCTTCCCGCCGTCGAGGTCCCGGATGGAGGCGAGCGGGTAGTTGTCCGCCACGAGGTCGAGGGTGAGCGCGTTGTACGCGTTGACGTAGAACGCCTTCTTCTCGGCCGCGGACATCCCCGGCAGCGACGCCGCCGCCACGTCCGCGAGGTAGCCGTCGAGCGCCTGCGGCGCGGCCTTGAGCGCCGCGTAGTCGACGCGCCCGGCCACCACGCGGCCGTCCAGCGCCCGTTGCAGGCCCGCATGGCCGGCGTCCACCGCCAGCGCCACCCCGATCCACGCGAACCACATGGGACCTCCGCCCGGTGCGCCCGGGCTCGTCCTCGCTAACGCGCGGGCGGGCCGCTTTCTTCGATGGCCCCGGCCGGTTCCCCCGCCACGCGCCGGGTTAGTCTCCCCCGATGCTGCTGGCGCTCCTCGTCGGGCTCGGATCCCTCGGGCTGGTCCTGGGATTCACGCTCCACATCGTGCGGCTCTCTCCGGATGGCTGACCCCAACCGGATGGAGTTCGCCTCCCCGTTCGACGAGCGGCTCTTCCACGAGGGGCCGCCCGCCATGTTCACGCTCGACCCGATGGGTCGCCTGCGGGTGGACCCCGAGCGCACCCGGGAGGGCTACCTGCTGGTCGGCTCACCCGAGGGTCACGAGGCCGGCCACTTCGTGCTGGTCGACCGCGCGACGGGCCTGCGGATGTACGCGCTGGTCAGCCACCCCGTCCTCGCGACCTGCCAGCCGCGCGCCGAGGTGCACCGCTACCCGGACTACGCGTCAGCGGTCACCGAGGCCATGAAGCAGTGGACCATGCCCGCCCCCCAGGCTCTCGACGGCGGCGACGAGGAGTCCTGAGACATAGGTGACGCCCCGCGCGCACGCCTCCTCCAACGAGAGGCCGCGCGCGAGCCCCGCGGTGATCGCGGACGAGAGCGTGCAGCCGGTGCCGTGCGTGTTGCGCGAGGCCACGCGCGGGTGCCGCCACTCCACGTCGAGGCCGGGCCCGACGAGGCGGTCGACCACGATGTCGCCCTCGGCGTGGCCGCCCTTGTAGAGCACGGTGGCGCCGCCGAGGTCACCGAGCGCCTCGGTCTCGGGGACGTTGGGCGTCACCAGCGTGGCGAGCGGCACGAGCCGCGCGCGCAGGGCCGAGACGGCGTCCGTGTGGAGGAGCGCGGCGCCGCCCTTGGCGACCATCACGGGGTCGAGCACGATGGGCGGGCGCACCGGGAGCGCCTCCAGGAATGTAGCCACGGCCTCGATCGTCGCGACATCTCCGAGCATCCCGATCTTCACGGCGTCGACCGGGAGGTCCGCGAAGACGGCCTCGAGCTGGCCGCGGATCCCGTCCGCCGGGACGGGCCAGACCCCGGTGACGCCGCGGGTGTTCTGGGCGGTGATCGCGGTGATCACGCTCATGCCGTAGACCCGGTGGTCGAGGAAGGTCTTCAGGTCGGCCTGGACACCGGCGCCGCCGCCGGAGTCGGATCCGGCGATGGTGAGGGCAGTGCGGGGGCGCGTGGACGCCGCGGCGGGGGTGGGAGGAGCCATGCCGCTGGGATAACCCTCGACCATGGCCGCCGACACTCCCACCGAGGCAGAGCCCCCGGACCGCCAGCTCCCGGGCTGCGGCCTGGCCGGGTTCGCGATGCTGCTGGTCGCTATCTTCACCGTCGGCATCTCCGGCGTGTTCTTCTCGACGTACAGCATCCTCACGTCGGGGAACGAGCTCACGCCGCGCAACCTGTCCTACGGCGGCGTGGTCGACGCCGCGATGCTCAAGCCGCTGCGCGACGCCGGCCTCATCGACGAGGGTGAGGTCCCCGAGGCCTACCACGCCGAGACGGTGGACGGCTCCGCCGCCTGCGCCGTCAGCGGCGGCGAAGTCATGCGCCTCGGCGGCGAGGGCACGGCCTCGATGCCGCTCTCGAGCATCACGTCGGTGGACGGCACGGACGAGGCCGTGGTGGTCCACGGGGAGACCACGTTCACCTGCACCTTCGGCAAGGACGAGGGCGGCGCGCGCTTCCGGCGGATGCTGGAGAACCGTGAAGCGACGCCGGAGACGGCGATCGTGCCGGAGCGGCAGTAGCGGGCATCCGGGGCGTTACGGGGGCGGGCCCCCGTCCCAGGAAGGCTCCCTACTCCCCCCGCAGCCACGCGACGATACGCGCGGCGGCGGCGTCCGGGCCCATGGCCTCGGTGTCGACGTGGAGCTCGGCCTGGGCGTAGAGTGGCGCGCGCGCGGCGAGGATACCCTTGAGCTCGGCGAGCGCGTCTTCCCGGCCGCGCATGGGGCGGAAGTCGCCCTGCGCCTCGACCCGGCCGAGGTGGGACTCGGGCGAGGCCTGGAGCCAGACGGTGCGCGCGCCGCGACGGAGGACCTCCCAGCTCTCGGGCGCGGTGACGACGGAGCCGCCGGTCGCGAGGACCATGCCGCCGCGGGCCGCGAGGAGGGCGTCGAGGGCCTGGCGCTCCAGGTCACGGTAACGGGCGGGGCCGTGGTACTCGAAGATCTCGCCGAGGCGCACGCCCGCGGCGGCCTCGATGACGGCGTCCACCTCGCGGAAGGGCACGGCGAGGAGCTCGGCGAGCCTGGCGCCCACGGTGGTCTTGCCGGCGCCGCGGAGGCCGACCAGGGCGACGAGCGCCGGGGCGGAGACCTCCCGCAGCGCGCGACGTCGCGCCTCGCCCGTGAGCGACGCGAGGCGATCCGTGTCGTCGTGAACGGGGCCGCCGCCCGCCACGAGCGAGGTCAGGGACACCCCGAGCGCTTGCGCGACCTCGGCAAGGCGGAGGATGCTCATGTTCGCGTCCCCCCGCTCCAGCGAGGCGACGTAGCGCACGCTCACCCCGGAGACGCGGGCGAGCTCCTCCTGGGTCCATCCCTTCTCTCCGCGGCGCGCGCGCACGCGGGTGGCGAGGAGGCCCAGGAGGGCGGGGCTCCCCTCTTCCTGCACTATCTTGCCAGTGCGTTCATTCACTTCTGCAATATACTTCCTTACCCGGACCCGGTGCCATGGCTGAGACTTCGTTCCCTCCCGTCTCCTTCGACACCCACCCCTCGCGCTACGTGCACTGGGTGCTCTCTGTCGAGGGCGCCGTCGCCACGATGACGATGCGCGTCCAGGAAGACCGGCCCATGTGGCCCGGCTACGAGCTCAAGCTCAATTCCTACGATCTCTCCGTCGACATCGAGCTCGCCGACGCCGTGCAGCGCCTGCGCTTCGAGCACCCCGAGGTGCGCGTGGTCGTCGTGACCGGCGGCTACGACAAGATCTTCTGCGCCGGCGCGAACATCCGCATGCTCGCCAGCTCGAGCCACGCGTTCAAGGTGAACTTCTGCAAGTTCACCAACGAGACGCGCTGCGGCATCGAGGACGCCACGCGCAACGGCCAGACGTGGATCGCGGCGCTGAACGGCACGGCGTCCGGCGGCGGCTACGAGCTGGCCGAGGCGTGCGAGGAGATCTACCTCATCGACGACGGAAACTCGGCGGTTTCGCTGCCCGAAGTTCCGCTCCTCGGCGTGCTCCCCGGCACCGGCGGCCTCACCCGCCTCACCGACAAGCGGAAGGTCCGGCGCGACATGGCCGACCTGTTCTCGACGAAGGCCGAGGGCTTCAAGGCGCGCGACGCCGTGAAGCACCGCTTCGTGGACGGCAGCTTCCCCCGGTCGAAGTGGGCCGAGGGCATCAAGAACCGCGCCGCCGCGCTCGTCGCTGCCGCCTCCCCCCGCGCCGCGAAGGGCTTCGCCCTCCCGCCGATCGTGCCGACGACGACGAAGGACGGCTTCGCCTACCCGAGCGTCAAGGTCGTGATCGACGCCGAGTCCCGCACCGGCCACCTCACGATCCTCGCCCCGACGGACGCCCCGAGCCAGACCGCGGAGACGTGGTCCCTGCGCGCCTGGCGCGAGCTCGACGACGCGCTGCTGCTCCTGCGCTTCAACTACCTCGACATCGGCCTGCTCACGATCCGCGCCACCGGCGACGCCGAAGCGGTGCTCGCGCACGACGCCGCGCTGGACGACAACTCGTGGTTCGCCGCGGAGGTCCGGTACTTCCAGGCCCGCGTGCTCCGCCGCTTCGACAACATGGCGAAGTCGCTCTTCTCCATCCTCGAGCCGGGCAACGCCTTCGCCGGCAGCCTGTTCGAGGTCGTGCTCGCGTCCGACCGCTCGTACATGCTCGCCGATGACGACGGCGCCAACCGCGTGCGCGTCACCGCCGCGAGCGCCGGCCGCTTCCCGATGTCGAGCGGCCTGACCCGCCTCCAGTCGCGCTACCCCGGCACGCCCGCCCTTATCGAGAAGGTGCTCGGCGAGGACGACTGGATCGACGCCGACCGCGCCGAGAAGCTCGAGCTCGTGACGCTCACGCCCGACTCGATCGACTGGGACGACGAGGTCCGCATCGCCGTCGAGGAGCGCATCAGCCTCTCCCCCGACGCGCTCACCGGCATGGAGCAGAACCTGCGCTTCGGCGGCCAGGAGTCCTGCGACACCAAGATCTACGGCCGTCTCACCGCGTGGCAGAACTGGATCTTCCAGCGCCCCAACGCGGTGGGCGAGCGTGGCGCGCTCAAGATGTTCGGCGCCCCCGAGCGGGCAATCTTCGATTACCGGAGGACCTGATGTCCATCAACTACGACGAGCGGATCCCGAACAACGTCAACCTCTCTTCCGACAAGCGCCTCCAGCGCGCGCTCGAGACGTGGCAGCCCGCGTTCCTCGACTGGTGGAAGGACGTGGGCCCGGTGGGTTTCCAGGCCGATGACATCTACCTGCGCACCGCGGTCTCCACCGCGCCGGGCGGCTGGGCGCAGTTCGGCTACACCAAGATGCCGGACTACCGCTGGGGCATCTTCCTCGCCGCGCCCGAGCAGGACCGTGTCATCCCCTCCGGTGACCACGCCGGTGAGCCCGTGTGGCAGGAAGTTCCCGGCGAGTACCGCAACAGCCTCCGCCGCATCATCGTGACGCAGGCCGACACGGAGCCCGCGTCCGTCGAGCAGCAGCGCTGGCTCGGCCAGACCGCCCCCAGCCTCTACGACATGCGCAACCTCTTCCAGGTCAACGTGGAAGAGGGCCGGCACCTCTGGGCGATGGTCTACCTGCTCCAGGCCTACTTCGGGAAGGACGGCCGCGACGAGGCCGACGACCTGCTCGCCCGCCGCTCCGGCGACTCCGACAAGCCGCGCATCCTCGACGCCTTCAACCAGCCCTGCCCGGACTGGCTGACCTTCTTCTGCTTCACTTGTTTCACCGACCGCGACGGGAAGTATCAGCTGGGCGCGCTCGCGCAGTCCGGCTTCGACCCGCTCTCGCGCACCTGCAACTTCATGCTCATCGAGGAGGCCCACCACCTCTCCGTCGGTGAGGGCGGCGTGGAGCGCGTGCTCCGGCGCGGGGCCCAGCTCGCGAAGCAGGACAAGAACGGCGACGCGCGCGAGCAGGGCGGCATCCCCATCTCGATGGTCCAGAAGTGGATCAACTACTGGTTCTGCTACTCGATCGACCTGTTCGGCTCCGAGATCTCGACCAACGCCGCGGACTTCTTCGCGTCGGGCCTCAAGGGCCGCTGGAACGAGGACAAGGACTACACCGAGCACTCGGCGCTGAACCAGACCTACCGCCTCCAGACGGTGAAGAACGGCGCCCTGGTCGACACCGACATCCCGCTCCGCAACGCGATGAACGACGTGCTCCGCGCGTCCTACATCAAGGACACCGAGCGCGTGGTCAAGCGCTGGAACCAGGCGTTGGAGGACGAAGGCTCGGACGAGCGCATCACGCTGCCGAACCCCCGCTTCTTCCGCCGCCAGGGCATCTACGCGAACCTGCCGTTCAACCCCCAGGGCGAGCTCATCGGTCAGGCCGAGTTCGACGCGCAGATCGCCGGCTGGCTGCCCTCCGACGCCGACCGCGCCTACGTCACCTCGCTCATGAAGCCCTCGACGCAGCCCGGCCAGATGGCCAACTGGATCGCCGCCCCCCGCAAGGGGATCCACGGCAATCCGGTCGAGTTCGAGTACGTCAAGCACCACTGATGGGCCTGCGCGACCGCCTCGACCGGGCCTTCGGGCTAGGTCCCTCCGACGAGCCACGGGCGCTCGCGGTCGAGGCGCGTCGCGCCGTCCAGGTGCGCCCCGTCACGAGTACGCCGGGTGCGCGGGTGCGCATCTCCCGGGACGGCTGGGACGGTGACACATCGCGTGTGTTGCTGATGTGTCACCGCCGCGGCGTCCCCTTCGAGCTCGTGTCCGGCCCGAACGGCGTGTGGCTGGACGGCGCCCCGGTGTCGATGGGTGAGCTGCGGGCGAAGCTCGCGTGACGCCCACCCTGCGTGAGGTCCTAATCGTCGCGTGTGGTAGCGCGCTCGGGTCGGTCACCCGGTTCGTGGTGGGCTCGGCGATGACACGATGGTACCCCGGCTTTCCGCTGGGAACGCTGCTCGTGAACGTGATCGGGTGCTTCCTGATGGGGATGCTCGCCGGGTGGACGTCCGACCGCACCCTCCGCGCCGCCCTCGGCGTCGGAGTGCTCGGCGGCTTCACGACGTTCTCGGCCTTCGGGGGCGACACGCTGGCGCTCGCGCAGGGCGGGTCGATGAAGCTCGCGGCGGTGAACGTGGTCGCGAACGTGGGGTTGGGGTTGGTGGCGGTGTGGGCGGGGCGGGCGATGGTGGCGGGGTAGGGAGTGGCGCGCGCCCCGGTTAGAGGGCGTCATGCCCGCTGAGCACATCCTCTCGCTGACGGTGAACGGGGAGCCGACGCGCCGGCTCGTCCCCGCGCACCGCACCCTCCTCGACTACCTCCGCGACGACCTCGATCTCACCGGCACCAAGCACGGCTGCGACGTGGGCGACTGCGGCGCCTGCACGGTCCTCGTCGAGGGGGTGGCGCGGCTCTCCTGCATCACGCTCGCGGTGGAGATGGAGGGGCGCGCGATCCGCACCATCGAGGGCGTGGCCCAGGGAGCCACCCTCCACCCGGTGCAGCAGGCGTTCGACACGCATGTGGCGAGCCAGTGCGGCTATTGCACGCCCGGGATCGTGCTCGCGCTCATCGCGCTCCTCGAGGAGGACCCCCACCCCGACGACGCGACGCTGAAGAACACGCTCGGCTCGAACATCTGCCGGTGCACCGGCTACACCAAGATCCTCGCCGCCGCGCGCGAAGCCGCCGGGCGCGGGCCAGGGGAGGCCCGATGAGCCACGGACCCGACGACACCCACGCCGGCCAGCCCGCGGAGGGAGGCGTCCTCGGGCGCTCCGGCCCCAAGATCGACGGCCGCGCGCGCATCACCGGGCAGGCGCAGTTCGTGGCGGACATGAAGCTGCCGCGCATGCTCCACGGCAAGTTCCTGCGCTCGCCGCACGCGCACGCCCGCATCGTCTCGATCGACCTTACGCGCGCCCTGGCGCTCCCCGGCGTCCTCGGCGCCATGAAGGGCGAGGATCTGCCCCGCCGCTTCGGCGCCATCCCGGTCACCCAGGACGAGACGGCGCTGGCGCTCCACAAGGTGCGATACATCGGCGAGCCCGTCGTATGTATCGCTGCGATCGATGAAGAAACCGCAATTGCTGCGTGTCGCCTCGTCGACGTGGTCTATGAGCCGCTCCCGGCGGTGCTCTCCATCGAGGACGCCCTCGACCCGAAGAAGCCCCTCGTGCACGACGAGGCCCGCAAGCCGTCCAACATCCTGCGGCGCGTGTGGCAGGACTACGGCGATGTCGACGCGGGGTTTGCCGCCGCGGACCTCGTGATCGAAGACACGTATCACTACCCCGGCAGCACCCACGTCCCGCTGGAGAGCCACGCCGCGCTCGCCCGCCCCGAGCCGGACGGCAAGCTCACCCTCTGGACCTCCACCCAGAACGTACACTACGTCCATCGCGACGTCGCGCGTGTCCTCGGCATGCGTGACGCCGACGTGCGCCTCATCAAGCCCGCGGTCGGCGCCGGCTACGGCGGCAAGTGTGACCCCTTCTGCACCGAGCTGTGCGCGAGCCACCTCGCCCGCACGCTCGGCCGCCCCGTGCGGATCGTGCTCTCGCGCGAGGAGGTCTTCTACGCCCATCGCGGCCGCCACCCGACGAAGATGTGGCTGAAGATGGGGCTCAAGAAGGACGGCACCATCACCGCCATCGACTTCAAGGCCTGGGCGGACGGCGGGGCGTACTCCAGCTACGGCGTCGTCACCAGCTACTACCTCGGCGTGTTCATGACGCTGCCGTACGTGCTGGAGAATTACCGCTTCGAGACCCACCGGCTCTACACCAACAAGCCTCCGTGCGGGCCCAAGCGTGGCCACGGCGCGATCCAGCCGCGCTTCGCGCTCGAGCTCCACCTCGACCGGGCGGCGCGGGAGCTGGGGCTCGACCCCGCGGCCCTCCGCGCGCGCCTGTGCATCGCGCCGGGCACCGAGACGGTGAACGGTCTGAAGGTCACCTCCGTCGGGATGCGGGAGTGCATCGACGCCGTGCTCGCGGCGAGCGGCTACGCCGAGAAGCGCGGCAACATGGGCCCCAACCGCGGCGTCGGCCTCGCGGTGAGCGCGTACATGTGCGGCGCGCTCCACCCCGTGTATCAGAACGAGCTCTCCCAGTCGGGCGTGCAGCTCAAGGTCGATCGCAGCGGCGAGGTCACCATCTTTTCCGGCACGGCGGACGTGGGCCAGGGCAGCCAGCACATGCTCGCGGTGCTCACGGCGGAGCGGCTCGGCATCGGCATCGCGGACGTGCGCGTCATCGAGGGCGACACCGCGCTGACCCCGGTGGACCTCGGCTCCTACTCCTCGCGCGTGACGTTCATGGCGGGGAACGCCGCGATCGAAGCCGCCGACGCCATTCGCGCGAAGCTGTTCGGATGCGTCGCGACGAAGTTTGGCTGTGATACATCCGCATTGTCCGCGCGGGACGGCCGTATCTTCGTCACCGATACACCGGAGCGCGGCGTGAGCTTCGTCGACGCGGTGTGGCTGGCCGAGGAGGCCCACGGTCCGCTCGGGAGCACGGGCGGGTACAAGCCGCCGAAGATCGGGAGCCGGTTCCGGCGCCAGTCGGTGGGGCCCTCCCCCGCGTACTCCTTCACGGCGCAGGTGGCCGAGGTCACCGTGGATCCCGACACCGGCATCGTCACCGTGGACCGCATCTGGTGCGCCCACGACTGCGGCCGCGCGCTCAACCGCACGATCGTCGAGGGGCAGATCGAGGGGTGCGTCTACATGGGCGTCGGCGAGGCGCTCTACGAGGAGCAGGCCTACCGGAACGGCTCGGTCATGGCGCCGAGCATGCTCGAGTACAAGATCCCGACGGTCCACGAGACGCCCGAGATCCTCGTCTCCATCGTCGAGAGCCACGACCCGGGCGGCCCCTTCGGCGCGAAGGAGGCCGGAGAGGGCCCCCAGCTCTCCACCGTGCCCGCCATCGCCAACGCCATCCACGACGCCGTGGGCATCACGCTCACCCGCGCCCCCTTCACGCCCGACCGCGTGCTCCGCGCCCTCGAGCGCCGCCACACCCTCGGGGAGGGCTGATGCTCCCGTTCGACCCCTTCGCCCTCGAAGCGCCCGACACCTGGGCCACCGCGCGCGCCCTGCTCGCCACGCCCGGCGCCAAGCTCGTCGCGGGCGGCACCGACCTGCTCCCGTCGATGAAACATCGCTTGTTCCGGCCCGGGCTGCTCGTGTCCACGCGGCGGCTCCCCGGGCTGCGCGACGTGCGCGAGACCCCGGACGGTGGCGTGGAGCTGGGCGCGGGCCTGACGCTGCGCGAGGTGGCGCGGCTCCCGATCGTCCGATCGCGCTACCCGGCGCTGGCGGCCGCGTGCGCGACGGTCGCGACGCCGACGATCCAGGCAATGGCGACGCTCGGCGGCAACGTCATGCTCGATACACGGTGCGTGTATTACAACCAGCCCGAGGGGTGGCGCGCGGCCATCGGTGGATGTCTCAAGTGTGACGGCACCGTGTGTCACGTCGCGCCGAAGGGAAAGGGCTGCTACGCGGCACACTCTGCGGATACCGTGCCGGTGTTGTGGTTGTACGGGGCGCGCCTGCGCTTCGTCGAGAGGGAGATCCCGGTCGCGGAGATGTATCAGGACGACGGGATCGCCTGGCACCGGGCAGGCGCCGATGTATTGACGCATGTGTCACTGCCGGCGCCGTCGGGCGTGGTGGTGCATCGCAAGATGCGGACGCGGGCGGCGATTGACTACGGGTACCTGCTGGTCGCGGCGGCGCGCGGCGATGCGGGGTATCGCGCGGTGATCAGCGCGGTGGGACCGATGCCGATCGAGGTGGTGGGGGCCACTCCGGAGGCGTTGGCGGAGGCGGCTTTTTCAGCGGTGCAGCCGTTGGGGACGCATCTGCAGCCGGCGCCGTGGCGGAAGAAGATGGTGAGGGTGGAGGTGGGGAGGGCGGCGTTGGAATTGTAGGGTTCCCCCTCTACAATCCC
This sequence comes from uncultured Pseudomonadota bacterium, assembly GCA_903959175.1. Classification (GTDB taxonomy): domain Bacteria; phylum Myxococcota_A; class UBA796; order UBA796; family SXON01; genus CAJBVW01. The sequence continues at coordinate 15,796 of CAJBVW010000462.1, forward strand.
ACCCCGAGGACCAGGTACGCCGCGCCCGCCTGCGAGCTCACCCCCGCATCCTCGTACGGCGCCCCGACCAGGATGTCCCCCTTGCCGTCCCCGTCCGTGTCGCCGACGCCCGCCACGCTGGTGCCGGCGTAGTCGTTCGTCCCCTCGCCGAGGATGCGCGCGTCCGCCGAGCCGAGGTCGAACAGGCTCGTGACGGGCCCGTAGACGAGGTACGCCGCGCCCGCCGCGCTGCCGCCGCTGTCCTCGCGGATGGAGCCGATCAGTACGTCGTCCTCGCCGTCGCCGTCCATGTCGCCCGCGCCCGCGCACGACCAGCCCGCGTTGTCGCTCGCGCGCTCGCCGACCAGCAGGGCATCCGCGGACGCGAGGCCGATGGTGCCCGCGACGGGGCCCCGCAGCAGGAAGCACGCGCCCGTGTCCACACCCGCGTAGTCGTAGCCGTACGCCCCCACCAGCAGGTCGGGGTTGCCGTCGGCGTCCACGTCTCCAGCGGCCGCCACCGATGCCCCCGCGGCGTCGTCCGACACCTCGCCGGTCAGGAACGCGTCCGCGGCGCCGAGGTCGAGGTCACCGGAGAGGGGGCCGTGCACGAGGTAGGCCGTGCCCGCGCCGCTGGAGGTGCCCGGCGCGCCGATGAGCACGTCGTCGTAGCCGTCGCCGTCGATGTCGCCGACGCCCGCCACGGACTGCCCCGCGAAGTCGCCCGCGGACTCGCCGATCAGCCGCGCGTCCGCCGAGGCGAGCCCCAGGGTGCCCCAGCGCGGCCCGCTCACGAGGTAGGCGGCGCCCGCGTAGGCGCCGCCGGCGTCGGCCGACCACGCGCCCACGAGCACGTCCGACTGGCCGTCCCCGTCCACGTCGCCGGCGGTCGCCACGGAGAAGCCCGCGTTGTCTGCCGCCGACTCGCCCACCAGGACGAGGTCCGCCCCGGAGAGCGCGCGGCTGCCAAGGGTGGGCCCACGCACGAGGTAAGCCGCGCCGGCGTCCACGCCGCCCTGGTCGTTGCCCCAGGCGCCCACCAGCACGTCGTCGTAGCCGTCGGCGTCGACGTCACCGGCGGTGGCCACGGTGTAGCCGGCGTTGTCGCCCGCGAGCACGCCGAGGAGCACGACGGACGCGGTGGAGCCGAACGAGGTGCCCGACACCGGCCCGAGCTGCACGTACGCCGCGCCCGAGGCCGCCGCGCTGCCGTCCGCGCCGGGAGCGCCCGCGAGCACGTCGGCAAAGCCGTCCCCGTTGAAGTCCCCGGCCGCGGACACCGAATTACCGAGGTGGGCGCTCGTCACGTCCCCGCGGAGCTTGGCGTCGGCGATGCCGAGGTCGACCGTGCCGCCGAGGCCGCAGCTGTTGGAGGTGCCGTCGCAGTCGTTGTCGACGCCGTCGTAGCAGATCTCGGTCTCGGCCGGGCTGGTGAGCGCGGAGGTGTCGTCGCAGTCGCCGTCGGGCACGACGTACCCGCCGGGCGCGGCGCAGTCGTAGGCGATGTCGGCGGCGTCACCGTAGCCGTCTCCGTCGACATCCCGGTAGTAGGGCAGGAGCACGCCCTCATCGACCGACGCATCGCAGTCGTTGTCGACGTAGTCGCAGGCCTCGGGGTTGCCGGGGAACGCGGTGGCGTCGGTGTCGTCGCAGTCGGTCGCGTCGGCGACCCAGCCGTCGGCCGCGACACATGCGTCGGTGCGGACGGATGTATCACCGAAGCCGTCGCCGTCCGTGTCGGCGTAGAAGGGGTCGGTCACCCCCTCGTCCACGCGCTCGTCGCAGTCGTTGTCGCGCTCGTCGCAGATCTCGGTGGCGTCGGGGTTCACGGTGGCGTCGGAGTCGTCGCAGTCGTCCCCGCGCAGGGCGAGGTTGACGAAGCCGTCGCCGTCGGCGTCGAGGATGACGACGGAGAACGCGACCTCAGCAGTGGCGGACTCGCCGTCGGTGTCCCGCACGACGGCCTTGACCGTGTAGTCCCCGAGCGGCAAGGGATCGAGAGTGAAGGTGGCCTTCCCGTCCACACCGACCGCGCCGGGGAGCGTGGCGCCGCCGACGTCTCCGGCCCAGGATATCGCGAGGGCGTCGAGCGCGGCGTCGTCTCCCGCGAGGACCTCGACGCGGATCTCCTGGTCGGGGGTGAACACCTCGCCGGGGCGCGGGTCGAGGAAGGCCACGCCGGGCGCCTCGTTCACCGGGTCGGTGTCGAGGGGCGGGAGACCGGAGTCGTCCGCGACGGGGTCGGAGTCGACCGTCTTGTCGGGGCCGACGGCGTCGGAGCACGCGAGCGTGAGGGCGAGCAGCAGCACGCCCCCATTCTACCGGAACTACCGGAACAGCGCCCGGTTGGTCCGCCGGACCTCGTCCAACGTGGCGCTCTTCCCGCCGTAGTTGTGGCCCGGCCACAGGATCGTGTCGCCCGGCAGCGCGCCGAGCCGCTGGGTCAGCGTCTCGTACATCTGCTGGGGGTCACCGCCGGGGAGGTCCACGCGGCCGCAGCCCTGGCAGAAGAGGGTGTCGCCGGCGACGAGCGCGCCGTCCACGCGGAAACAGGACGAGCCCGGGGTGTGGCCGGGGGTGTGCAGCCACTCGATGTCGATCTTGCCGACCGATACTTTGTCGCCCGACGCATGTGTCACGAGGTCCGTCTGCGACAGCCCAGTCACCTTGCGGATGCCTTCGGCCTCGCGGTCGTGGCAGTGCACCTTGCACCCCGCCCTCGCGACGAGCCGGCTGGCCCCTTCGAGGGTGAAGCCGAACATCGAGCCGCCGACGTGGTCCGGGTGGTAGTGTGTCGCCAGCGCGCCGACGACCTTCATGCCGTCGCCCTCGGCGAGGTCGACCAGCTCGTCGACCGCCCAGGCGGGGTCGACGATGACACATTCGCGTGTGTCACGGTCACCGATCAGGTAGATGAGGTTGGCCATCTGGGCGCAGCCGGGCGTCGTGGCGCCGAAGTCCTTCCCCGCTACGAGCTGTCGGAAGTAGAGGCTCATCGGGCGTTCCCCGTGAAGCCGAGCTCGGTCAGGTAGATGTGTTCGAGCTTGCTGTGGCTGCGGGCGAACTGGCTGCGGACGAAGAGCGCAACGCCCCACGCCACCGACCACGCGCGACGCGCGACGCCCGGCCGCTCCGCCGGCGCGAAGCCGAGCCGATGGGCCTGGGCCCACATGCGCGTGCGCACATGGTCGACGAAGGGGCCGAGGTGGGTGAGGACCGGGTGGCCCTTGGCGCGCGCGGCGAAGGCCCGCACGATCATCGGCGCGACCGAGAGCTGGAGCTCGAGCAGGCCGTAGAAGGGCGTGCGGAGCCAGGGCTTCTCCGCGAGCAGGCGCATCGTCTCCTTCTCGCCCCAAGCGACGTGCTCCTCCTCTTCCTTGCAGACGACCAGGAGCTTCTTCTTGATGTCGGCGATGCGCGGGTCGCTGTCGGGGAGGGTCTGGAGCAGGACCTCGCGGAAGATGTCGAGCACCATCCCCTCGCCGAGGGCGTGCTCCATCATGACCTTCAACGGGTAGTAGTTGTTGTGCGCCGAGAGGAGCTTCACGACCCAGTGCGCGGGCAGCGGCTCCATCTCGAGCTTGCGGAAGATCTCGGCGAAGAGCTCGAGGTGGTTGAGCTCCTGGCGGGCCTGCCGGAGGTAGAAGCGCGCGGCCTCGAGAGAGCCGGCCGCGTACAGCGACTTGCCGCAGTACACGCCCGTGGCCTCGCCGTAGAGGGCCTGGGAGAGGATGAAGCGCACCAGATCGCGATCCGAGGGGTTCGCGAGATCGAAGGTGGCCCCACCGAAATCGTAGGGAGGAGCGTCCATGCCCAGACGGTTAGCGCGCCCGCCGGCCCGCCGCGAGCCTGACCTCCGCGGACGGTGAGCTACCGCGCCTCGACCCCGCGCGGACCGAGGTCGAGGGGGCGCCGGCTGTAGCGCTTCGTGTTGAGGAGGGTGAGCTCCTCGACCGTGAACGGGGTGCCCGACTGCTGCACCACGCCGCGGAGGAAGGACTCGATCGCCTCCTTCGCGGCTGTACCTTCGGGGGTGTCGGTGCGGGAGTCCCAGTACTCGAAGAGGAGCACGCGGCGGTCCTCCGGGGAGAGCTCGATGCGCTGCCAGATGGCGTCGAGGTCGCGGGGGATGTCGGTGTTGAGGCGGTAGCCGAGCTCGCGGCGCGCGACGGCGTCGTTCATGCCGCGCACCTTCTCGCGCGTGGTGTCGACCACGTCCGCCTTGACCGCGCCGAGCTTCCGCGGCGACACCAGCCAGCCGCCGATGGAGACGCAGCTCGTCGGCGCGAGGATGCAGAGCAGGTAGGCGGCCGGGGATCCCTGGTCGGTGAAGGAGCGCCCGGGAGCGTGGATGCGCGGCGGCTCGCGCCGGAAGTAGATCCAGCCGTCGTCATGCACGATGACGCGGGGCTTCCAGGGATCCTCCGAGAGGAACACGGTGCGGTCGGTCTTGCGGAGGCGGCGGGTGTAGCCCTCGCGCACGAGCGACTCGTAGAGCTCCGCGCGCTTGCGGAGCACCTCCTGGCTGCCCTGGACCTCGAGCTCCTCACCGGCGACGCGCGCCTGGAGCGGCGGGACGACCGGCGCGGGCGGCGGCGTGAGCACCGGCTCGGCGCTGGCGGGCGCAGGTGACGCCGGGGGATCGGCCGCGGGCGACGCCGGGAGATCGGCCGCGGGGGCAGGCTCGGCCGCGTGGAGCCAACCGACGAGCAGGAGAGGGAGCACCTCCTCCGGCTAACTCCGCAACACCCGCTCCGCCGCCGCGCGCGCCGACCGGGCCGACCGCGCGAGCGAGAGCTGGCCCTGGGCGCGGAAGAGGTTGTGGGCGGCGCGCGAGGGGAAACGCTGGGTGTTCCAGCCGAAGTAGGCGTCGTCCCACACGTCCCGGCAGAAGCGGGAGGCGAGCTCCAGCGCGATGCGCTCGGCGGCGCTCGGCAGCGCGTCCCGCTCGGCGGGGGTCAGCGCCCGGACGCCGGTGTACCCGCGCACGGCGGCGGCGAACACGTCGAGGTCGAAGAAGGTGTCGGTGTCGTCCTCGCCCTTGGGGTTGCACCAGGAGCGCAGCGCGTCCCCCAGCTCGACGTCGAGCGGCAGGGAGGAGAGCGTGTCGAGGTCGAGCAGGCACACGCCGTGGCCGCCCGCGTCGAAGCGGAGGTTGGAGATCTTGAGGTCTCCGTGGGCGTGGCGCGGGGGGAGGTCGGCCAGGGGGAAGGACCGCCACGCGTCGAGGATGCCCTCGGCGACGGCGCGGGCATCGGCGCCGGGGCCGACCGCGGACGTGGCGCCGGCGAGCGTGGCGTCGAGCCGCTGCATGTGGAGCGGCGTGTCGTGCGCGCCGGGGCGGACGTGGCGGTAGGACCACTCGAGGTCGTCCACGGCGAGGTGGAAGCGGGCGACGAGGGCGCCGGCCTCCGCCGCGAGGGCGTGCGACTCCACCCGGTGCACCGTGCGCCCCGGGATGTAGTTCATCACGCGGTAGACGCCGTCGGGCGCGGTGTGGCTGAGCGCACCGGCGTCCGTACGCAACAGGTGGGGGGTCACGAGGCCCTTCCGGGCGACGTGACGGGTCACGGCCTCGATGTCGTCATGCACCGAGGCGGCGAACGCGGGGTGGAGCCGCTGCGCCACCCACTCCACCGGCTCACCCGCGTACCAGGTGAGGTTGATGAGCCCCCCGTCCTGACCCGGGCGCACGGGGAGCCCGCGGAGGGCCGACCATGCGTCGGGAACGGAGGGCTCAACCGGGGTCATTCGTAGGTTTCTTCCTTCTTGCCCATCGAGCCGACGGCGAGGAGGACGATGGCGAGCACGCCGGACAGGCAGCAGCAGCCCTCCGACACCCACGTCAGCGGGGCCGAGAGTCCGAGGAGCACGGCCGCGACATCCGGGGGCAGCGCGGTGGCGATCGCGTTCATCCCGAAGATTAGGGTGACGGCCAGGCCGAGAAACACGAACGCGAGGCAACCGAAACAACCGGCGGCGATCTTCATGGAGGGCTCCGAAAGAGGCGCGCAGGCTATACCACCCGCGCCTGGGATCCCAGGTCCGGGGTCAAAATTCGTCTGCAAAGCGACGGTTGCTGCCGACGGGCGGGCGCCTAAGCCTTGTCAAGAGGGGGTCTAGAGGTTTAGGAGACGAATCCCCCCCAAACATCGGAGCATGCTTCATGAATCGCCTCACCCTCCTCGCCCTCGTGTTCCTCGTCGGCTGTGACGGCTGCAAGAAGAAGGTCGTGACCGACCCGACCGACGGGAACGACGCCGTGGTCGCCCCGGTCGACCCGAACGCCGGCAAGAAGGAGACGCCCGCCCCCGTCGCCGAGATGATGAAGAACTTCGGCCGAGTGTTCTTCGAGTTCGACGCGGCGACGCTCTCCTCCGGCGGCAAGGAGGCCCTCGAGGCCAACGCCGCGATCATGAGCCAGTACCCGGACATCAAGCTCGAGATCCAGGGCCACGCCGACGAGCGCGGCACGACCGACTACAACCTCGCCCTCGGCCAGAAGCGCGCCGACGCGATGGTGCAGTACCTCCTCGCCCGCGGCATCTCCTCCAGCCGCGTGAAGAGCGTGTCTTACGGCGAAGAGCGCCCCCTCGACGGCCGCGCCACCGAGCGCGCTTGGTCCGAGAACCGCCGCGCCGAGTTCATCGTGACCTGGAGCGGTGACGCCCCGGTCAAGGGCTCCGCCAACTGATCGACACGCACTGCCACCTCGACGATCCCCGGTTCGACGCCGATCGTGACGCCGTCATGGCGCGCGCGGCGGCGGCGGGGGTCACCGGGGTGCTCGTGCCGGGCGTGGTAGAGGCGCAGTGGCCCCGCCTCCGCGCCCTCGCCGCGGTGCATGGCTGGCGCTTCGGCGTCGGCACGCACCCGCAGGCCCTGCCGGAGAGCCGCGCCGTCCCCGACGACCTCGACGGCGCCGACGCGATCGGCGAGTGCGGGCTTGACGGCCCCACCCCGGTGGAGATGGACGAGCAGGAGCGCGTCCTGACGGCGCACCTCGCCCTCGCGCGCGACAGCGGCCTCCCCCTCATCCTTCACTGCTTCCGCGCGCACGACCGGATGCTCCCGCTCCTCAAGCGCTTCGCCCCCCTCCGCGGCGTGATGCACAGCTACTCGGGCGGCCCCGAGCTGGTCGGCGC
>CAJBVW010000463.1 GCA_903959175.1 uncultured Pseudomonadota bacterium
ACGTCCGCCTCGTCGAGCAGCAGCACCAGCGGAACAGGGAGCGCGGCGGCCCAGGCGCGCAGGTACGCACCGAGACGCCCGCCCAGCGCCCCGTTCACAAAGGGCGCAGGGTCGGGTGGCTGCCAATCCGAAGGCATATCGGCGCCCGACTGCTGCAACGCCTGCAGCCAGAGCGGCTCGGCCAGCGCTGGATCGTCGATGCCCTGCGACTCCTCCAGCGTAGCCCAACACCCCGCGATGCCACGCTCCCGCAACGCCGCCGCCAGCGTGCGCATCGCCGTGGTCTTGCCGGTCTGTCGTGGGGCGTGCACCACGAAGTACTGATCCCGTTCCAGAAACGGCGCGAGGTCCGGCATACGCACCGCCGTGGGCAGGAAGTAGTGCCGCGCAGGCTCGCAGGGACCGGTGGTGTTGAAGTAACGGGGCATCCGTCCCTCTAAGCACCCGCCGCACGGCGTGCGACCTACCCCCGGCATCACCGAGGACCGGAGGGCGTGATGACGCGGGACCGGCGGCAGGGGTGACGGAGGGGAGGGTCAGGTGCGGGGAGGTGGGGATGCGGGGTTCATTTGTCCTATCCGTGACGCGCCGGGCACGCTTGCGCGCCCGCTCGCCGAGGGTCGCCTGCCCGCGGAGCGTGGCGAGGCCCTCCCGCACCACGGGGTGGAGCTGATTCTTGGCGCGGCGCGGGCTTGCCGGAAGGCCCGAAGCGGGTTTATGCTGGCGGGGAGTGTCCCTCGACATTCCGTTTGAATTTCCTCGCCCTATTTGTGAGCCTTACGCATGTCCGTACGCACCGCTTCGCTTCACCGCCTGTCCATCCTGTCCCCCGTGTTCTCGCTGACGGCGCTGATCGGGCTCGCAGGCTGCGGACAGGACGGCAAGCTCGCGGTCTACAACGCCGAGCCCCAGGCCGAGATCACCGCCCCGGTGGACGGCGCTGCGGTCCTCTCCGGCACGCCCCTCGCGCTTCGTGGGGCGGCGAGCGACGACAACGACTCCTCGGCCGCGCTTTCGGCGCGCTGGTTCGTCAATGACGCTGAGGCCTGCCCCGCCGCGACTCCGGCTGCCGATGGGACCACGACCTGCGACGTGACCGTGCCCGAGGGCGACACCGTCTCCATCCGCCTCGAGGTGATCGACCCCCAAGGCGAGGCCGGCACCGACACCGTCACGCTCTCGGTCACGGCCAACGCCGCGCCCACCGCGATCATCGACAGCCCGCTCGCCGCCGGCGTGTACTACTCTGACCAGCTGGTCACCTTTCGCGGCACCGTGGCCGACGCAGAGGACGACGCGGCGTCCCTGACCGCGTGGTGGGAGGACGGCGCGACGCGCTTGGATGCCGTGGACAGCGCGGTGACATCGAGCGGCGAGGTGCTTGGCTACACGACGTTGCCTGAAGGTGCGCACGCACTCGAGCTGCATGTGTTGGACCTCGCGGGCGGAGAAGGCATCGCGACGGTGCTCATCGACGTTGGTCCTCCCAACTCGACCCCGGACTGCGCGATCACCGCGCCAGCGGACGGCACCGCAGACACCGAGGGCGCCACGGTGATCTTCCGCGGCACAGCGGCGGACGCCGACATCCCCGCCGACCAGCTCGCGGTCACCTGGGCGAGCGACAAAGACGGCGTGATGGGGACCAGCCTGCCGACCAGCGGCGGCAGCATCACCCTTCCCTACGCCGGGTTGTCGGTCAACACCCACGTCGTGACGATGCAGGTGGAGGACGAGCTGGGCGCGATGTGCACCGCCGAGATCGTGTACAC
>CAJBVW010000464.1 GCA_903959175.1 uncultured Pseudomonadota bacterium
CCCGGGGCAGCGCGCGCGGGGAGGGGGGCGGTGGCCCTGCGGGCCGCGCGCGGGGCGCTCCACCGGGCGGCGCGTGTCGCCCTCGTCGTGGCCCCGCTCGTCGGGAGCTACCGGTGGATGGGGGGCCTCGCCGTCACCCCGCTCACCCTCGAGGACCTCTCGAGCGCCACGCTCTTCCCCGCCGAGTGGCCGCGCTCGCGCTACGCCCCCACCCTCGCCGCCGGCTACCTCTGGGGGCGGTGGTCGGGGTGGGACCAGGTACCGCGCACGCTCGCGACCTTCCGGGCCTCCTCCGAGCTCGAGGAGCTGGACGCCGCCCGCGCCTTCCGCTTCGCGAACACGCGCATCAAGGCGGCGCGCGACTACCCCGGCACCAGCGTGCGCGTGCTCGGCGTGGCGGCCGCGGGCCTCGCGCTCGCGCTGCTCCGCGGCCGTCGCCCGCTCGCGGATCGGGCGCGCACGCTCATCGCGAGCGGTTCTGTGTTGGCCATCGCCGCGACCTGCGTCCCGCCGATCCTCAACGACTACCAGGACCGCTACTTCGCGCACGCGCTCGTGTTCGTGCCGCTGCTCGTCGCGGGCACCGGGGACCTCGTGCTCCGCGCCGTGGTCGGCACCGGCACGCGGCTGCGCGCGGTCACGCGGCTGGTCGTGCTCGCGGGGGCCGCGGTGACCGCCGCGTCGTGGTCCGGCTTCCCGCTCGCGGCCGAGCGCGCGGCGGTGCGCATCGAGGGCGTGCGCTTCGGCGGCGCGGCCGAGCGTGCCGTACAGGCGTGGGCCGACGCGACCATGCGGCCCGGCGACGTGCTCCTCGACACCTCGTGGATGATGACGGCGGCGCTCGTCGCCGGCCGCCACACCGTGCTCCGGGAGGACCCGGTCTACCCGCCCGCGGGCATGCCGATGGGGCAGGGCTGGCGCGCCACGCGCCCGTGGGCGCCTGCGACCGGCACCGCGTGGGTGCTCGTCCCCAACGGCGGCGAGCCGCCTCCGCAGGGCGGCCGCGTGTGGGTCCCCGCGCGCTTCGCCACCGACCCCGACTTCGAGGCCGTCGCGAACATCCCGCGCGCGATGGCCACCATCTACCGGTACCGGGGCGAGGGCATCCCGGCGGGGTGGCGGTTGCCTGCGGCGCTTCGGCCGTAGCGGGGGCGCCCACCCCCACGCCACGTCCCACGCCCCCCGACCTACCCCCGCTTCCTGGGGTTCCGGCGCTGGTCCTCGGTGACGACCACCTCCAGCGCCTCGAGGTCGATGGACGGCAGGCCCTCCAGCCACCCCGACGCGCGGAGCAGCTCGGAGAAGTCGTGCTCGCCGGGGGCGGCGCCGGCGCGGGGGGGCGCCGTCGTCACCTGGCCGCCGCTCGCCGCGCGGGGCTTGCCGCCCGAGGCCCGTTGGAGGGAGGCGTTGGCGTTGCGGATCTGGGTCGCGAGGGAGCCGAGCAGGCTCTCGCGCCAAGCGAGGCGGTTGGGCCCGCGCAGGCGCGCGTAACCCTCGGCGTCCATGCGGTAGAGCCAGCTCGGGCGCGTCGCGACGCAGCTCGCCGTGCGCGCGGCGCGCTCGACGAGGGTGTTGACGCCCACGAGGCTCCCGGGGCCGAGCTGCGCGAGGAGCTCGGCGCGGTCGCCGCGGACGTTGCGGAGCACGCCGATCTCGCCGTCGGCGACGAGCCACGCGGCCTCGCCCGACTCGCCCTCGAGGAAGAGGATCCGGCCCTCCTCCACGGGCTCGGCGACGAAGCCCTGCGCGAGCGCCGCGAGGGTCTCGCCGTCGATGTCCGCGAGGCCCGGTTGGCGCCGCAGGAGCGGCTCGATCGGCGGGCACGCGCCGGAGGGGCCGCCGGGACGCAGCGCCTTCCAGAAGCGCACGAGGGCCGAGGGCTCGGTGCGCGCGGGGGCGGCCTGGCCGCCGGTGGCGACCTCGGCGATGCGGGCGTTCGTGGCGCTCACGCGGCGCGCGAGGGTGACGAGCGCCTGCTCGAGGAGCGCGTCGTAGACGCCGCTGCCCTGCCAGCGGAGCGTGTGCAGGCTCCCCACGGGCAGGCTCAGGACCTGACAGGCCGAGCGCGCGCGCAGCGTCGCGGAGCGGGTCGTGTCCGAGAAGAAGGCAGACGCTTCGCCGAGGAGCTCGCCGGGGAGCACGCGCCCGACGACCGTCCCGTCGAGCTCGACCGAGAGCTCCCCGAGGACGAGCAGCCCGACGGCGTCCACCTGCTCGCCCACCCCCCACAACACCTCGCCCGGCCCCAGCGTGCACGACTCCCAGAGGGGCGCGGAGGCGCGCACCTGGGCCTGCGGCGCGCGGCGCAGGAACGGGATCGTGGCGAGCTCGTCGGCGATGGTACCCAAGGAAGCCTCCCGCGCGCGTTGTACTACACCCTGGGCCGCGACGGTTGGGCCGAGTGGGTGTACGCTACGACCGCCCCCCGGAAACCGCGATGTCTACGCTCCTCCTCGCCCTCTCGCTCGCCGCCTGCTCCGTGGGCGTCGGCAAGCCCGTCGGAAACGACGACACCGCGGGGAACCCCGATTCGGACGCCGACACGGACACCGACTCCGACACGGACACCGACTCGGACTCGGATACCGACACGGATACCGACACCGACACGGACTCGGACACCGACACCGACACCGACACCGACACCGACACGGACACGGACACGGACGTCGCCCCCAACCTCCTCGCCAACCCCGGCTTCGAGGACGGCTTCACCGGCTGGCTGATCTACCCGACGGACCTCGCGAACTACGCGGTCATCCCCACCGGGGAGACGCTGTTCAACAGCGCCGAGACCTTCACCGCCTACGCGGGTACCAACTCCCTCAAGGTGTGGGGCCAGTGGTGGGGTGGGCAGAACGAGACCCCGGTCTACCAGGAGTTCCCGGCTGTCGCCGGCGAGACCTACACCTTCAGCGGCATGGGGTGGGTGCACAGCGCCGACCCCCTCACCGCGACCCACACCTACGCCCACCTGTCGATCAAGTACTTCGACGACAGCTACATGTTCTACGGGTCCAACGACTCCGTCTGGCTCACCAACGAGTCCGCGCTCGACACCTGGGTCCCCCTCGAGGCCGTCGGCACCGTGCCCGAAGGCGTGACCAAGGTGCAGGCCTCCATCGAGTACTGGCAGTGCTTCGGTGACACCAGCGGCGCCTGCTACGATGGCAACGGCTCGGCCTACTTCGACGACCTCAACCTCTCGGTCGACGCCGGCGACACGGACACCGACACCGACACCGACACCGACACCGACACCGATACCGACACCGACACGGGCACCGTCGACACCGGCGTGTACTCCTCCGGCGAGGACCCGGGCGAGTGGCTCTACCTCACGGGCACCACGCTCTCGAACACCGCGCCGTCGAGCGCCGCGCCGCTCATCCCGGCCCACACGGCCCGCTACACGGACGCCCTCCCGGCCGACGCCTCGCTCGTCGTGACCCTCCGCGCGGACGGCCTCAACGGCTCCTACGACGGCGGCGCCACCGCGTTCTCCCTCCCCGTCGACGCCGACGTGTACAGCGGCTCCGCCGTCCACGTCCAGGTCGCCTACGACTTCGACGGCGACGGCACCGCCGACCGCACCGAGATCTTCGGGCTCTTCGCGACGGACCCCCTCGCCGGCTACGAGACCTACACCCAGAGCAGCGGGATCTCCGTCGCGACCGGCACCTTCGCCGACTTCGTCGACGGCTCCGTGACCGTCTCCATCTGGAAGGCCTTCCAGGGGGACCCCGCCTCCACCATGGTCTACGACGAGGGCGAGGCCTACGTCTCCCTGCCCTTCGACAGCACCGCGGACACCGGCGGCGACACCGGCGGCGACACCGGCGGCGGCTCCACCAGCCTCATCAGCAACGGCGGCTTCGAGTCCGGTTGGGACGGCACCTGGCTGATCTACCCGTCCTACCTGTCCAACTACGCCATCGCCACCACGGGTGAGGGCATCTACGGCTCCTCCACCGGCGCCACGTTCACCGCACTCGAGGGCACCCAGGCGCTCAAGATGTACGGCCAGTTCACCGGCTTCGAGAGCGAGACCCCGATCTACCAGGAGATCGCGACCACCGCGGGTTCCTCGTTCACCTTCACCGGCTGGGCGTACATGGCCGGTGAGGACGCCATCGGCTCCTCCGACACCTACGCGTTCCTCTCGCTCAAGTACTTCGACGACTTCTACATGACCATCGGCACCGCCGCCGAGTCGGCGCACATCACCGCCGGCAGCACCACGGACGCCTGGACCGAGCTCACCGTCACCGACACCGTGCCCGTCGGCGCGACCAAGGTGCAGGCGGTCGTCGAGTTCATGCACTGTGTCGGCGGCAGCAGCTGCTACACCGGCGGCTCGGTGTTCTTCGACGGCCTGAGCCTCGAATGATCCTCCTGGCGCTCTTCTCGGGGAGCGCCGCCGCTCAGGACACCGCCATCACCGGCGGTGCGCCTGGGCCCGGCGCAGAGGCGCCCGCTGCGGCGGCGGGCCACTCTGCGCAAGCCGGAGCTGGCCGTGTCCGTGTCGTCACCGACGCGGCCGGCTCCGTGCTGACGGTCGACGGCCAACCCTTCTTCGTGCGCGGCATGAACTGGGGCTACTCGCCGATCGGGACCAACTATCGCTACAGCCTCTGGGTGCAGGACGACGCGTTCATCGAGACCGTCCTGCGCCGCGAGATGCCGCTCCTGCGGGCGATGGGCGTCAACGCCATCCGCCAGTACGACGACATCCCGCCCCGCTGGGTGACCTACATCTTCGAGCACTACAGCATCCGGACGATGGTGAACCCGTTGTTCGGGCGCTACGGGCTCACGATCGACGGGCGATGGGTGCCCGGCGTGGACTACTCCAACCCGAAGCACCGGGAGGCCATCCGCGCCGCCTCGCTCGCCTCGGCCGAGACGTTCAAGGACACCCCCGGCGTGCTCCTGTTCCTGCTCGGGAACGAGAACAACTATGGGCTCTCCTGGTCTTCCTTCGAGATCGAGCAACTCCCCGTGGGCGAACGTGACGCCGCGCGCGCCGCGCACCTCTACAGCCTCTTCGGCGAGGTGGTGGACGCCATCCACGCCGTCGATCCCACCCACCCGGTCGCCATCGCCAACGGCGACGCCCAATACATCGACCTCGTCGCGAAGCACGTCCCCAACCTCGACATCTTCGGAACCAACGTCTACCGCGGCGCCACCGCGCGGGACCTCTACGCGGTCGTCAAGGAGAAGCTCGGGATCCCGGTGATGTACACCGAGTTCGGGGCCGACGCCTTCGACGCCAAGGCCCACCAGGAAGACGGCCTGACACAGGCCCGCTACCTCCTCGCCCAGTGGGAGGACGTGTACGCGCACGCCCACGGGCAGACCGTCGGCAACGCCATCGGTGGCTTCGTCTTCCAGTGGGACGACGGCTGGTGGAAGTACAAGCAGGACGAGAACCTGGACGTTCACGACCCCAACGCGAGCTGGCCCAACGCCGGCTACGCGGAGGACTTCGTGCAGGGCCAGAACAACATGAACGAGGAGTGGTTCGGCATCTGCGCGAAGGGCCCGGTGGACGCCAACGGCCACTACCGCCTCTTCCCGCGGCCCGCCTACTACGCGCTCGGCACGGCGTGGCGCCTCGATCCCTACGCGGCCTCCACGTCTCCCACCAGCATCCGTGACACGTTCTCCGCCATCGACCCCGGCGTGTGGCTCCCCACCTACGAGACCGCCGCGGCCGCCGGCGAGGTCCAGAAGCTCTCGCGTGCCTACGTGCGCGACGTGCGGCTCGACGTCTGGACCTTCACCTCCCAGAACAGCCAGACGGGCGACACCACGCGCTTCGACCACCAGGAGAGCGCCGTCGTCGACCTCGGGGTGCGGCCCACGGCCGGGCTCGAGGCGCATGTCGCGGTCAGCCTGCTCGGGAACGTCGCGACCAACCAGATCGACGAGATCAGCTACGAGACGCGCGGGCGCGCCCTCGTCGGGGAGGACGCGAACGATCAGGACCTCTCGGCCCTCGCGCGCGTGCGGCTCTACCAGGCCGGCGCCACCTGGGACATGCCGTCGTTCCGCCTCTCGGCGTACCACCGCACCGGCCACTTCCACTGGGGCTACAAGGGCGACTTCTTCGGCTTCTACCGCGAGGCCAACTACGGCGACGCCGTCGACATCTACGACGCCGACGCGCCGAGCGGCATGGAGTTCGAGGGCAAGCAGTCCCTCGAGGGCCTCGCCTTCGCGTTCGGACCGCAGGTGTACTGGGGCGCCAACCCGACCGCGATCGGCCGCTACCAATTCAAGACCGGCCCGCTCACCTGGACGGTCATGCACCAGGAGGACATCGCGGCCCAGGCCGACGTGACCTCCAACCGCGCCATCCCCCAGCCGGTCGGGCGCAAGTCCAGCCTCGTGCTCCAGGGCGGCCGCGGCCCCTTCAAGTTCGACCTCGGCGGCGTCGTCGCCGGCACCGAAGACCTCGGCACCACCTTCACCTCCGTCGTCCCCGCCGGCGAGGGGGACAGCTACGCCGACAGCGGCGTGCACGTCCTCGAGGACCAGGTCGAGTGGTTCGACACGCTCGGCGGCAAGGCCCGCGTGTCCTTCGAGTCCGGCCCGGTCCACGCCTACGCGCTCGGCACCTACCGCGGCCTCGTGGCGGACACAGGGCCCGACGCCGTCACCACCTTCACCGGGTGGGGCCTCAAGGACCACGGCGTCGGCAACGTCGTCGGCGGCCTCTTCGGCGTCGCGGTGGACGTGGGCCCCTTCCAGATCGCACCCAACGTGCTCGTGCAGCAGCCGCTCGTCGGGCCGATGCCCTCCGTGGACGCGACCTGGGACGCCACCACCGGTTGGTACACCCCCGCGCTCACGCCGCGCAACGTCGTCGCCGACCCCTTCTACGTCTCCGAGAACCGCGAGACCGTGGCGGGTGAGCTCCTCGTCGTCTTCGACCCGACGCCCGCCACCTGGTTCTGGGCGTGGGACGGCGCCGCCCAGGAGGACGCCCCCTTCGCGGCCTCGCTCGACGTGATCTACCGCCACCAGCCCACCTCGCGGGACGCCGCCATCGGGTTTACCGAGGAGGGCGTGCTCTTCACCTTCCCCGGCGCGCCCCCGGCCGCGAACGTGTGGGACGCGACGCTCCGGGTGGTGTCCGCACCCGGCCGAGACGTCCGCATCCTCGGCTCGATCTACGCCGGACAATCGCAGTCCACGGGCGAAGACGAGCGGCTGGTCATGCGCTACGGCGCGGACGCGACCGTGTGGTGGCGGGCGACGGCGCTCCACCTGGTCGGGCGTGTGGACGACTACGGCCCCTACGACTACTACCGAACCTTCAACCTGACCTACCCGCTCCAGGGCATGGTAGATCTGTCGACGGGCCTCTCCGGCTTCCGCCTGCCCTTCCCGGGCACGCGGCTCGGGGTGCGCGTCAAGGGCCGGACCTACGACGAATACTCGCCCGACGCGGCGCTGCTCGGAGAGAGCGGTGGCGCCTTCGAGGCCGCGACCTACCTCTCCGTGCGCCTCTAGGAGCCCCGAATGTTGCTCGCGCTCCTCCTCGCCTGCGCCGACGCCCCCGCCTCCTGGTACTACGGGGAGGATCTGACCCAGCTCACCATTGTCCCCATCGACTGGGACGAGGGCGTCTACCCCAACACCTCGGTGTTGGACGATCCCAACAACCCCTTCGCCGAGGGCATCGACGCCGAGGTGAAGTGGGAGGTCCTCGCGACCGACTGTGTCGCCGGGTACTACGCCTTCGCGACGACGCTCGCCTACCAACCCACGGGCGAGCACCAGTTCTACACGGCCCAGTGCCTCCAGACCGTGTACGACGCCGGGCGCCTTGCCCCCGAGGACACCTATTGGGGCTACACCGCGGCGGTGCGCGGCTACCAGGTCGTGCTGGACGCGTTCCGCGACTCCGTCACCTACGACGCCACGGGCACCATCGCCTACCCGCTCGCGCCGCTCGCCTACGAGGCCATCCTCGACATGGGCGCCACGCCCGAAGGAGACGCGCCGTGATCCTCGCTCTTCCGCTCGCGCTCCTCGCCTGCCGCCCCGACCCGGGCGCCCCGAGCTACCCCGACCCCGAGCCCTGGGCCCACGAGGGTGACGACTTCTACGCCGATCCCTTCGCCGAGGGCGAAGAGCGGCTCGGTTACGGCGTCTTCTACGAGGGAGAGGCCAACGAGTCCCTGGTGATCGACGGGGTGGAGAACCACTTCTACATCTACGAGAGCACCTTCTCTGTCGCGACGACCGACGACCGCTGGGAGGGCTACGTCGCGGACGAGATCTCCAACAACGGCGTCGGTTGGTGGGGCGGCGGCGTGCATTGGGACGCGGCCCGCGACATCAGCGGGTGGGACACGCTCCACGTCGTCCTCAAGACGGACGTGTTGACCGACTGGTACGTCGGCATCACGGGCGGGGGCCAGGAGGTGCGGGTCGCCGTGGCGGAGGAGGGCCTCTCCGCGGACGACGCGTGGCACGAGCTCGAGATCCCGCTGTCGCTCTACGCGAACGGCGGCGCGGACCTCACCTCTGTCACCGTGGGCGTCCTGCTCGTCGGCGAGGGCGGCTCCGAGGGCGACACCGTCACGATCGACGGGCTCTACCTCTCCCGGGGCGCCGAATGATCCTCCTCCTCGCCCTCGCGTGTGCGTCCCCCGACGACGTGCCGCTCGAGACCGGCTGGACGCTCGTGTGGAGCGACTCGTTCGCCGGCGCGGCCGGCTCCGCGCCCGATCCCGACGTGTGGGTGCCCGACGTCGGCGGAGACGGCTGGGGGAACGCCCAGCTCGAGTACAACACCGACCGCACGGACAACGCCCAGCTCGACGGCGAGGGCCGCCTCGCGATCATCGCGAAGCGCGAGGACTACATGGGCAACGCGTACACCTCCGCGCGGCTCACGACGAACGGCACGAAGGCCTTCGGCGCCGGCCGCATCGAGGCCGACCTCCAGATGCCGGCCGGCACCGGCCTCTGGCCCGCGTTCTGGGCGCTCGGCGACGACTTCGGCGACGTCGGCTGGCCCGACTGCGGCGAGATCGACATCATGGAGATGCGCGGCGAGGAGCCCGAGGTCACGCTCGCGACGGTCCACGGCCCCGGCTACTCGGGCGCGAGCGCCTACGGGGACGACTACCGCCTCCGCGACGGGGCCTTCTCCGAGGGCTTCCACACCTTCGCCGTCGACATCGACACCGAGCACCTCGCGTTCTGGATGGACGACGTGCGCGTCCACGTGGTCCGCCCCGGAGACCTCGCGGGCGCCTGGGCCTTCGACGGCGAGTTCTTCCTCCTCCTGAACCTCGCGGTCGGCGGCTACTTCCTGGAGGAGCCCACCGCGGACACGCCGTTCCCCGCCACCTTCCTCGTGGACGAGGTCCGGGTCTTCGAGCGGACGCAGCCCGTCGAATGAACCGGATCGTCGCGATCCTCGCCCTGCTCGCCGCGTGTGCCGATCCCCAGGGAGAGACGCCCGCGGGCACGCTCACGGTGCTGCAGGAGCAGCAGGCGGCCTGGGTGCGGAACTTCAACCCGTTGCTCACGACGGGCGGCGCGCGCTGGCCCACCACGGCGGGCATCTACGAGCCGCTCATCGTCTACAACCGCGCCGCCGGTGAGAGCGTCCCCTGGCTCGCGACGGGCTGGACGTGGACCGAGCCCGCGCTCCGCCTGCGCTTCGACGTGCGCCCGGGCGTCACCTGGTCCGACGGCGCCCCGCTCACCGCGGCGGATGTCGCCTTCACCTTCGACGTGTTGCGACGCTTCCCGGCGCTGGACGGCGCGGGCGCGTGGTCCTTCCTCGCGAGCGTCACCGCGGTGGACGAACACACGGTGGAATTCGCCTTCTCCCGCCCCTACTCGCCGGGCCTCTCCCTCGTGGGCGGGCAGGCCATCGTCCCGAAGCACGTGTGGGAGGGCGTGGCCGACCCCGTCTCCTTCACCAACCCGGACCCCGTCGGCACCGGCCCCTTCACCGAGATCGTGCGCTTCGACGCGCAGGTCTGGGAGCTCGGGAAGAACCCCCGCTATTGGCAGCCGGGCGTCCCCAAGGTCGACACCCTCCGCTTCCCCGCGGTCGCGTCCAACGATCAGGCCCTCCTCGCGCTCGTGCGGGGCGAGGTCGACTGGGCCGGCAGCTTCGTGCCCGCCATCGAGCGCACCTACGTCGATCGCGACCCCGCCCACTTCCACTACTGGTTCCCGGCCGTCGGCGACACCGTGTTCCTGTACCCGCAGAACGCCACGCCCCCGCTCGACGACGCCCGCGTGCGCGAGGCCATCAGCCTCGCCATCGACCGCAAGCGCCTCGTGCGCGTCGCGATGCACGACTACGCGAAGCCCTCGCACCCCACGGCGCTCTCCGACGGCTACCGCGCGTGGCGTCGCGATGACCTCGCGCCCGACGGCGGCTGGGTGCGCTACGACCCCGCGGCGGCGGCGGCGGGGATCGACGCCGCGGGGTGGACGCTCGGGCCGGACGGGCGGCGCCGGAACGCGGCGGGAGACGTGCTCACCCTGCCGATCCTCTGCCCCGCGGGCTGGTCGGACTGGGTGCGCGCGGCGCAGATCATCGCGCGCGACCTCGACGCCATCGGGGTGGACGCGCGGGTGGAGGGCCTCGACTTCTCCGCGTGGTTCGACCGCGTGAGCCGCGGCGACTTCGCCCTCGCCCTCGGCTGGTCCGTCTCCGGGCCGACGCCCTACGCCTTCTACCGCTCCCTCCTCGGCTCCGACACGGTCAAGCCCGTCGGCACCGCCGCCGCCACCAACTGGCACCGCCACGGCAGCCCCGCGGCGGACGCCCTCCTCGCCGCCTTCGAGGCCACGGTCGACCCCGTGGAGCAGCGCCGCCTCTCCGACGCCCTCCAGGCCGCCTTCGTGGAGGAGGCCCCCGCCATCCCGCTCTTCCCGACGCCCGCGTGGGGCGAGTTCAGCACCCAACGCTTCGAGGGCTTCCCCGACGCGGAGACGCCCTACGCGACGCTCTCGCCCAACGCCGTCCCCGACGTGCTCCTCGTGCTCACGCAGGTCCGTCCGCGGGACGACCTCCAGGCGGGCTCGCGATGAGCGGCCTCCTCCGCCGCATGGGCCTCTACGCGATCGCCGCGTGGTTCGCCCTCACGCTCAACTTCCTGCTCCCGCGCATGATGCCGGGTGACCCCGCCCAGGCGCTCTTCGCGCGCTTCCAGGGCCGGCTCGAGCCCGCCGCGCTCGAGGCCCTCACCGTCACCCTCGGCGTGTCGACCGCGCCGCTCGGCGAGCAGTACCTCACCTACCTCGGGCAGCTCGTCCGCGGAGAGCTGGGGATCTCGCTGGTCTACTTCCCGTCCCCCGTGAGCGAGGTCATCGCGGGCGGCCTCGGGTGGACGTTGTTCCTCGCGGGCGGCGCGCTCGTCGTCGCCTTCACCCTCGGCTCCGCGCTCGGCGCCCTCGCCGCGTGGCGCCGCGGCGGCTGGCTCGACACCATCGCGCCCCCGCTCCTCTCCTTCCTCGGCGCCTTCCCATACTTCTGGCTCGCGATGGCCGCCGTCTGGCTCCTCGGCTTCCAGCTCGGCTGGTTCCCGGTGCGGCACGCCTACGGCCCCGAGGTGAACCCCGGCTTCACCCTCGCCTTCGCCGCGAGCGCCGTGCGCCACGCCCTCCTGCCCGGCGCCACGATGGTGCTCGCCTCGCTCGGCGGCTGGGTCCTCACGATGCGCAACGCGATGATGGGCGTGCTGGATGACGAGCCCATCCGCTTCGCCCAGGCCCGCGGCCTCCCGCCCGCCCGCGTGTTCTTCCACTACGGCGTCCGCAACGCCCTGCTCCCCAGCCTCACCTCCTTCGGCATGGCCTTCGGGTTCGTGCTGTCGGGCGCGCTCCTCACCGAGATCGTGTTCGCCTACCCGGGCCAGGGCTACCTCCTCCTCCAGGCCGTGCGCGGGCAGGACTACCCGCTTCTGCAGGGGTTGTTCCTGACGATCACCCTCGCGGTGCTCGCGGCCAACGCCCTGGTGGACGTGGTGGTCGTCCTCCTCGACCCGCGGACGCGCGGATGAGCGCTCCGGCCAACGCTCCGGCCAACGCTCCGGCCGCCGCCTCCGGCGCCCCGGGAAACAACGCCGCGCCCGCGGGCACGCCCGGGCGACGCCGCGACCTCCGCAGCACGCTCGGCGTCGTGATCGTAGCGGGCTTCGCCCTCATCGCGCTCGTCGGCCCCCTGCTCGTGGGAGACCCCACCGCCTACGTCGGCGCGCCGCTCGAGCCGCCCTCCGCCGCGCACTGGTTCGGCACCACCGGCCAGGGCCAGGACGTGCTCGCCCAGACCGTCGTCGGGGCCCGCACCACCTTGCTCGTCGGGGCGATCGTCGGCTTCCTCGTCGTGTTGGTCGGGGCCATCGTCGGAGCCGCCGCCGCGTTCTTCGGCGGCGTGGTCGACGCCGTCCTCTCCCTCGTGGTCAACGTCTCGTTGGTCATGCCCGGCTTGCCGCTCATCGTCGTCATCGCGGCGTTCCTCCCGCCGGGGCCGGTCACGATGGCGGTGGTCCTCGCGCTCACTGGGTGGCCGTGGCACGCCCGCGTCGTGCGCGCTCAGGTCGCGTCGCTCCGCCGCCGGGACTTCGTGGCCGCCGCCACCGTGAGCGGCGAGCCCGCGTGGCGCATCGTCGTCGTCGAGCTCCTCCCCAACCTCGCGGCGCTCCTCGGCTCCTCCTTCATCGGCGCCACGCTCTACGCGGTCGGCGCCCAGGTCGGCCTCGAGTTCCTCGGGTTGGGAGATTTGAACGCCGTCACCTGGGGCACCAACCTCTACTGGGCCACCAACGACTCCGCGCTCCTCACCGGCTCGTGGTGGACCTTCGTCCCCACCGGCCTCGGCGTCGCCACCCTCGGTTTTGGCCTCGCCCTCCTCGGCTTCGCCCTCGACGAGCGCGCCAACCCGCGCCTCGCCGCCTCCACCGGCACCGGGCCCGGCCCCCAGCCCACGCCCGTCCGCCGGAGGGCGCTTGACTGACGTCGTCGCGCCGCCCGCCACGCCCGGCACCGGCCTGGTGGTGGACAACCTCTCCGTCGCCTACGGCGCGGTCCACGCGGTGGACGGCGTGAGCTTCACCGTCCGCCCCGGAGAGATCCTGGGGCTCGTCGGCGAGTCCGGCTCGGGCAAGTCGACCGCGGTGCTCGGCGCCCTCCGCCTGTTGCCGCCGCCCGGCGCGATCGTCGGCGGTGACGTCCACCTCAACGGCCTCGACCTCTTGGAGCTCGACGCCGCCGCGCTCCGCCGCGTGTGGGGCGAGCAGGTGGCCCTCGTGCCGCAGGGCGCGCTCTCCGCGCTCAACCCGGTGCTCACCCTCGGCGAGCACGTCGCCGAGACCCTCCGCGCGCACCCGCCCGCCCCACCGGGTACGCCGCCGGGGAGCCCGGCGTTCCACGTGAAACATCGGGACACGCGCACCCCCGCCGAGCTCCGCGCCCGCGCCGCCGCCCTCCTTGCCCGCGTCGGCCTCGACCCCATCCACCTCGACGCCTACCCGCACGCCCTCTCGGGCGGCATGCGCCAACGCGCCGCGATGGCGCTCGCCCTCGCCCTCGATCCCCCGCTCCTCGTCCTCGACGAGCCCACCACCGCCCTCGACGTGGTGGTGGAGCGCGAGATCCTCCGCCAGCTCCTCACGTTGCAGGCCGAGTCCGGCTTCGCGATGGTGTTCATCACCCACGATCTCCCCCTGCTCCTCGAGCTCGCGACGCACGTGGGCGTGCTCTACGCCGGCCGCCTCGTGGAGCACGGGCCCGTGAGCGCGTTCGCCGCGCCCGTGCCGAGCGGCTCCCCCACCGGCGGCTCCCACCCCGGCGGCTCCCACCCCGGCGGCGGCTCCCACCCCGGCGGCGGCTCCCACCCCTACACCCGCGGCCTCCTCGCGGCGCTCCCGCCCGCGCCCGGCGAGGATCGTGTGCCCGTCAGCATCCCCGGCCACGCCGCCAGCGTCGCCTCGCCCCCCTCGGGCTGCCGCTTCCACCCCCGGTGCGCCCTCGCGACCGCCCGGTGCGCCACCACCGCCCCGCCGCTCGCCGTGCGCTCCGGCGCCGACGCCACCGCCCACCGCGTCGCCTGCCACGAGGTCCCGTGAGCGCTGACGTGTAGCCACTTCGGGTCATTCCTCAGCTTCTCCGATCCCTTCCTGCGTTCGTAGGGCGAGCGCAGCGGACTCGAC
>CAJBVW010000465.1 GCA_903959175.1 uncultured Pseudomonadota bacterium
CGGCCGGTCCGTCCGGGCGCCCTGGCCCGGACGACCAAGCGAAGCGCGCCCGGAAGGGCCCGACCCCCGCGTCCGCGCGGGGGTCGCGCCCACTCACCCCAACGCCACCCCCCGCCGCGCCGCCCACCGCTCGAACCCGAACGTCCCGAACGGCACGACCGATGCCACGAAGCCCAGCGCCGACTTCCCCATCGACCACCCGTCGGCCCGCGCCGCGCTCGCGAGCGCCACGATGTAGACCAGGGTCAGCACCCCGTGCACCCACCCAACCCAACCCTGCCCGCCGTCGATGTTGATGCCGGCGAGCTTCCGGAGGGGGATCGACACACCCAACATGAACAGGAGCGAGGCGCCCTCGAAGCGGGCCACCCAGGTGAACCACCCCAGGGTGGCAGCGCGCGCCTGCTCGAGGTCCCCGTGGTGCTCGCGCAGGCCGCGCACCGCGACGTAGGCCGCTACCGCCGCGACGGCCGGGACCACGAGCCCCAGGGCCACGCCGGTGCTCTTGGTGACCATCGTGCCCATCGCCGAGAGGAAGCCCGCCGCCGCGATGGCCGCGGAGAGGGGCCTGGCCTCGGGGCGGGAGGCCGCGGACGCCGCACCGCCGAGCGCGACGAGGCTCGCGAGGATGCCCCACCCGATCCACGCCTCCTTCATCGACAGGCCGAGGTGCTTCATCATCCCGTAGCCGGCCAGCCAGGTGAGCAGGAGCCCCACGGACGCGGCCCCGTGCGCCGCCGTGAGCCGGTCCTTCTGGCGGGCCGGGAGCACCGCGCCGAGGAGGCCGGCGGCGAAGAGCGCCACCCCGAGGAACTTGAAGAAGCGGAAGAGGAGCCAGCCTGTGAGCACGCGCGCGTCCGGGTGGCCGCCGAACATGCCCCGGCCGCGCCGCCTCCGCATGTCTCGGCTCGTCATCGCGCGGTCATCGCGCCAGCGGACGCGCGCCCCACCCCCCGGAGAGCCCCGTGACCCGTCGCGATGGCCGCCGCCGGCGTCACCGCCGACCAGCTCGACCTCATCGTCGTCTCCACCGACACGCCGGACCAGCTCTCGCCCTCCACCATCCTCGTCATCGGCGCGTACGCGATGAGCAAGTGGCTCAACCTCGACGACTACACGATCGCGACGCTGTTCGCGGACGGTGCGGGCGCCGCGATCGTGCGCGCCACGAAGAGCGGGCGCGGCTTCTCGGCCAGCTACCTGTACACCGCCGGTGAGTACCACGATCACATGGGCATCTACGGCGGCGGCATGAGCATGGCCGGGCTGGTGTTGGAGTGGGGCGCTTAGGAGCCCGTAGCGCATAGCTCCCCACCCCTCCCCGCTTAGAACCCCGCGCACTCCGCGTCGATCGCGACCTGGGTGCCGGCGTAGGACATCGTGATCTCCCCGCCGTCCGGGAGCTCGGGCGCCGTGCAGGTGGCCTGGACGATGCCGCAGTCGTCGGTGCACATGTCGCCCTGGGACTCGATGACGGCCTCGCCGGTCACGACGACCACGCTGTCCACGAGCTCGGCGGAGCAGGTGGCGCTCACGACGGTGTCACAGCTCGAGGAGATGCAGCCGGGGAAGGTCACCTCGATGTCGCCGGCCTCGTCGATGCAGGCGGTGCCCTCGTCGGTCAGGGTGCGGCTGGTGACGGGGTCGGCGCAGGCGGCGAGGAGCGCGAGGGCGAAGAGGGGGGCGAGGGCGAAGCGGGTCATGAGAGCCTCCGCCAACCCGCATAGCAATTCCCGGGCCACACGACGCGCGGCCGTGTTCCTGCTATCGTTTCCGGACGATGCTCCTCGCCCTGTTCCTCCCCGCGCTCGCCGCCCCCACCTTCGACGTGGAGCGCGGCCTCCAGGAAGCCCCGTTCTCCCTCGCGCTCGGCGCGGGCGACGGCGGCACCCTCCTCTACAGCGTGGACGGCTCGGAGCCGACCCTCCCCTACACGGGCCCGCTCGCGGTCGGCAGCACCACCATCGTGCGCGCCATCGAGGTCGCGGCGGACGGCACCCCGTCCGACACCGTGACCCACACCTACGTCTTCGTCGCCGACGTGCTGACCAACCCCGCGATGGATCCGAACATCGTCAACGACGCGACGTACGGGCCCATCGTGGCGTCGAGCCTGCGCGAGCTCCCGACGATCTCGCTGGTGGTCCCCGGCGGCCTCGCGATGACGGAGAAGCCGGCGTCCGTCGAGTGGATCGACCCGGAGGGCGACACCCTCGGCGTCAACGCCGGCGCCTACATCTCCGGCGGCACGAGCTGGCAATACCAGAAGACCAGCTTCCGGCTCCTGTTCCGCTCCGAGTACGGCCCGGGCAAGCTCGACCTCGACATCTACGGCGACGACTACACCGGCGTCGAGCCCGCCAGCGAGCACGACGCGATCTCGCTGCGCGGCGGCAACCACGACACCGTCTTCTACCTGGGCGCGCAGGGGCAGCACCTCCGCAACCTCTGGATGGACGAGTCCCAGCTCGAGATGGGCCACGTCGCGCCGCACGGCCGCTTCGCCCATGTGTACGTCAACGGCGTCTACAACGGCCTCTACCACGTCCGCGAGCGCATGAACGCGGCGTTCCTGGCCGAGTACCTGGGTGGCGACGAGGAGGACTACGATGCCGTCATCGGCGGCAACACCTTCGACGGCACGGGCGCCGGGTGGGCCCGGGCGGTCGCGACGTCGAGCACCTACGCCGAGTTCCGCGAGTGGGTCAACGTCGAGAACTTCCTCGACTACATGGTCCTGAACTACTACGCCGGCAACGCCTGGGACTGGTACTCCTGGCACAATTGGATCGCGGTCGGCCCGAGCCAGGACGTGCGCGGCGGCTTCCTGTTCCACAGCTCCGACTCGGACATCTGCCTCTACTACGACTACACGGTCAACATCCTCGCGCTGGGCGGCCCCTCCAACGTCTTCGCCGCCCTCGCGGCCGAGGGAGACCCCGACTTCCAGGTCGCCCTCGCGGACGCCATCCACCGCAACCTCGAAGGGCCCCTCTCCACGGAGGCCACCGCCGCGCGCTACACGCGTATCGCCCAGATGGCGGAGGACGGCATCGTCGCCGAGTCGGCGCGCTGGGGCTTCGGCTGGTGGGACCGCGACGGCGAGTGGGCCACCGAGCGCGACCGCCTGCTCTACGACTACTTCCCCTATCGAACGGACGAGCTGTACCGGCAGGTCCGCGCGGCCGGTTGGTACCCGCTCGAAGCGCCCACCTTCGACCTCGCGCCCGGCACCGTGGGGGCCCGCGAGGTGCTCACGGTCGAGGTCCCCGAGGGATCCACCGCGGAGCTGTGGGTCTCCCTCGACGGCCAGGATCCGCGCCTCTCGGGCGGCGAGCCCTCCCCCACCGCGCTCGGCCCCGACGGCGCGCGCACCGTCCCCCTCGACGCCTCCACCGTGGTCAAGGCCCGCCTCCGCGACGGCGACACCTGGGGCCCGATCCAGGAGGGCTTCTACGAGGTCGACGCCGGCCCGGCGATCGTGCTCAACGAGTGGAATACGGTCGAGACGGATAAGTGGCTCGGCGGGGACGACGGCACCGGCGCGGACGCCGCCCTCGGGCGCCTCGCGGGCAACGGCGGCGACTGGATCGAGCTGCTCGTGACGCGCGACGGCACCGACCTGCGCGGCTGGCGCCTCACCACGGAGGACCGCGTCGGCGACGCCGGCACCCTCGTGTTCACGGACGATCCGCTCCTCTCCGACCTGCGCGCCGGCACCCTCATCACCCTCGCCGAGGACCTCCCCGAGGCCGCCGCCTACGACCCCGACGGCGGCGACTGGCGCTTCCACCTGCGCGCCGGGGCCGAGGGGAGCGGGCGCTACGTGAGCGCCACGGACTTCGACGTGACCTCCCACGATTGGCAACTGACGGGCTGGGACGCCGAGGGCCACGTCCGCGTCGGGCCCGTGGGCGAGGGCGTCGGGCGCGCGCGTGGCATCGCGTCGACCGAGGTCGGCTACCTCGCCGAGACGCCCGGGGCCGACCACCGCCGCGACACCGCCGACTACGAGGGCGGCACCACCTCCACCTTCGGGGCGCCCAACGTGTGGGACGGCGGCGCCCAGGACCTCGACGTCATGCGCGGCCTCGTGCCCGGCGTGGTCGAGGTGCGGGACACCGGCGACACCGGCGCGCCGGACCTTCCCGACGACACCGACGACACCGACGCCCCCTCGGTCGACCCCGACGACGACGACGCCACCCCCTGCGGCTGCGCGACGCCCGGCCCCACGGCGCTCCTCCCGGCCCTCGGCGCCCTCGCCCTCCTCTCCGTCCGTCGGAGGCGCGCATGAGCCTCGTCCTCCTCCTCGCGGCCTGCGGCGGGCCCCCCGCGGGCACGGACACGTCCGCGACGGCCGACACCGACACCGACACCGGCACCGACTCCAGCGCCCACGAGGAGACCGCCCTCCCCTGCTTCGCGGACGCCGACCTCGACGGCTACGGTGACCCCGCCGTGCCCGCGCCCTGGTGCGGCGGCACGTCCGTCAACGACAACAGCGACTGCGACGACGCCGCCTTCACGACACACCCCGGCGCCCCCGAGGTGTGCAACGGCGTGGACGACGATTGTGACACCCGAATCGACGACGCCGACGACGACCTCGCCGACGGCCTCCCCTTCTACCCGGACGCCGACGGCGACGGCTACGGCACGTCCGACTCCGCGGGCGCCTGCGTCCTCGCCGACGGCCTGACCCTCGTGTCCGGCGACTGCGACGACGCCGACCCCACCTTCCACCCCGGCGCGGACGAGTCCTGCGACGGCATCGACCGCAACTGTGACGGCGACGCCAGCGTCGACCCCGGCGCCGGCTCCGGCTGCCCCGCGGCGAGCTGCCTCGAAGCGCTGGAGGCCCGCGGGACCGCCTCGGACGGCGCCTACTGGCTCGCCCTCCCCTCCGGCGCGACCGCCCCGGTGTGGTGCGACATGACGACGGACGGCGGCGGCTGGACCCTCGGCATGCTCACCACCTCCGCCGGCGCGGGCATCCACACCGGCTTCGGCGGCGACGAGCGCGGCGCGTCCGACCTCGGCGTCTCCCCCGAGGACGCCACCGTCTCCGGCGCCCCGATCCTCTCCTGGCTCGACCTCGAGCCCATGGACTGGACCGAGGTCCACCTGACCTCGTACGCCAGCGGCCTCGCGACCTACACCTCGCGCGACATCCCCCGCGCCTCGCTCCGCATCCCCTTCGGCCGGGACGGCTACTACCTCTACGGCGAGGAGGGCTACTACTGGTGTGGCGGCGCCCGCACCTTCACCGACTACGGCAGCGGCGGCCTCGACACGCCCTCCGGCGCGCCGGCGAACTGCAAGTACCACGGCTCCCTCGGCTCGGGCTGGGACTTCTCCGAGAGCCCGTACGCCAACGCCGGCCTGACCCTCTGCGGCAGCGACGGCTCCAATTGCCTCGCGACGACGTGGGGCGGGAGCTGGTTGTACTACCCGTCGCCGGGCGGGGCGCAGGCGATCTGGGTGCGGTGATACACGAGTGATGCATAGCGATACACGACAGGAAGAACCTGCATTGTATCAGTATGTATCGGCGTGTATCAGCATGTATCAGCGGGCGGCCCGCCCCATCGCCGCCACCTTCTCGAAGTGCGCCGCGCTCACCGGCTGCACCGAGAGGCGCGAGCCCTTGCGGATGACCTCCATCCCCTCGAGCGCGGGCTCCGCCTTGAGCGCGGCGAGCGGGAGGACGGCGGGGAAGCGCTCGACGAAGCCGATCTCGACGGTGACCCACACGTTGGTCGCGGGGGTCGCCTTCGGGTCGTGGTAGTCGGACTTCGGGTCGAGCGCGTGCGGGTCGGGGTAGGCCTCGCGCACGATCTCCGCCACGCCGGCGACGCCCGAGGGCTCCGCGTTGGAGTGGTAGAAGAGGACCTTGTCCCCCAGCTTCATGTCGTCGCGCATGGAGTTGCGTGCCTGGTAGTTGCGCACGCCCTCCCAGGCGGTGCGCGTGTCGCGCGCGAGGTCGTCGATGGAGAAGACGTCGGGCTCGCTCTTCATCAGCCAGTAGCGCATGGGGACTCCGGGGCGGCGATCTAACCGCCCCGGAGCACGCCCTACTCGCCCGCGCCGTAGAAGAGGTAGCCGAGGCCCACCTGGGCGGAGCTGCCGTTCAGCGCGAGGGGCGCGCCGAAGAAGAAGTCGTCGTAGCCGTCGGCGTCCACGTCGCCGAGGCCGCGCGCCGCCGAGCCGAGGTTGGAGTTGGTGGTGCCGGTCCAGTACGCGTCCGCCGTGGTCAGGAGGTACGCGCCCGAGGTCGGCCCGTAGAGCAGCGCAGCGGCGCCGATGTTCGTCCCGATGCCGTCGTAGCCGGGGGCGCCGACCACGAAGTCGGCGTAGCCGTCGCCGTCGACATCCATGTTGCCGCCGAGCGCCTTGCCGACCGTGTCCGTCGTCGTGGAGCCGGTGACGGTCGCCGTCGCCTCGCTCACGGAGAGCGTCGACGCCGTGATGGGGCCGAGGAAAAGGTAGGCCCGGCCCACGTCGTTCGCGGTGGTGTCGAAGCCGTCGGCGCCGACGAGGAGGTCCTCGTAGCCGTCGCCGTTGTTGTCACCGGCGTTGGCGATGGGGTGGCCGTAGTAGCTCGTGGCGTTGCTGAACGCGGTGAGGACGGTGCCGCTGATGGCGGTGTCCGCGCTCGCCGCCGCCAGCGCGCCGCCGAAGCTGCTGCCACCCTCGAAGATCGAGCCGCCGGTGGTCGAGAACGCGAGGCTCACGAGGTCGGAGACGCCGTCCCCGGTGATGTCGATGTCGTCCGCGAAGCCCGCGCCCGCGCCCGCCGCCGCGAGGTTGGCGAGGATGCCAGTGGTGCTGGCACCGGCGGTGTAGGTGCCGCCCGCCGCCGTGCCGGACATGACGGTGCCGGAGAGCCCGGGCGTGCCGCTCGCCGACGCGGCCCAGTCGGCCACACCGTCATCGTTCACGTCACCCACCTGCTCGACCTGCCAGCCGGTGAAGACGTTCGCCGTCGCCGGCCCGCCGAGCGTGATGTAGGCGCTCGTCTGGGTGAAGTTGCCGGCGACGTCGGCGCCGCCGCGGAAGAGGCTGACCACGCCCGAGTCGGTCGCGGCGTAGTTCGAGGCGTAGGCGCCGATCATCAGCTCGTCGTCGCCGTCGGCGTCGATGTCGTCGAGCATCGCGACGGCCTGACCGGAGCGGTCGCCCGAGCTCGTGCCGGCGGAGACCGTGAAGGTCGCCGTGGCGGAGGCGAGCGCCTGGAGCCCGGTGCTGCCGCCGGCGAGCAGGTAGGTGCGCCCGGTGTTCGCGGTGGCCGTGGTGCCGAAGTCGTAGAGGCGATCCGCGAGGAGCACGTCTGCGTAGCCGTCCCCGTTGATGTCCTTGCCGCCGACGACCCCGCCGCCGAGCGAGCCCGTCGTGCTCGTGCTGACCGCGCCGACCGAGATGCCGGTGTAGGACGCCGACGCGTCCGAGAGCGCCTCGCTCCCCGCCCAGTCGCGACAGATGGTGTCGGCGGAGCAGTCGTTGTCGACGGTGTCGTTGCACACCTCGGTGGCGCCCGGGTTGGCGGCGGACGAGGCGTCGTCGCAGTCGCCCGCGCTGGCCGCGTAGCCGGAGGGGGCGTCGCAGGTCATCGTGGTGGTGTCGGAGACGCCGTAGCCGTCCCCGTCCACGTCGGCGTACCAGGTGCCGACGCCGGTAACAGAAGAATCGGCGTCGTCCGAGAGCCCGTCACAATCCTCGTCCACGTCGGAGGTGTCACACACCTCGGTCGCGCCGGGGTTGACGGCCGAGGTGGCGTCGTCACAATCGCCGGTGGTCGCCACGTAGTCGGCCGGGGCCTCACACTCGAACACGCTGGTGCTCGAGGAGCCGTAGGTGTCACCGTCGAGATCGGCATACCAGGTGACGAAGTCGGTTGCGCCGTCGTCGATGGCGCCGTTGCAGTCGTCGTCTTCGCTGTTGCAGGTCTCGACGCCGACGGGGCTGACGGAGGCGGCGGAGTCGTCGCAGTCGTTCATGTCCGCCACGAAGCCGCTCGGCTCGTAGCACGCGAGGTCGGACATCCCGGGGTCGCCGTAGGTGTCGCCGTCGGCGTCCGCGTACCAGGTCATCACGTCGGCGGCGTCGTCGCCGTCGGTGGTGCCGTCGCAGTTGTCGTCGAGGCCGTTGCAGGACTCGGTGCCCGCGGGGCTGACGAGGGCGAGGGTGTCGTCGCAGTCGGTGGCGTCCGCGACGTAGCCGGTGGGCTGGGAGCAGGACACGTCGGAGGCGCTGGCGACGCCGTAGCCGTCGGTGTCGGCGTCCCGGTACCAGGTGCGGGCGTCGGTGGCAGAGTCCTCGTCGACCGTGCCGTCGCAGTCGTCGTCGGCGCTGTTGCAGGTCTCGACGCCCATCGGGTTGACGGCGGCGGCGGTGTCGTCGCAGTCGGCGGCGTCGGCCACGAAGCCGGTCGGCGCCTCGCACGCGAGGGCGGTGGCGGCGGGGTCGCCGTAGGTGTCGGCGTCGGTGTCGGCGTAGAAGGTCGCGAGGCCGGTGGCGCTCGCGTCGTCCGCGGCGCCGTCGCAGTCCTCGTCCACGTCGCCGGTGTCACACACCTCGGTCGCGTCGGGGTTGACGGCGCCGTCGGTGTCATCGCAGTCCTCCGCGACGGTGGAGGCGCCGGAGGGGAGGTCGCAGGAGAGCGCGCCCAGCGCGGTGTCGTCACCGAAGCCGTCGCTGTCGGCGTCCACGTAGGAGGTGAGCTGGCCGGTCACGCTGGCGTCGGCGTCGTCCACGAGGGCGTCGCAGTCCTCGTCGACGTCGGCGGCGTCGCAGATCTCGGTGGCGGCGGGGGAGACGCGGCTGGCGGTGTCGTCGCAGTCGGTGGCGTCGGTGCCGTAGCCCTCGGGCATCTCGCAGGCGATCAGGGCGCTCGCGGGGTCCCCGTAGCCGTCCTCGTCGGCGTCGTCGTACCAGGTGCCGGCGTCGACGGCGTCGGTCTCGTCGAAGGATCCGTCGCAGTCGTTGTCGGCGAGGTCGCAATACTCGTCGGCGCCTGGGAACGTGGTGGCCTCGGTGTCGTCGCACTCCTCGCAGGCCGCGTAGCCGTCGCCGTCGTCGTCCGCGTAGCCGACGGATCCGTCGCAGTTGTAGTCGTTCGGATCGGCGCAGTCCGACTCGTCCGCGTCGGGGCGATAGGCCGCGTCCGCGTCGTCGCAGTCGCCGGGGAGCGCGGCGTAGCCGTCGGGCTGGTCGCAGGCGACGGTGAGGCTGTCGTCGAGGCCGAAGGTGTCGCCGTCGGCGTCCACGTACCAGGTGCGGGCGTCAGAGAGGGAGGTGTCGGCGTCGTCCGCCGCGCCGTCACAGTCCTCGTCGGTGTCGAGGCTGTCGCACACCTCGGTCGCGCCGGGGTTGACGCCCGCGCGGGTGTCGTCGCAGTCGGTGCCGTCCGTGACGCCGAGCGCCGGGGCGCCGCAGCTCCCGACGGCGGTGGAGGGGTCCCCGTAGCCGTCGCCGTCGCCGTCGACGTACCAGGTGCCCGCGCCGGTGACGCTGGCGTCCTCGTCGTCCACGAGGCCGTCGCAGTCCTCGTCGACCGCGCCGTCGCACACCTCGGTGGCGTCGGGGTTCACGGCGGAGACGGCGTCGTCACAGTCGCCGTCGTTCGTCACGGTGTCCGCGCCCGCGGTGCAGGTGTCAATCTCCGTCGCGGCGTCGCCGAAGCCGTCGCCGTCGGCGTCGGTCCATACGGTGGTCGGGCCGCCGATCTCGGCGTCCGTGTCGTCGCAGTCCTCGTCTCGTCCGAGCCCGTCTCCGTCCGCGTCGTCCGTGGGGACGGTGTCGGTGTCGGTGTCGGTGTCGGTGTCGAGGCCGGTGTCGGTGTCGGTGGTGTCCCCCGTCTCCTTGTTTCCGTCGTCGCAACCCGGGAGAATGGCGACGAGGGCGGCGAGGACGAGCGTCGAGAGGCGCATGGGGGCTCCGAAAGGGGGCGGAACCTACACGAGGAACCGCTCGGCCGCCACGTTCGAGGGCATACGTCTCGGATTCGGCACACGACGGATCCGCGCGCACGCCGGCCACCGATCCCCGGAAAGGAGCGGAGGCATCCGTCGTTCACGGCTGCGGAGCGGCGTCGAAGTGCAGGCGCATCCGCGCGCTCACCCCCCAGGTGTCCGCGTCCCCGTAGGCGCCCATGACGTCGAGGTTGCCCACCTCTCCGATCGGCAGCGTCGGGGCCACGTACACGCCCTGCGCGCACACGCCCGCGCGCACCCGCAATGGCTCCCAGCGGTTGCCCACGGCGGGGAACGCGAGGCCGCCACCCACCTCCAACAAGGGCCCGGGGAGCGGGCCGGGGCCCTGATCGAGGAAGCTCGCGTCCACGAAGATCTTGTCGCGCGGACCGAGCCGGAGGGTGGCGCTGGGGAGCACGGCGGCCGCGATCGTGTCGGTGCGCCGGAGCGCGCCCGCGACCACGCCGACGGCGCCGCCCGCCCAGCGGTGCTCGAGGCCGATCGAGCCGCGCATGCCCCCGCTGGGGGTCTGCCCGTCGAGCGCGGAGTAGGTCCCGATGCCCACGGTCACGTTGGTCTGGTCGCTGATCGGCGCGCTGTACCGGTACATCGCCCCGGCATTGCCGTAGGTGCGCACCCCGCCGCACGTCTGGTAGCTACCGGCGCCCACGCCGACCTCGAGGATGTGCTGCGCGTCGCTCGCTTCTCCCGGGGAGAGCCACGGGTCGGGGGCGGGTTCGGGGAGGGGCAGGGCCTCCGCGCCTCCGAGGACGCCGGCAAAGGCGACCAGCCAGACGGGACGCATCGCTCCCGGGCGCCGACGAAGGAGCCACGCGGCGAGCACGACGAAGAGGAGGGTGAGCGCCGGGATGACGGCCAACAAGTGGAGAAGCGCGGTCAGCATCCCCCCTTCTACCCGAGGGGCTCGCGCCGCGTCGCCGAGCGCACCACGGGCCCGGCATCCACGGTCGGAGGATCGCCCCGCGCCACCCCCGCGCGATAGGGCCCCGCTCGCTCGCGCGCAGCCTCGCGCCGCCGACACGAGGGCCCCATGGACCTGCGCTCGCTCCGCATCGACCGGGACCTCAAGCAGCGCGACGTGGCCGCGGCCGTCGGCGTGCCCGCGCGCGAGCTGGGCAAGTGGGAGCGCGGCCTCGCGGACGTGCCGCCGGAGGCCCTCGCGGCGCTCGCCGCCGTCCTCGGCGTCGATCCACAGGCGTTGAAGCTCGCACAATCGGCCCTGCGCGCGGCGCCCACCGCCGGCGAGGGCTACACGACCTCACGCGCCGGGGCCGGCGAGATCGTGCCGCGGCGCGCGCCGGCCCCCGCGGGCGCCCTCCGCGTCCTCGACCTCTTCTGCGGCGCCGGCGGCCTCTCGTTCGGCTTCGAGCAGGCCGGCGGCTTCGTCACGACCGGCGGCATCGACCTGCTCCCGGACCGCATCGCCACCTTCACCACCAACCACGCCCACGCGACCGGCATCTCCGCCGACATCGCGGCCTTCCCCCTCGACGCGCTCGCCGAGGCCGTGGGCCCGACGGACGTGATCGTCGGCGGCCCCCCGTGCCAGGGCTTCTCGTCCATCCGGCCGTTCCGCACCCTCACCGAGGGGGACGCCCGGAACACCCTCGCCGAGCACTACATCCTCGTGCTCGCCCGCCTCCGGCCGCGCTGGTTCGTGTTCGAGAACGTGGTGGGGCTGCTCACCCACGAGGGCGGCGCGCGCCTCCGCGCGGTGCTCGCGGGGCTCACGGGCGCCGGGTACACCGTCACCTGGCGGGTGCTCAACGCCGCGAGCTACGGCGTGCCCCAGAACCGCGAGCGCGTCGTGATCGTCGGCAGTCGCGACGGCGTGCCCTTCCTCTGGCCGCGGCCGACCCACCGCCACGACGCCCGGAGCATGGCCGGGCCCCGCGCCGAGGTGCTCCGCGCGGGCGCGGGCGACGTCGACCTCCCCCGCGCCGTCACCCTCGACGACGCCATCGGAGACCTCCCGCCCGTCCCCTCCGGCGCCGAGGCCGACCGCTACGCCCCCGATATGCCGCCGCGCACGGCCTACCAGGCGCGGATGCGCGTGGGCGCCGCCGGCCTCACGCTGCACCGCGCAACCTCGCACTCCGCGAAGATGCTGAACATCATCCGCCACGCCGGTGCCAACATCCACGCGCTCCCGCCGGGGCTGGTGACGAGCGGCTTCTCGTCCTGCTACAGCCGGCTCGACGCGGACACCCCGAGCACCACGCTCACGGTCAACTTCGTCCATCCGGCGTCCAACCGGTGTATCCACCCGACGCAGGACCGCGCGCTCACCCCCCGGGAGGGCGCGCGCGTCCAGAGCTTCCCCGATCGCTTCGTCTTCCGCGGGAGCGCCGCGCACGTCGTCCGCCAGATCGGCAACGCGGTGCCCCCGCTCGTCGGGGAGGCCCTCGCCCGCGCGATCCTCGCCTCCGAGGCCGCGCTGCTCCCCGATCACGGCAGGGCGACGCTCCAGATCCAGACCGTCAGCAGTGACAGCGGCACCCCCACCGCCAGCAGCGCCCCGGCGAGCTCCGGACGCAGTCCGTAGGTCTGCGCGAGCACCGCGCCGGTCACCATCGGGGCCATCGCGGCCTCCAACACGGCGACCCGCGCGCCCAGCCCGCCCTCCCCGCCCGCGCGCATCCATCCCCACACCAGGATCGGCGCGAACACCAGCTTGTACGCCAGCCCCACAGCGAGCGGCGGCGCAGCGGCGCGCGGCGGCGTGCGGAGCTGCGCGCCGACGGCCACCAGCGCCACGGGGGAGAGCGTGCCCGCGATCCGCCCGAGGGCGGCCTCCACCACGTCGGGGATCGCGACGTCCCGGAGCAGCAGCGCCAGGATCACCGCCCACACCGCCGGGAAGGCGAGGGTCTTCCGCACCAGCGGCAGCGGCGCCACCGTCTGCCCCGCGGCGAGGGCCCCGACGATCGGCGCGAGTGTGCACACGACGAGGAAGCTGCCGAGCTGATCGAGGGGGACGGCGAGGGGGAGGGCCTCGGGGCCGATCAGCACCTCGAGCAGCGGGAAGCCGACGAACGAGGTGTTCGAGAGCCCGGCGGCGAGCACGAGGCAGCCGACGGTCGCGCGGTCCCAGCCGAAGATCCGGCCGAGGAGCGGGAAGATCGCGGCCGCCGTGAGGAACACGAGCCACACCGAGGCGAC
The DNA here is from genome assembly GCA_903959175.1 of uncultured Pseudomonadota bacterium. GTDB lineage: Bacteria > Myxococcota_A > UBA796 > UBA796 > SXON01 > CAJBVW01. The sequence goes on from CAJBVW010000465.1 coordinate 13,158, forward strand.
GCCCCACGCCGAGAACCCGGAGGCGCCGTGGAGCTCGACCAGGGCGAGCGCGGGCAGCGCCACGTGCAGCACGTAGAGGGTCAGCGGCGCGGGATCGAGCCGCCCGCGCAGCGCCACGCCGGCGAGGAGGCACGCGACCAGCACGAGGAGGCTCGCCATCCCGTCGGCCTATTCCGGGCGCGGGGGCGCTGCCGCCGATCGGATCGGGACGAGGTGTGACACACGGCGCGGGGGAGCGTGCACAGGCTTGACCGGCACGCGTCACCCCTGGCGCGTCGGGAGGTCCCTCATGCGGAAGCAGCTTCGTGCAGCAGCGGTGATGGTCGGTGTCATGGCGTCGGGCGGTGCCTGGGCGGGCGAGGAGGACGTCGGCGACGGCGATCCCACCGAGCTCCCCTCGCCCATCGCGGCGCGGCTCCACTCGGCGTTCCCCGCGGCGACCGTCGCGGGCGTCGAGCGCGTCCACGGTGGCTGGGAGGCCTCGATCGTCGAGGGCATGCGTCGTCAGGACCTGGTGCTCGACTCCGTCGGAAACGTCGTCGAACGGCACACCACCGTCGCCGTACGCGCGCTCCCCGAGGGCGTCCGCGCCACCCTCGACCGCACGCACCCGCGCCACACGGTCTGGCGCGCCACCGAGATCGCCACCGAGGGCGGCACCTTCCACGAGGTGTTCCTCGCCCGCGGGGATCGTCGCACCGTGGTGCTCCTCGATCCCGACGGCCGGATGCTCGCGGGCGCGCGTCGGGCGTAGGGACCGAGGCCGAGGAGGGGGCGGATGGACCGGGCGCGGACGCCCGGCCCCCGCGGGCGCGGTGCGGGCGGGGCGTAGACCCCTACTTCTGCACCACGTACCGGCAGTACAGCTCGTCCCCGACCCGGTTCACGTGCCCGAGCGAGAGCCGCGGCGCGGCGTCGAAGGGGAAGCCCTCGCCGTCCACCACGGTCGGCGCGGCGCGGCCGCCGAGCACGAGCGGGCAGATCGTCAGGTAGATCTCGTCCACCGCGCCGGCGGCGAGGAACTGCGCGATCATGTCGCCGCCGCCCTCGACGAGGAGCGTCTCGACGCCGCGCGCGGCGAGCGCCGCGAGCACGCCGGGGATGGTCACCTCGCCCACCACGACCTCGCCCTTCGGCACCTCTCCGGCCGTGGCCGAGAAGAACAGCGGGCGGACGCGCGGATCCTCGTAGAAGCGGCCGGCCTTCGGCACGTCGAGCGTGCGCGTGAGGACGACGTTCCACCACGACCGCCCCTCGAGCGGCGGGTGCGCGGCGTCGGGGAAGCCGCTCGCGGCGAGCGCGGCGAGCGCGGCCGGATCGGGCACGAGCGGCAGCGGCCAGTTGCGGAAGGTGCGGCCGCCGACGAGCACGGCGTCGGCGCGCGCGCGCAGCACGCTCATGTACTGGCGATCCACCGGCGTCCCGATGGCGACGTGATCGTAGCGGGCGCTGCCGATCTTGCCGTCCACCGTGATGGCGGTGTTCGTCACCACCCTCATTCCGCGAAGTCCTCGGCGGTGCGCCAGCACTCCACCGCCACGCTCCCGACGTTCGGCATGTCGAAGGGCGCCTTGGTGACCTTCACGCGGACGCGGCGGATCGGGAAGTTCGAGACGAGCAGCTTCGCCACGTCCTCCGCGAGGGCCTCGATGAGGCGGAACTCCTTGTCGGCGAGGAGCTTCCCGATGGCGAGGTTCGCCTCGTAGTAGTCGACGAGCTCCTTGCCGGCGCGGTCGATCCGGGCGGACGCGCGCCAGTCGGTCTCGGCCTCGAAGTCGATGACGACGCGCTGCCGGATGTGCCGCTCGTACTCGTGGAAGCCGATGCGACAGTCGTAGGAGAAGCCCGTGCCGTGTACCCGATCGTTCACAACCACCTCACCCCGGCCGGCTAACCCGGCGTGCCTTCAGTCCAGGCACGGCACGAACGTCACCGGCGCCTCGACCCCCTCCGGGATCTGCCAGTAGCCGCCGATCACCGTGTCGTAGGCGACGGCCTCGACCTGACGCTCGTCCGCGTGCGGGAGGGCGGTGCGCGCGGCGGTCCCGGCGGCCTCGATGCCGAGGGCGCCGAGGTCGAACTCCCAGGCGGCGTCGTACGTGCGGAGGAGGAGGCGCGAGCCGTCCGGCCAGAGGTCGGCCGAGGTGACGACGCCGCCGGTCTCCTCCTCGCCCACGCGCGTGGACAACGTCGCGACGCGGCGGGGCGCGGTGACCACGTCCGGCACGAGGGCGTCGACCACGTAGACGAAGGAGGTGCCGTCGCCGCGCTTGGTGAAGAAGGCCGGGAGCCCCTCCGGCGTGAGCGCGACCGCCTCCACGTTCTGCGGGCCCTCGGTGTAGACGAGCGGGAACACGTCGGGGACGACGGTGATGTCGACGCCCCCGCCCCAGCCCACCGCGGGCTCGGGGATCCGGTAGAGCGTCACGTCGGGGCGCTCGGAGAGGTTGTCGCCCGTGTCCGCCGCCCAGAGGCACGTCGTGTCGCCGCAGGGGCCGAGCGCGATGGCCTCCCAGTCGACGTTCTCGACGCCCTCGAGGGTGACGGTGCCGAGCGATGCGCCGGTCAGGTCGATGGCGTAGAACGCGGGATCGTTGCCGTGGTCCTCGAGGATCCAGAGGACGCCCGGGTTGGCGAGCGACGGCGCCACGCCCGAGATCTCCTCGTGGTCGAGGTCCGCGATCGTGCCCACGTCCCGCGGCACGCCCCAGCTGTCGCAGGGGGCCGGGTACGCGGGGCCGGGGGTGGCGGTGTCCGCGGTGTCGCCGGAGTCGGGGTCGGTGTCGGGGTCGACGTCGGTGTCGGCGCCCGTGTCCGTGTCGCCGGCGGAGTCGGTGTCGGCGTCCGGGTCGGTGTCGACGGGCGCGGTGTCGTCGCCAGCGGCGGTGTCCACGGGGGCGCCGTCGCCGGGGGCGGGCGCGCCGGTGCAGGCGAAGGCGAGGAGGGTCCACATGGGGGAAGCCTACCCCATTCCCCCGCCGGACCTACCCTCGATCGGTGCCGAGGTCGTCCATGCGCCCGCTCCTCCCCCTCCTCGCGCCCCTCGCCGCGTGCGTCGCGCGCGCCGCCGAGGGCCCCGATCCCACCGGTCAGCGCGCGGCGGGCTCGATGACGTCGGCGCCGCAGCCCGCCGGGACCCGCGCCGGGTGGCACCGCGGCGCGCCGCCGGGGAGCGCGGCGACGTACGCCTCGCCCTCGACCGCGACGACCTGATCGGACGCGAGGTTGTTCGGTCCCGCGGCGAGCGACGCCTCGAAGCGGGCGGTGTTCGTCGCGTCGTCGTCGCCGGCGCTGTCGACGTTGGAGGTCACGAGGAAGCCCGCCGCGACGAGCTCGCCGACCTGCGCGGCGTTGCCGGGCGCGTCGTCGATCTTGAAGGTGGCGGCGAAGGGATCGGCGGCGGTGTCGCTGTTCACGAAGAGCACGCGGCCCTCGAGCGCGGGGGCGCCGGTGAGGTACTCGGCGCGGGCCTCACCGTCGTCCAGGAGGGCGATGAGCAGCTTCCCGCGTGCGTCCGCGAGCGACGGCCACCCGGCGGCCACCCCTTCGGGCACGGTCGCGCGGTCGCCGCGCACGTCGTCAGGGGTGATGAGCCGCTCGCGCGGCCAGGCGGCGGTGATCGCGTCGTCCAGCTCGGCGAGGTGCCCGGCGAGCGGCACGAGGCCCTCCACGGCGGCGTCGATGTCGTCCTTCGGCTCGATCCACACGGTGAGGGGGCTGTGGCAGGGGTGCGCCAGCGACCACGTCCGCAGGACGCCGAGGCAGCCCCCGAGCGTGTCGCAGGTCGAGACGTCGTCGATGGCGGGCAGGTGGAAGACACGGAACACGCCGTCGTCGCCGAGGTGCACGTCCAGCTCGAAGGCGCGGACGCCCACGCCTGCCTGCACGTCGAGCGGCGGCTGCGTGTAGGCGTGCGAGGCGTCGAACAGCGTGTCGGGCTCGACGTGGTAGCTGTTGTGCGTGCCGAGGGCCTGGACGTCGGGCACGGTCAGCACGTCGTCCATCGCGCCGGTCGCCTCGCAGCGCGGCGCCTCGGCCGGGGCGGTGTCGCCGGACTCCGCGGGGCCGCTGCACGCGGAGGCGAGCACGAGCAGCGCCCCCAGACACAGAGGGACGCGCGAACAGACGACGGGCATTGGCCGTTCCGGGTGTGCCGGAAGTGTACGCCGGGTGACGTTCGCGTGCCGACTCCTCTCCCGCTGCGGACGGCTACCCGACCTCGGGCTCGTCCATCCCCTCGACCACGACGGGCTCGGCCTGCTCGGGCAGCCGCACGCCGAAGTCGATGTAGTGGCCCGACCGCTTCGCCTTCGTCTCCAGGTAGAACTGGTTGTACGGGTTGGGCGGGAGCACATGGGGCAGGCGGCCGCTCACGCGGATCCCGAACTGCTCCAACTGCTTGATCTTGTTCGGGTTGTTCGTCATCAGCTGGATGGACCCGACCTCCAGGCTGCGCAACATGTGGGCGGCGATGGCGTAGTCGCGCTCGTCGTCCCCGAAGCCGAGGGCGAGGTTCGCCTCGACCGTGTCGAGCCCGCGATCCTGGAGCGCGTAGGCGCGCACCTTGTTCATCAGGCCGATCCCGCGGCCCTCCTGGCGCAGGTACAGCACGATGCCGCGGTCCAAGGCGCCGATCTTCGAGAGGGACGACTCGAGCTGGTCGCGGCAGTCACAGCGCAGCGAGCCGAGGGCGTCCCCCGTGAGGCACTCGCTGTGAAGGCGCGTGGGCACGTCCTCGCCGCCCCGCACGTCCCCCTTGATGATGGCGACGTGGTCCTTCCCGTCGCGGTTGTTCCAGAACGCCGCGATGCGGAAGTGGCCGAACCGCGTGGGGAGCTGCGCGACCCCCACGAGCCGCACGCACACGTTGTCCGCCCCGACGCCGCCACATTCGTGATCACGGTCGCGGTCGACCAGCTCATCGAGCTCGCTCAGCATCTGTCTTCTCCTCCGATCCGTCGCGCCAGCCTCTGACCCGATCGGAACGCCGCCTCGGCGCCCCCCACGGGGTCGAACGCCTCGCCGGCGATTCCTATCCGGACCCCACCCGGGAGCGCCAACCGATACGGGGCGGCCAGGCCGGTGCCACGGTCGACGCGGGCGTGCCGCCAGCGATGCGCGACGGCGAGCGACGGCGTTCCCGCCCAGGGGCCCAGCAGCGCGGCGGCCTCGGCGAGGAGGATGGCCGTCACGGCCTCCGCAGAGAGCTCGAGGTTGCGCGCGGACCACGACGGGCGGGCCTGCAGCACCAGCGTGCGCACCCGCGGATGACGACGCTTGGACGAGTCGTGCACGACCAACTGCAGCGCGCCCTCGGGCGGGTAGCTGATCTCGGCGTCGAGGGGGTCGTCCGGGCCGTCGTAGCGGGCGATGAGCGTCCAACACGGATGCGTGCAGACGGTCCCGAGGAGGGCGCGCGGCCCGGCGAGGGCGGGGACGGGCGCGAGGAGCGCCGAGGTCTGCTCGACGGGGAGCGCGAACACGAGGGTGTGGGCCGAGAATACGGCGCCGTCCTCGGTGGCTGCGTGGATCTGGCCGTCGTCCAGGGAGAGGTTCGTCACCTTCGTGTTGGTCCGCACGTCCAGCCCGCGCGCGAGGTGCTTCGCGAAGACGTTCACGCCGTCCACGAAGGCGACGCGGCGCGAGGAGGGGTCGAACGCGGTGGGGTGGCACGGGGTGCCGCGGCCGGCGACGAGGCGGGGCCAGCCGGGGATGCGCTCGGCGTCCACCGCGTCGATGGCGGCGAGGAAGGCGGCGTCGGTGCCGTGGAGGAAGCAGAGGCCGTGGTCGACCGGCTGCCCTTCGATGCGGCGCGTCGCGCAGCGCCCGCCGACGCCCCTCCCCTTGTCGAGCACCACGACGTCCGCGCCCGACCGCGCGAGAGCGCCCGCGCAGGCGAGGCCCGCGAGCCCGGCGCCGATGACCACGATGTCTGCCACGCACGCTCCGACGAGGGCCGCAAGGTAAACACGGCGCCGCGTTTCGTCCTCACGACGCGGCGGACGCGCCCCCGTATTCGCGCAGCGCGGCGTCGATCGCGTCGACCACGAGCGGAACCTCGTCCATCGCGTTCGGCCAGCTCGGCGCGATGCGGAGGTGGTTGTCGGGGGCGCTCACCACCACGCCGCGCGCGCCGAGGAGCCGCACGAGGGCCTGGGCGTCGACGGGAGTACGGAGCGCGAGGATGCCCGAGCGCCGCGAGGGGTCGGGGCTGCGCAACGAGACGAAGCCGCGGCGCAGGAGCTCCGGCTCGATCGCGTCGTGCCAGCGCTGGACGTGCGCGAAGACGGTGTCGACGCCGAGGGAGTGGAGCAGCTCCACGCCGGCGCCGAGCGCCGCGAGCCCCGCGCCGTTGGGGGCGCCGCCCTCGAACACGTCCGCGCGGGCGCGCAGGGGGCGGTCGTAGCGCAGCGGGCTCGCGCCCATGAGGAAGCCGACGGGGTCCTCGTGGGAGAGCCAGCCGCCGAGGCGCGGCACGAGCGCGGCGGAACGGTGCGGCGAGACGTAGAGCAGCGCGCAGCCGTCGATGCCCATGAGCCACTTGTGGCTGCCGCAGCTGAGGTAGTCGACGCCCACGGACACGTCGATGGGGACGACGCCGACGGCCTGGATCGCGTCCACGAAGAGCTCGGCGCCGGCCTCCTTGCACAGCGCGGCGATGGCGGCGATGGGCATGGCGAGGCCCGTCTGGAACTGCACGGCGCTGACCGCGACGAGGCGCACGCCGGTGGCCAGCGCCGCCCGAAGCGCCGCGAGGCCGTCCGGCGCGTGCCCCGGCATCCCGAAGCCGCCGAGCGGAACGCGCAGGATCTCGAGCCCGAAGGTGGCGGCGGCCTGCTGCCACGGCGTGACGTTCGCGGGGAACTCGCCGTCGAAGAGCACGACGCGGTCGCCCGGCTTCCAGTCGATGCCGAACGCGATGTCGGTCACGCCGGTCGTCGTGTTGGCGACCAGCGCGATGTCGTCGGCGTGCGCGCCGATGAGCGCCGCGATCCGGCCGCGCAGGGCGGCGCGCTGCTCCAGCCACCGGCCCAGGGCGCCGACGCCGAGGCGCGCGTAGCTGTCGACGTACTCGACGACCGCGGCGTGGACCGGCGCGGAGAGCGGGGAGATGGCGCAGTGCGCGAGGTAGGACCGCGCGGCGAGCGTGGGGAACAGGGCGCGGTCGCCCAGGGCGGGTGCGGAGCTCATGCGGGAGGCTAACCGGGGGCGGTTCGTGCTCCGCGCCCTCCGGCCGCACGCGCGGCACGCCGCGCCGGCGGTGAAGATCGACGCCGCCGGCGCCGCGTGACCCTCTTCCGCTCGGCGGGGGCCGACGACACGCACGCCGCCTTGCACCACGAGGGGCCGCCCCGACCGTGCCCGGAAGGCGCGGGCGCCGTAAAAAGACGGCGAAGCTCACCCACTTCGTCGGAAGATGGAAACAGGGCTTGCCCGCGCCGGCGTCCGGATCCAAGATCACGGCATGGGCGTCCTCCTCCTGATGTTCGGTTGCGCGAAGCAGGTCTCCTGGGACGTGCAGCCGCGACCGTCCTACCAGCTCCCCTCGCTCCAGGTGAGCGTGGTGGCGGGCGAGAAGGAGTGCAAGCGCGTCGCGGACGATCTGGCGAGCACGCTCTCCGCGCGTCCCGGCGTGGTGGTCAACCCGGACGCGCCGGTGCGCCTCCTCGTGCAGGACTGTGAGCAGGAGATCGACACCGTCGTCGAGCTCGAGTCGACCTTCCCCGGCATCGCGTACAGCTCCTACGTCTTCCAGGAGCGGCGCCGCTACGACATGCGCGGCTGGGCGAACGCCGTTCTCCTCGTCGACAGCCCCTCCGCGCCCACCGTGCGCCTGGCCGGGGGCGCCGAGCGCCGCGTGCGCGGCCCCTGGGTGAGCGACGGCGACCTCGACATCCCGCGCGTCTTCACCCTCCAGCAGGGCGTCCGCCGGGACCTCGCGACCGACCTCGCCGACCAGCTCGCCCCCCTCCCCGCGACCATCCGCCGCACCCTCTACCGGGATCCCGAGCCCGGCACGTCGCGCCAGCTCCACAACCTCGCGGTGGCCGCCGAGCGGGAAGGCAACCTCGACGAGGCCCTCCGCCTCGCCAAGGAGGCCTACGCCGCCAACCCCACGGCGGGCGGCATGCACCTCCTCGTGGCGCTGCAGGACCACGCGGACGCCGTCGGCTACGCGCTCCGCCCGTAGCAGCGCCGTGGCCTTCGCCACCAAGACCGATCCCCGACGGTAGCGGCGGCGCTGCGCGGTGGATAGCCACGCCCCATGCGCGTTCTCGCCATCTGTGGCTCCCTCCGCCCCTCCTCCTCCACCCGTGACGCCCTCTCGCTCGCCCTGGCCGCCGCCGAGCGCGGCGGTGCCGAGGTTGGCTACGTCGACATCAGCGCCCTCCCCTGGTGCGACGGCCGCGCGGTCGACGCGTACGGCCCCGGGGTCGACGCCTTCCGCAAGCAGCTCGCCGGTGCCGACGCCCTGCTGCTCGGATCGCCCGAGTACCACGGCAGCTTCACGGGCGTCCTCAAGAACGCGCTCGACCTCTGCGGTCCCGACGATCTGAAGGGCAAGCTCATCGGCCTCGTCGCGACCGCCCGCGGCGACGCCGGCGCGATGAACACGCTGAACCACCTCCGGCAGGTCTCCCGCTGGGTCGGCGCCTGGGTGCTCCCCGCGCAGGTCAGCGTGCCGAACGCCGGCGCCGCCTTCGCGGACGGCAAGGCCACGCGGGACGGCCTCGACACCGAGCTCTCTGCCCTCGGGCAGGAGCTGGTGCGCTACGGCCGCCTCCTCGCCGCGGACAACGCGCCCGCGACCTGATCAGTCGCCAAACGCGATCCCGACCGCCCGGGCCGCACGGACCAGCTCGTCGTCCGGCCCGACCTCGCGGTTGATGCGCGCCTCCTCGAGGGGGACACCGTCCACCTTGCCGTTGCGGAGGGTCACGAGCTCTCCCCAGCGGCCGGCCTCGACGAGGTCGACCGCGCACACGCCGAAGCGCGTGGCGAGCACGCGATCGAAGGCGTCGGGCCCGCCGCCGCGCTGAAGGTGGCCGAGCACGATCACGCGGGTGTCGATGCCGGGGAGCGCCGCTTCGATGGCGTCCGCCACGTGGGCACCCGCGCGCCCGGCGCCCAGCACCTTGCCGTTGACGCGCGCGCCCTCCGCCACGACGATGAGGCTGAAGTTGCGCCCGAGCGCGCGCCGCTCCTCGATCTTCTGGACGATGCCCGCCGGCGACCACGCGATCTCGGGGAGGAGGATCACGTCCGCCCCGCCCGCCACGCCGCCGGTGAGCGCGATCCAGCCGGCGTCGCGGCCCATGACCTCGAGCACGAGCACGCGATCGTGGGACTCGGCGGTGGTGTGGAGGCGGTCGAGGGCCTCGGTCACGCAGTCCACCGCGGACTGGAAGCCGAAGGTGAGGTCGGTCGCGCCGAGGTCGTTGTCGATGGTCTTGGGGACGCCGACCGCCTTGATGCCGTGGCGCGTCGCGAGGTCCATCACGATGCGCTGCGTGCCGTCCCCGCCGAGGACGATGAGGCCCTCGAGGCCGAGGCGCTTCATCGCCGCGGCGACCTCGCCGGAGCGATCGGCCTCGGTGCCGGCCTGCCCCGGGAAGTGGAAGGGGTCGCCGCGGTTGGTGGTGCCGAGGATGGTGCCGCCGCGCTGGAGCAGGCCCTTGCACGCGACCGGCGTGAGCGACGTGACGCGGAGCGGGTTCGAGAGGAGCCCGTTGAACGAGTCCTCGATGCCGACGAGGCGCCAGCCGCGCCGGCCGACGCCGTACTTGATGACGGCGCGGATCACCGCGTTGAGGCCGGGGGCGTCGCCCCCTCCGGTAAGGATTCCGACGCTGTGACCCACCGTGTCTCCGGGATACCCGGACCTATCGCGGAGGTCGGGCAGTTGCGCGCAGGAACGGTGTGGCCAGGCCCCTGGGAAGACGCCGCCGCGAACGCGGAGCCGGGCGCGCTCGTGCTCTTCGCGAGCTGGGCGCGGAGCGAGCCCGAGCGGGGCCGCTACGACGACGCCGAGCTCGCCTCCTGGCGCCGCGCCGCCGTGGCCGCCAAGAAGCGCGGCGCCGAGGTGTGGGTGGTCGCGCACGCGGGCGCCCTCCCCGACTGGCAGGTCGCGCGCGACGGCTGGCTCGACCCCGACGTGCTCGCCAACTGGGGCTGCTGGATCGACCGCCTCGGCCGCGCCCTCTCCGAGGCCGTGGGCGGCTGGATCGCCCTGTGGGACCCCCTCGGTGAGGCCGCCGCCTACGACGGCGACGCGCGGCGCGCCGGCCGCGTGCTCCTCGACGCGCAGGCCGCCGCCTACCTCCAGCTCCACCGCGGCACGGGCGCGATGGCGCGCGAGGTGTGCGTCGCCGTTCCCCTCCTCCCGCCCGACGCCCGCGGGCTGCGCGGCCGCGTCGTGACCGCTGCGCACACGATCGCCACCGAGGGTTGGGTGCGCGCCGCCGCGACCGGCCGCCTCGGCCCGCCCTTCGCGATCACGGGCGAGCTCCCCAACGGCACCCCCGCGCTGGACCGCGTGGTGCTCCTCGGCGAGGGCGGCGCCGCGGGCATCGCCGCGCTCGGAAAGCCGATGGCGCGGGTGGTCGGGGCGCGGCTGAGAGAGGCCTAGGAAGCCGGGAAGAAGGCGCGTAACAGCAGCGGAAGCCGCCGCGTCCAGGCCTCCTCCTCGTGCCCGCCGACGGGATCCTCGTAGACGAAGAGGTCGGCGTCCGCGCGCGGCACCACGCCGGGACCGAGGTCCTGGCGGGTGTAGCCCCACCCGACGCACAGCTCCGCGAGCTCCCGGCCGCGCTGCGTCGTGAGCGCCTCGGTGCGCGCGTTGTGGAAGCCGCCGCCGCGGACCAGCCCCCAGCACAACCACAGCGGTGGCCGCCGGCCCTTCAGCACGGGCTCCACGAGGCGGAGCAGGCTGCCCTCCCCGAGCGGGCGCGGCGCCTGGGCGTGCTCCCAGCCGTCCACCTCGACCCACACCGACGGCGACATCGCGCCCGCCTTGCCGAAGGTGTCGGGGCGCGCCGCGAGCGCGTAGAGCGCGGCGAGGCCGCCGTGGGAGGCGCCGACCACCGCGCACGGCGCCGGATCCACGTGGTAGGACGCGCGCACCCACGGGATCACCCGGTCGGCGAGCCACGCGGTGTACGCGGGGAGCCCGCCCCACGGCCGGGTGCCGGCGGCCCAGTCGGCGTGGGTGTACTCGAACGCACGGTCGCGCGGCGGGATCGCGAGCACGATCGGCGCGCGGATCTGCCCGCCCAACGCGGCGAGCACCTCGGGCACGCGCCAGGACTTCCCGAAGGCGCCGCCGGGCCAGAACACGGCGTCGCCGTCGTGCATCACGAGGAGCGGGCGCGCCGGGCCGTCGTCGCGGTAGCCGGGCGGCAGGAGGAGGTGGAGCGGGCGCCCGTCGAAGCGATCGTAGGTGTGGAAGCTGCCCGCGGGGCCCTGCCCGTGGTGCCATCCGTCGTGACCGCTGCGGTGGAAGGGGGTACTCATCCCGTGGCTACGCGGCCCACACCGCGCCGAGCGCGAGGATCGCCGGCACCGCCTGCACCACGAAGATGCGCGGCGACACCGTGGCCGCGCCGTACGCGCCCGCGACGATGACGCACGCGAGAAAGAACGTCTCGACGTCGCGCGCGTGCGCCACGCCCTGCCCGGCGAGCACGAGCCCCCACACGATCCCCGCGACGAGGAACCCGTTGTAGAGCCCCTGGTTCTTGGCGAGCACGGCGGTGAGCTTCGCCTTCTCCGCCGAGTTTCCGAAGGTCTTGCGGCCGAGGGGCTTCTCCCACAGGAACATCTCGAGCACGAGGAAGTACGTGTGGAGGACCGCGACGAGGGCGACGAGGACGGGCGCGACGAGGACCATGGGCGGGACTATCGCACACGGGAGACCGCGGGCAGGTCGCGAATGCATCCGGGGCGTTGCGGGGGCGGAGCCCCTGCCCCCAGAGAAAGACGCCCTACTTCGCGGAGATGCCGTGATCGGA
>CAJBVW010000466.1 GCA_903959175.1 uncultured Pseudomonadota bacterium
GAGGAACGCGCCCCACGCGGGCTGGTCGCGCAGGACGGACTGGCGCCATCCGCGAGTGGATTGCATCCGCGAGGGTTCGATGCCGATCCACTCCTCCTGCGAGGGAGCAAAGGCAAAAGCGGCTGGAGAGAGCAGACCGAGCAGACCGAGGAACACGAGAGCCTCCGCGTGGCTGTACCTTCGACGAAGTATCATCTGGTCGCTGTGCCCTCCCTCACCTCCTACCAAGCCTTGACAGCCCTCCTCGCGCTGGCGGTACTCCCGCTCACGCTCAGCGGGTGCACGGGTGAAGCGCCGGCCCCCGCGCTGCCGCCCCTGCCGCCGAAGGTGGCACCGGTCACGCTCGGGCCAGACGGCGCGGTCACCCCGCTGCGTGAGCTCATCGTGGCGTTCACCGGGGAGGTCCGCGGGGAGATCGAGGCGTGCGGGTGCCCGACGGTGCCCTACGGCGGCTTCGCGCGCCGCGCCCGAGCGCTCGACCAGCTCCGCGCGGAGGGCCTGCCGGTCTTCGTGCTCGACGCCGGCGAGATGCTCGTCCGCGGGCAGGTCGCGACCGACCCCGGCAACCGCCCCGAGCGCGCGCGCGCCGTGCTCGACCTCGCCCGCGGCGTCGGACTCGACGCGTGGGCGCCGGCGCCCGTCGATCTTCTCGCCGGCGGCCTCGGCGTCTTCGCGGGGACCGATGCGCTCGCCGCCACCTGGCGCGACGGCGCGGGGGGTTCGCTCTTCCCGGGCGCCACCGTCATCGAGCGCGACGGCGTCCGCCTCGGCGTCGTCGGCGTCAACGCGCCCGCCGAGGGCCTCGCCGCCGCCGACCCCGTCGAGGCCGTGCGGGCCGCCATGGCCGCCGCCGGCCCCGCGGACACCTGGATCGCGCTCTCGAACACCTCGCCGGCCGACGCCCTCCGCGTCGCCGAGGAGGTCTCGGGCCTCGGCGTCGTGCTCTCCACCCGCGGCGGCGAGCGCGACGCGCCGCGCGCGACGAAGGGCGCGACCATCCTCGAGACCCCCGACCGCGGCCGCTACCTCACCGTGCTCCGCGTGTCCCTCGCCTCGGACGGCGCCAACTGGCACGTCGTCGACGGGGGCACCTCGACCGACCTCGCCCGCGAGCGCGAGCGGCTCACCCTCCTCGAGAGCGAGGCCGCCCGCACCGCCGCCGCCGCCCGGATCGTCGCCCTCCGCGCGCGCCTCGAGAGCGAGGTTGCCGGTCACGACGTGGTCCTCGTGGAGGACCGACCGCTCGGCAGCGACCTCGACGGGCCGAGCGCCCTGGACGCACGGATCGAGGCGTTCAAGGCCCGTACCACCGCCTCCGCACAGGTCCGCGCCGCCTCCGAGCCCGAGGTGGCCGGCTACGCCACCGCCGCCGCCTGCACGACCTGCCACAAGGAGCGCTTCAACACCTGGGTGCTCGACCCGCACGCCCGCGCCTACGAGGCCCTCCTCCCGCGAAAGCAGGAGTTGAACCCTGAATGCGTGAGCTGCCACACCACCGGCTGGGGCGAGCCCGGCGGCAACGCGACGCTCACCGACATCGCGATGCGCACGTACAAGGGCGTCCAGTGCGAGGCCTGCCACGGCCCGGCGGGCGGCCACCCGCAGCGCGCCGACGTGGTCCCGCACGCCGCGACCGAGGCCACCTGCACGACCTGCCACGACGAGGCCAACAGCCCGCAGTTCGACTTCGAGACCTACCGCAAGAAGATCAGCTGCACGAGCGTGTCGCAGCTGGAGCGCGAGGCGGCGGAGCGGAAGTAGGCACGGCGCTAGACCCCGTCCGGCCCCGTTCCGAGCGCCCCTCGGCCGACGCGCTCACCAGGATGCGAGGAACTTGTCGACCTCTTCGCGCTCGAGCAGCCCCATGGAGAGATCGAGGCAGTCCGCGCACACGTCCAGCCCGGCGTGGCGGTAGACGCCGCGGGACTCGAAGTGGGTGCGCCCGCAGAGGTGGCAGGCGGCGTCGTCCGGTGCGAGCCAGGCGCGGCGGTTCTTCACGATCTCGGCCGTACACACGTCACACACGACGGCACGGGTGCCGGCCATGAGGTGGGTGCACTCGGCGCCCGTGCGGCCGCACGAGGAGCAGTGCACGTCGTGGTGCTCGCCGCCGCCGGTCACCGGGCGGGGCTCCGCGCGCTGGCTCGGGGGCGTCACGTGCGCGAGCAGGCGCTCGACCGTGGGCCCCGCGCCGCGCTCCTGGGCCCGGCGCACGAGGGCGCGGGAGGCGTCGGCGTCGCCACACATCACCTGCCCGGCGAGCACGGCGACCTGGAGCTCGGCGTCCGCGTTCTGGCCCCAGGTCGAGAGGAGCTGGCGCGCCGAGCGGCTGCGCCGGGTGGCGATCGCGAGGAGCAGGAGCGCCTGGTAGCCGCGCGCGACCTCACGCTCGGCCTCGACGTTGCGCCGGTGCGCCACGAGGTCGGAGGCGCCGCCGCGGCGGTCGACCGCGGCGCGTTGGATGTCCTCGAGGGTCACGTTCAGGCCGGCGGTGAGCGTCGGCTCGGGGAGCACGGACGCGGCGGCGAGGGCGTTGCGCGCGAGGGCCGCGGAGTAGGACCGGCCGGGCTCGCGGAGGCGGGCCGCGACGTCGTCCGCGACGTGGCTCTGTGTGAGCCCGCACGCGGACTCCCAGAGGGTGAAGCGCAGGCCCTCGTCGTCGGTGAGGTCGATGGCGTCGAGCGCGGCGGGCACGGACGAGGGGCCGACGGCGCGCAGCTCGTCGAGCAGGACGGCGATGCGACGGCGCGTGAGGGCGCGGGGCGCGCCGTCTCCGCCGACGATCGGGAGGCGATCGAAGTTGGAGACCTCGGCGGCGAGGGCCTTCTGGAGCCAGGCGCCGTCACCCGAACGACGACGCGTCCGGACGAGCTCGACGTAGCTCGCGAGGTCCTCGGGGTGATCCTCCAGCGTCTCCTTGAAGACGCGGAGGGCCTCGGCGGTTTGGCCCTCTTCGAGGAGGGTGCAGCCGAGCGCATGGCGCGCCGGGAGGTGGTCGGGGGCGAGCAGCAACGCCTTGTTGTTGTACTCGCGGGCGCGCCCGAGCTCGCCGAGCTGGAGGTAGGCCATGCCCATCTGGGCGAGCGCGTTCGCGTCGTCCCCGTGGGCCTCGAGGTAGTGGCGGTAGTGCTGGATGGCGTTCTTGTACTTGCCAAGCGCGAACGCCACTTGTCCGAGGTGCTTGCGCGCGTGGGCTGAGAACTTGGGGTTCTCGCGGAGGCGTACGAAGAGCTTCTCGGCCTCGGCGTAGCGGCCGGTCTGGAGGCAGCTCACGCCGAGATCGCGCATGAGCGGCGCGAGGAGGTCGGGGCTCGGATCGAGCTTGAGCGCGAGGACGAGGTGGTACTGGCTGCGCTCGATGAGGCGCTGGCCGCCGACCTGTCGGGAGCGCTCGGCGAGCGTGCGGCCGAGGAGGAGGTGGACCTCCCACGCGTTCGGCGCGGCGCGACAGGCGGTCTCGAGGTGGCGGATGGCGAGGTGGCGGTCCCCAAGGCCGCGGTACATGGCGCCGAGGGCGAGGTGGAGGTCGGGGCGCTCGGCGTCGAGGCGCACGGCCTCGTCCAGGTAGCGCTGGGCGGCCTCGGGGCGGTCCATCCCGACGAGGGCCGCGCCGGCCAGGACCATGGCCTCGACCGAGGCGGGGTCGTCCTGGAGGGCCTTGCGCGCGTGCTGGAGCGCGACGGAGCACTGGCTCTCGCCGGCCCCGTGGTAGAGCCCGCGCGAGAGGCAGGTCCGGGCGAGCTCCAGGCGTGCCTGCACATCCTCGGGGTGCTCCGCGAGGCGCGCTTCGAGGCGACCGGCGGACCAGTCGAGTTTCTGATGGGGGTACATGGCGCTGCTTCCGGAACGGGGGGCGCCTGTGGCGCTTCGGTCGATCGACAGCGTATGCTATCGCACCCAGCCCACCCACGCGGGGAGGAAGCCGTGCCGAGCGCGTCCGTGACCACATCTTCGCGCTCTTTCCGCCGACCGGCGGGGCGCTCCGGTCAGGCCACGACCGAGTGGACGATGCTCCTCTCCGTGATCGTGATCGCGGTCGTCGCGGCGGGGTACGGCCTCGTGTCCACCTTCCAGGACTCGATGAGCGGCCTCGGGGACGGCATGGGTGAGGTCTACACCACGGGTGACCTCGCCCGGTAGCCGTCCTCGGCGGGCGTCGGGTGGTTAGGGCGCGTCCCGATGCCCCTCCTCCCCGTCGTCTTCTTCCTCTCCGGGGCCACGAGCCTCGTGTACCAGTCGGTCTGGGGCCGCGAGCTCCACCTCGTGTTCGGCACGAGCCAGTTCGCGATTGCCACGGTGCTGGCGGCGTTCATGACGGGCCTCGCTGCGGGCGGCTGGATCGGCGGCCGCCTCTCGGATCGGGTGGAGCGGCCGCTCCGCGCCTACGGCCTGCTCGAGGCGGGGGTCGGCGCCTACGCGCTGATCTTCCCGTACATCGTCCGCACTTTCGAGCCCATCTACCTCGGCTTCTGGCACGCCACCTCCCCCGGCCCCCTCGCCTTCGGCGGCTTCCAGTTCCTCCTCCTCGGGGCCGGGCTCCTCGTGCCGACAGCGTGCATGGGCGCGACGCTCCCGCTCCTCGTGCGCCACGTCGCGCCGAAGCCGGGCGAGGCCGGCGCGGTCGTCGGCCGCCTCTACGGCATCAACACCGCCGGCGCGGTGGCGGGGGTCGCGCTCGCCGGCTTCTGGCTCCTCCCGGACCTCGGCGTCCGCGACACCACGCTCCTCGTCGCCGGCGGGAACTTCCTCCTCTGCGGCATGGCCTTCTGGCTGGACCGGGGCACCGCGCCCCTCGCCCCCATCGCCGCCGCCGCCGCCGCGCCGCTCCCCCGCGCGGTCCTCGCCGTCGCCGCGCTCGCCGGCATGTCCAGCCTCGCGATGGAGGTGGCGTGGTTCCGCCTCCTCACGCTCATCCTCGGCGCGAGCACCTACGCCTTCTCGGTGATGCTCCTCGCCTTCCTCGCGGGCATCGCGCTCGGCGGGCGCGTCGGCGGCCCCCTCGCGGATCGCGCCAAGAGCCCGCGCGCGGCGCTCCTCGCCCTCGCCGCGCTCCAGGCCGGCGTCGCGACGCTCTCGTACGCTGCGATGTGGATGTACGGCGAGCTACCGGTGCTGTTCGTGAAGCTCTTCTTCCAGATCGAGGACGTGCCCGAGCTCCTCTGGCCCATGAAGTGTCTCCTCGCCTTCCTGGTCATGTCGCCCGCGGCCGTGCTCATGGGCGCGACGTTCCCGTTCCTCGTGCGCGCTGTGCTCGCGACGAACGAAGGGGACGCCGCCCGCCCGGTCGGCGGGGTCTACGCCGCGAACACGCTCGGGGCGATCGCCGGGGCGTTCGGCGGCGGCTTCGTGCTCCTGCCGACGCTCTACGTCACCGGCACCGTGCTGTTCTGCTCGACGCTGAACCTCGTCGGCGCCGGCGTGGCGGTCCTCGCGGCGGGCGAGCGGCGCCGCTTCGCGATGGGCGCCCCGATCGTCGCCCTCCTCGTCGGTACGGTGTGGACCTTCCCGCCGCCCTGGAACCCGATGCTCATGTCGTCGGGCGTCTACAAGTACGTAGACAACCTGAAGGAGCCGACGTTCGCCGAGCTGAAGAAGCAGTTCCTCGATCGCTACGAGCTGCTCTACTACAAGGAGGGGCTCTCGACGGTCATCACGGTCGCGCACAACCTCTCGACCGGCAACGTGTGGCTCGCCAACAACGGCAAGATCGACGCGAGCACGACGTCCGACATGCCGACCCAGGTGCTCGTCGCGCACACCCCGTTCCTCTTCACCGGCGACCGCGCGAAGAACGTCGCCCTCATCGGCCTCGCGAGCGGGATCACCCTCGGGGCGATCACCCTCCACGTCGAGCCCACGAACATCGACGTCATCGAGCTCGAGCCCGCGATGGCCGAGGCCACCGAGTTCTTCCGCGCCTGGAACCACGCGGCGCTGGACGACCCGCGGGTCAACGTCCTCGCGAACGACGGCCGCAACCAGCTCCTCCTCACCCCGCCCGGCACCTACGACATCATCGTCGCCGAGCCCTCGAACCCGTGGCTCACCGGCGTCTCGAACCTCTTCACCCGCGAGTTCTTCGAGATGGGCAAGACCCGCCTCGCGCCCGGCGGCATCTGGAGCCAGTGGGTCCAGATGTACGGGATGGACGAGCGGGATCTGCAGTCCATCATGCGCACGTTCGCGACGGTCTACCCCTACGTGCTCGTGTTCTCGACCATCGAGGACGCCGACCTCGTGATGATCGGCAGCGACTCCCCCCTGCCCTTCGACCTCGCGGCGGCCAGCGCGCTCGCCAACAAGAACCCCAAGGTGGACGCCGAGCTCGCCGCCGTGGGCGTGGACGACGGCTACGACCTGCTCTGCCACTTCCTGTTCGACCGCGACACGCTCCTCTGGCGCACCCAGGGCATCCCGCTGAACACGGACGACAACCTGCTCGTCGAGTACTCCGCCCCGAAGAACCTCCACAAGGAGACCTCGGGCGAGAACTTCCGCATGCTGCGCAAGTGGATGACGACGCCCTCCATCGAGCTGGCGCGCAGCCTGGAGACCACCGAGGACCTCGACGAGCTCGCGCTCGCCTACAGCGACCGGGAGGACCTCGTGCGCGCGATGGTGGCGCTCCAGGAGGCCCAGCGCCGCGATCCCGAGCGGGCCGCGACCGCCGCGCTCGTCGAGGACGTGCGACGCCGCTGGAACGCGCAGCCGCGGTAGGCCGCGCGTCTCCGACCGGAGCTACTTCTCCATCCCGAGCAGCCGGCGCAGGATCGCCTTGGCGAAGCTGCCGACGGTCACCTTGGGGGGCGGCGGGGGCGGCGCGGCCTTGCGCGGCGTGGTGCGCGGCGGCACCGGGGGGCGCTCCTCGCGGGCGCCACGGTGGGAGTGGCCGTGGGAGTGACCGTGGTCGTGGCCATCCTCGGCGGGCGGGGCGGCGGGCGCGGGCGCAGCGGCGGGCGCAGCGGCGAGTGCGGCGTCTGCGCGCGCCGCGTCATCTCCCTCGTTCTCGACTGGGCGCGGGTCGGGCGGCCCGTCC
>CAJBVW010000467.1 GCA_903959175.1 uncultured Pseudomonadota bacterium
CCCTGCATGTCAACATGAGTGAGACACTGGCACCCCCCAGAACTCCTGAGCAGGGCATCGGACGAACGCACCATGTCGAGCACCGCCACCAGCACCCCGAAGCCCTCCGAAACCGAGGTCTCCCTTCCGCGACGTAGAACCTTCACTGGTGAATACCGGGCCGCAATCCTTGCGGAGTGCGATGAGACGAGCGCGCCCGGCGTCATCGGGGCCATCCTTCGCCGCGAGGGGCTGTACTCGTCGCACCTGGTCGACTGGAGGCGGCGCCGTGCGGAGGGCGGGGTCAAGGCGCTCGCCCCGAAGCAGACGGGCCGTCCGCCGAAGGCCCCCGCGGATCGCACCGCCGAGAAGGAGATCGAGCGTCTGCGCCGCGAGAATGCTGCGCTCGAGGAGAAGCTGCGCCGGTCCTTGATCATCGTGGAGGCCCAAAAAAAACTCGCGGAGGTGCTGGTGTCGCTGGCGCCCTCGGCGAGCGAGAGGAGCGGATGAACGCCGCGCTGGACATCGCGCCCGAGGTCGGCCTGAAGCCCGCCTGCGACGCGCTGGGCGTGTCCAGGGCGACGCTGTACCGCCGACGCAGGCCGAAGGTCGTTCGTCCGACGCGCACGAGCTGGCGGGCGCTGAGCGCCGAGGAGCGGGCGCGTGTGCTGCGCGTCCTGTACGACCCCAGGTTCGTCGACGCGAGCCCGGGCGAGGTCTACGCGACCCTCCTCGACGAGGGCGTCCACATCGCGTCCGAGTCGACGATGTACCGCATCCTTCGCGGAGAGCGCGCCGTGCGGGAGCGACGCGCGGTGCGTCGGCACCCTGTATACGCTCGGCCCGAGCTCGTCGCCACGGGCCCCAACCAGCTTTGGTCCTGGGACATCACGAAGATTCGAGGCCCCGATCGGCGCGTCTGGCTCCACCTCTACGTGATCCTCGATGTCTACAGCCGCAAGGTCGTCGGCTGGTTGCTGGCCACCACCGAGACCGCCGCGCTCGCCGAGCGATTCATCCGGGAGACCCACGAGAACGAGAGCGTCCTGCCCGGCAGCCTGACCCTGCACAGCGATCGCGGCACGTCGATGCGGAGCAAGACGGTCGCGGAGCTCCTCGACGACCTGGGCGTCGTCAAGTCCCACAGCCGGCCCCGCGTCTCCAACGACAACCCCTTCTCGGAGGCGCAGTTCAAGACGTTGAAGTACTGCCCGTTCTTCCCGGGTAGCTTCTCCTCGGTCGAGGATGGGCGGACGTTCTTTCGCCTGTTCTTCGCCTGGTACAACGACGAGCACCATCACAGTGGCATCGCGATGCTTACGCCGAGCACCGTCCACAGCGGCCTCGTGGACGAGGCCCTGGCCGCGCGCCAGATCGGGCTCGACGCCGCCTATGCGGCCCATCCCGAGCGGTTCGTCGCCGGACCGCCCGTCGCCGCGCGGCCCCCCACCGAGGTCTGGATCAACCGTCCCACCGGCCAGGCCGCCGCGCTCCAGGCGCCGCAGCCGGACGCGGTGGCCGAGGCGAGCGGGCAGGCG
>CAJBVW010000468.1 GCA_903959175.1 uncultured Pseudomonadota bacterium
CGCCGCGCCCCCGCCCGCCGCGCCGCCCCCGTCGGCCGCCGGCACGCAGAGCCCCGCGTGCGCCGCCGCGCAGGCCGATCGCGAGGTCGTGCGCGCCCAGCTCCGCGAGATGCGCCTGACGCTCGGCGCCGAGACCGGCCCGCGCCTGGAGGCCGCCAAGGCGCAGATGGCGACGTGCGACCGCGACATCGAGTGCCTGAAGGACCCGAAGATCCGCATGGCGCGCATCACCGCGTACGACAACGCCACGGGCGCCCAGCTCGCCGAGTCGAACCGGCTCGCGCAGGCCGAGCTCGGCTCCTACGACGCCGACCAGCGCGTCGTCGCCGCCTGCGGCGCCCCGTGAACGACCGGGTCGACGCGCTCTACCAGCGGTTCGTCCGCGCCGCCTCCACCCCGCCGCCCGCGCGCCGCGCGCTCAAGATCGCCGCGATCCTCGTGCGCGAGATCACGCGCGACCAGGTGCATGTCCGCGCCGCCACGCTCGCGTACTGGTCGCTCGTCGCCATCGTGCCGACGCTCCTCCTCGCGGCGGCGGTGCTCCAGCCGCTCGGCCCCGCGGTCGGCGGCCCCATCCGCGAGCTGCTCTTCAGCGCGCTGCTCGCCGGGGCGGTGCGCAACGTGGGCCCGACGGTGGACGGGTGGCTCGCCCAGGTGGACGTGGCGCGGCTCGGCATCGTCGGCGTGGTCGCGGTCGCGTTCACTGCGTCGCGCATCTACTTCAGCGTGGAAGAAGCCTACAACCGCCTGTGGAACGTCCGGATGCGCCGGAGCCTCGTGATGCGGCTGACGCTGTTCTACGCGGTCCTCACGCTCGGCCCGCTCCTCATCGCGCTCGGTTTTCAGCTCACCGGGCGCATCCAGGACGCCGTCGGCGTCAGCTCGCTCTCCCTCGCTCTCCCGGTGCTGGTCACGACGACCGCGTTCGTCGGCGCCATCCGCGCGCTCCCCGACACCGACGTGCGCTGGGGCCCCGCGTTCGTGGGCGGGCTCACCTCCGCCGTCGCCTTCGAGATCGCGAAGGTGGGCTTCAACGCCTACGTGAACATCCTCGGCGCGGGGGACGCCGCCGCCGCGATCTACGGCTCGCTCGGGCTGTTCCCGGTGTTCCTGCTCTGGCTCTACGTGCTCTGGCTCATCGTGCTGTTCGGGGTCGAGCTCGCGTTCGTGGTGCAGCGGCACGACGTGCTGCTGGAGGCGGAGGACCGCTACCTCGAGGGGGACGGCTCCGTGCGTCGACACGCGGATGCGCTCTTCGCGCTCCAGGCGCTGCTGGTGGTGTGCCGGCGGTACTCGGACGGGCAGGGGCCGACGAGCGAGCCCGAGGTGACGCGCACGCTGCGGAGCGAGCCCGCCTACGTGCGCAGCGCGCTCGAGACGCTGGAGGAGACGGGGGTGCTCGCGGAGTCGCCGAAGGGCTACCTGCCGGCGCTGCCGCTGGAGCACGTGACGCTGCGGGACGTGCTGGTGCGCTACCGGGCGATCACGCGGCCCGCGCTCGCCGAGGGCTCCGAGGGCGCGGGCATCGTGGCGGCGGTGCTCGGCGCGCAGGTGGCGCTCCTGGACACGACGCTGCTCGCGATGGTCGA
>CAJBVW010000469.1 GCA_903959175.1 uncultured Pseudomonadota bacterium
CGTGTGGGCCGCCACGACGCGGTACCCTTCGTGCTTGCAGCCCGAGAGGATGACCCAGACGACGTCCTTGAACAGGAACATCGCCGAGGTCATCCCGCACTCCCCTGGGCAGGGGTGTGGTCGAGCAGACTATGCGCGCGCGCACACTTCGGCGCGTAGCACCGGCTTCCGTCCTTGTGGTGCCGCTGCCCGCCTCGCAAGACCGAGTCGCGCAGCTCCTCGAGCACCTTGCGGACCTCGGGCACCGAGCAGTCGTCCACCGCGTTCTGCAGGATGCGCTTGGTGTTGTTGTAGTCGATCGGCTTGGGGTCGCTCATGCGGACTCCGGGGGAGGGGATGGGGTGACGCGGACCGTGATGATCTCGCAGGGGAACCCGCTCTGTCCTTGGATGAACAGGCGGTGGACCTCGGCCTCCCGGCGAGAGAGCGAGCGGAAGCCGTCGACGGGAACACGCAGCGTGTCCAGCATGTCGACGACGCTCTGGCCTGCCTGGAAGGGTCCGACCTGGGTGACGGCGTAGCAGATCCACTTCTCCACACGCCGGAACCAGTCTTCGGGGGTCCACATGTCGGAGGGGCCCGTGGGGATGTCGAACAGGTAGGCGCCGGCGGCGTACATCTCGCGGGCGGTCCAGGGGACCTGTTCCATCAGGCGGGAACGCGTCCGCGGCGGACGTCCTTCTGGAACTGCCGGCGCTGCTTGCGGTTGCGGTAGGGGTCCTCCGCCTTGCGCTGCGGGGCCTTGAAGCTCGCCTGGACCTCGGCCTCGGCATCGCAGGCCCAACAGCCTTCGCGCTTGCCATGGCGGCAGAGGACGGTGTCGCCCTCGAGGAGGTCGCGCAGCGACTTGGCGCCGTCGCGGGTGTCGTAGACTCGATCGGTGTGCATGAGGTCTCCGGTCAGGTTTTCGGTGGGTTGAACAGGTCGCCCTGGCGGGACGGAAGCGGCATGTCGAGCTGCTCACCGCTCGACGACCACCCCTTCCGGCTGGTCCGGGCGAACATCTCGACGTAGGGACCGTGGCTCCGGCGCTCGATGAGATCGTACGCCTCCTCGGGCTTCTCCGAGTGCGCGCCCTTCTCGGCGAAGATGACCGACGGGATGTCCCGCGCCGCCGTCTTCACGTCCTCGTGGTCTCCCTTGCCGCGGACGCCGAACAGGAGGAGCTCGTGCTCCCCGCGGAAGTACTGGCCGAGGCCCTGCGAGAAGACGCGCTTCAGGGCGGCGATGATCTTCCCGGCCATCACCATCTGGGCCATCTCCATCAGGTCCTTCACCGTGAATCCGCGCTTCACCTTCACCCACGCCACGTTCGTGACGTAGCGGAAGCCCAGCGCGTCCATCACCCACAGCGCGTCGCCCAGGTGGTTGTTCGTCGCCCACATGTAGAGGTGCGCGTTGTCGGCAGGGTCCCACAGCGGGTCGGCCAGGATGACCTTCACGATCTGGTTCTTGCCCAGCAGGCGGTAGTGCCGGTCGGCGCCGCGCTTGCTGGCACCGCCCCCGGACTCCTGCCACGGGGCGTCGAACATGGTGGTGCGGACCTTCGGGCGTTCGTCGGACATCGGGGAGTCTCCGGTCGGGGGCAGGTGTCCCGGCATCAGAACACGCGAGGGGAGGGCGGGGCCACGACGACCGAGCACACGGCGGGCGCCCACCGAACGCGGGCGGTCTCGCCGGTTCCGCAGTTCGGGTCACCGGGCAGGTTCACGGGGGTGAGATGCTGGGGCGGGTCTCGTCGGGCGGGGATGTCGCTCGGCAGGAGCGTGTCCTCGACGTCGGGAGCGGACTTCGCCTCATGCGCGAGCATCTGGGCCGAGCACAAGGCGACGAGGACGAGGAGGGTGATGAGGATGAGGGTGTTGCGGTTCACGAGGTTCCCCTGTTCGGTGTGTGGAGGTAGATCAGGCCTTCTTCTGCTTCAGCTGGTCGGCGAGGCGCTTCGCCCGCTTCCGGTCCTCCTTCTTCTGGGCGGCGTCGAGCTTCGCGGCCGACACCGGGTCCAGCTTCGGGGCCATGAAGCGCTGGAAGTTGAGGTCGACGCCGTAGGTCGGGCCGACCGTCGCGGCGGGCTGGGGGACCGGCTGGGGCTTGACGCCCTCGCCGGCGCCGGGGTTCTCGGTGGTGAGGGCGACGTAGGTGAGCAGGTTCACGTGGGCTCCGGGGGTGTGGTGGGGGCGGATTCTTGGAGGAGGCCGTCCGGGTCGCCCTTGCACGCAGGGCAGATGCCCCAGGTGGCTGGGTCGAGGCCCGCGGCCCGGACGATCTTGTCGGTCGAGTTCCAGCGGTCGATGGCGTCATGGCCCATACCGCTCGGAGGACGGCCGGCGAGCCCTGTCGTCAGCTCGGCCATGCCGGTCCCGCTCCACACCACGTCGGGAGGCTCGTGCGGGCCGGCGGGGAGGTGCAGCGCCATCCCATCCAGGTTGGGGTGGGGACGCCCCGGCTGGGCGCGGGGGCGGTCCTTGTTCGCGTCGTCGGCCCCGGCGATGAGGAGGCACGAGACGAGACGCTCCAGGATGTACCGGGCGCGGGTGTGGCCCGTCCCCCGGCAGGCGGGGCAGCCTTCGGCTTCGTCGCTCATGTGGGCTCCGCCTGGCTGAGATCAGCCGTCTGCAGCGAGGGCAGGTCGGCCTCGGGGTAGAACTGGAAGTTGGCGACGGTGCCAGCGCTTTCGAGGATCGTGTAGATCGGGTCCGCGTCCATCCGGGAGTCGAACGGGAGGAAGCGGTCGCCCCAGACACGCTCGGTCGGGGTGTTGGTCTTCTCTGCGATCTCCCGTAGGGCCTCCCGTGCCTCGTCAGCCGTGTCGAAGCCGGTGCGGTGGTTGCCCTTGGAGCGCCAGCGCGTGAGGCCCGGCGCCCCGTCCTCGCCCGGCCAGGGCCGCAGGCTGGAGTAGGAGGGGAAGAAGCGGCGCGTGTGCACGTCGAACAGGATGATGAGCAGGAACATTATGCAGCCTCCGACAGCGCCACGAGGTGCGCCAGGTATTCGCGGGCCTGCTCGACGGTGATGTCGCCGGCGGCGGCGAACACCTCGAACATCTTCATGTGCTTGTCGCCGGGGAGGTCCTTGACGCCCCCGTAGACGATGCGGAGGAACCGGCCCGGCGTGATGCCGGAGCCGTCGAGCGCCTGCAGCAGCGCGGTGCCGCTGACCATGCGAGGCCTGCTCATCCCGTCGCCCACGGGGACGGCGAGCATGGCGACCTCGTACTGGCCCCACTTGCCGTGCTTCACGGTGCGGCCCAGATAGAACCCGACCAGCTCGTCGCCGGGGTTGGACGGGGACCAGTTGCTCGGACGAACCAGCTTCTGCCAGATGATCTCGCTCATGGCGAGTCTCCTTCCGCGGCTTCTGCCGGCGGGGTGTAGGGTTTGAGGCGGGCCGGGTTCACGCGCCAGGTGTCCCCATGCGGGGTCCAGTCGTCGCCGCTGACCCGGCGGATCAGGACGCTGCGCTTGCGCTTGCCGACGACGAGGAACCACGTGCCCTGCATCACGACGCGCGCGCCGATCTCGTGCTTGACCTTCCGGGCCGCGGCCAGCTTCCGGACGCGCTCGCGCCAGGGGCCGGTGTACTCGCCAACGGGCTCGCTGCACATGTCCAGGAGCGACACCGGGCAGTCGAGTTCGACAGGCCCCATCGACTCGCTGATGTCCTTGTAGCCCCAGCAGTCGTCCCGCTTGCTGTAGTCGAGCTTGAACAGGATGACGGTGGTGTACACGCCGCTCGGGCGGTCGAGCTTGACCACGGTCCAGAAGTGCTTCCCGTACTTGGTCGAGCGCTCGGCGACGAGCGTGGCGGTGGGGTCGGACGCGATGTCCTTGCGGATGTGGTCCTTGATGATGGCGCAGGTGCGCCACTCGAAGCCGAAGAGCCAGCCCATGGTCAGGCCCCCTGCGGGCTGATGAGGATGAAGTACACACCCTCGAAGCCGGGGATGGTGACGGGCTGGACCGGGTTGTTCGGGTACAGCTCCATCCAGAGCCGCTCCAGCTCCTCCGCGCGCTCCTGGGTGAGCTCCTCGAAGGGCATCTGGGTGTCGTCATCGTCATCCCCGTCCGGCTCCTCCAGGCGGTAGCAGGCGGCGTGGTGGGCCACGCCGAACAGAAGGACGGTCCCCA
>CAJBVW010000470.1 GCA_903959175.1 uncultured Pseudomonadota bacterium
AGCGCCGCGACGTCGTCCTCCGTGAGCGGAGCCGCGGCGTGAGGCGATCGTCGACGGCGTCCGCGTGCGCGAAGGGGGCGAGGGCGAGGGCGAGCAGCACGGCGACTCCGGAGGGGCGACGCCCTATCCCGGGCGCCCGCTCGCCTCCAGCGGAGCGCTACGCCCTCAGACGATGTGCCCCAACCCCATCCGCCGGTGGTCCGCCAACATGCAGCGGTCCTGCACCACGTCGATGCCCGCCGCCACGAGCGCGGCCGCGACGATGTCGTTGCGGATCCCGGTCTGGAGCCACACCACGGCCGGGAGCGGGCGCATCGCGAGGAGCTCGTCGAGGTGGGCGGGCACGGCCTCGGAGCGCCGGAACACGTCCACCACGTCGACCGTGACACCCAGCTCGACGAGGGACGCGCGCACGGGCTCACCCCAGAGGGTCTTGCCGACGAGCGCGGGGTTGACCGGCAGGATGCGGGAGCCGGCGCCGTGCATGTAGTCGGGCACGTAGTGGGCGGGCCGGGAGGGGTCGTCGTGGGCGCCGAGCACCGCCACCGTGTGCGCACGTTCGAGCACGGCCCGAACGTCCGCCGCGGCGGTGAGGACGCGGGCCACTACGAAGGGCCCGCGACGTGCAGCTCGGTGCCGATCATCACGTCGGTCGAGCCCTGGATGATCTGGTTCGTGTAGAAGTCGTCGTTGTCGCCCAACAGCGTCTTCACTTGGGTCCAGGTGCAGTTCAGCCAGATCGTGTCGTCCCCGTCCGGGATCAGGACCTCGATCGTGAACCCGCCGAGGATGCCGTTGCTCTCGTCGGCCCAGCCCTCGTCGTAGATGACGGCGCGGTTCACGATGACCTCGCCGCGCTCGAGCTCGACGCGGCGGAACTCGCGGAGCATCGGGTAGGGCAGGATGATGCCGAAGCCGCCGTTCTTCTCGATGGCGTCGTCCGCGGTGAGGGTCGCGGCGCCGCCGACCCAGGCCTCGCCCTCGCCGTTCTCGATGACGCGGTCCCAGCGCTCGTAGCTGCTGTCCGCGAAGGACTGGTCGGCCTCGGTGGCGGCCTCGGCGTAGGCGGCCATCGTGCCGCGCACGCGGCGGATGACGAGGCCACCGGACATGTTGCCGAGCTCGAGGTTGGGGCTGAACGTGAGGTCTTCGACGTACGCGGTGGCGGGCGTCTCGACGCGGTAGCCCTCCTCGGGGCTCGCGATCTCCTGGTCGATCCAGGCGGCGAGGAGCTCGGTCTCCTCCACGATGGCGTCGGAGTCGAAGTCCCGCAGCATCATCCAGGTGAGCTCCTCCATCTCGGGAGGGGGCGCGTCCGGGGGCGCGGAGCAGGCGGCGAGGAGGGAGGAAAGGAGAAGCACATTGGGATCGTACCACGGTTCGGTTGGGACGTGGCGGGCGCGTGGAAGGCCGCGTCGCGGCGGCGTACCATGGCCCATGCCCACCGACGCCACGCCCCTGCTCGCCGATCGCTACCGCATCGAGCGGGAGCTGGGGCACGGCGGCATGGGCAGCGTGTACCTCGCGTGGGACACCGCCACCGAGGAGTACGTCGCGCTCAAGCGCCTCGCGCCCGCGTTCGCGGCGAACCCCGCCGCCCTCGCCCGCTTTGAGCGCGAGGCCGCCATCCTGCGTGGCCTCGAGCACCCGTTCATCGTGCGGCTCCTCGATTTTCGCGGCGAGCCCGACGCCTTCCTCGTGATGGAGCTGGTCGCCGGCGGCAGCTTCCACGATTGGATCGCCACGCGCGGCCCCGTGCCGGCGAGCCTCGCGCTCGCTGGGATCCACCAGGTCGGCGAGGCGCTCGTGGCGGCGCACGCGGCCGGGGTGGTGCACCGCGACGTGAAGCCCGCCAACATCCTCATCGGGCGCGACGGGGCCTGCCGCCTGGGCGACTTCGGCGTCGCGCGCGCCGCGGCCCTCCCGGCGCTCACCCGCATGGGCACGGGCCTCGGCACGGTCGGCTTCATGGCGCCGGAGCAGTCCACGAGCGCGCGCGAGGTCGACGCCCGCGCCGACGTGTACTCGCTCGGGGTGACGCTCTTCGCGCTGCTCGAGGGCCGGATCGAGGTCGACCTCGCGCGCGATCTCGCCGCGTCCCGCCTCCCCGATCTCCTGCTCCGCATCGTCTTCCGCGCCACGAGCGCCGACCCGGCGCGCCGTCACCCCACGATGGCGCGGCTCCTCGCGGCCATCGCGGAGACCGAGGTGCTCTTCGCGCGCGGCTGAGCGCGCCCGGGCGAGCGACACGGGAGCCTCCCCGAGGGGTTAGCCGCTCCCATGGCGCGCGATCACGACCACGGGCACGACCACGGGCACGGGCACGGGCACGACCACGGGCACGGGCACGACCACGCGCCGGCCCCCGTCGCGCCGCCGCCCGCCCCCGCGCATCACGACCACGACCACGGCCACGACCACGCCCACCTCCGCACCCCCGGCAACGAGCGTCGCCTCGTCGCGATGCTCGTCCTCGTCGTCGGCTACATCTTCGTCGAGCTCTTCGGCGGCCTCTGGTCGGGCTCCCTCGCCCTGCTCGCCGACGCCGGCCACATGCTCTCGGACGCCGCCGCGCTCGCCATCGCGCTCGTCGCCCTCCGCCTCGCCCGCCGCCCGCCCACCGCCCGCCGCACCTACGGCTACCACCGCGCCGAGGTCCTCGCGGCCGTCGTCAACGGCGGCGCCCTCATCGCCGTCGCCCTCGGCATCCTCTGGGAGGCCTGGGGCCGCCTCGCCGCGCCCGCGCCCGTCGAGGGCCCGCTGATGATGGGCGTCGCGGCCGGCGGCCTCGTCGTCAACCTGCTGGGCCTCGCCGTCCTCGCGGGCGGGCGCCACCAGGACATGAACCTCCGCGGCGCCTGGCTCCACGTCCTCTCGGACGCCCTCGGCTCCGTCGGCGCGCTCGTCGCCGGCGCGCTCGTGTGGTGGAAGGGCTGGACCTGGGCGGACCCCGTCGCCTCCGCCGCCATCGCCCTCCTCGTGCTCCGCGCCTCCTTCGCCCTGCTGAACGAGGCAGTCCACGTGCTCATGGAGGGCGCCCCCGCCCACATCGACGTCGACGCCGTCCGCGCCGCCATGCTCGGCACCCCCGGCGTGCGCGCCGTCCACGACCTCCACGTGTGGACCATCACCAGCGGCATGGTCGCCATGAGCGGCCACGTCGTCATGGACGGCACCGTCGCGGGCGAGTCGTTGCTCGCCACCCTCGCCGCCGGCCTCCGCGCCCGCTTCCGCATCGGCCACACGACCATCCAGATCGAGCCGGTCGACTTCGTGGAAGAGGGCTTCCACCCTTAGCAGCGCGCAACGGGCTCCCGGCGAGCCGGTTACGCTCCCGACGCTCCCCCTCCCGAACGAGGTCCCATGCGCTCCTGGCTCCTGATCGCCGCCCTCTCCGTGGGTGGCCTGTCCCTGTCCGGGTGCGTGCCCCGCGCCCAGTACGTGAAGCTCCAGAACCAGAACGAGAAGCTCGAGGAGCGCGTCAAGCGCCTCGACGCCCGCGCCGACGCCCAGCTCGCCGCCTTCAAGGAGCTCCTCGCCGACTTCAAGCCCCTCATCGACCGCGGCCTGCTCAAGGTCGAGGTGGTGGACGGCCGCATCACCCTCGCCGTCGCCTCCGACGTGCTGTTCGCCTCGGGCTCCTCGGAGCTCTCGCCGGCCGGCAAGAAGGACCTCGCCGACATCACGCGCCTGCTCGCCAAGCGCGTCGGGGAGCGCGACTTCCAGGTCGAGGGCCACACCGACACCGAGCCCATCAACACGCCCGAGTACCCGAGCAACTGGCACCTCGGCGCCGCCCGCGCCATCGCCGTGACCCGCCACATGATCGCGAACGGCTTCCCGGAGGACCACATCTCCGCCGCCACCTTCGCCGACAACTCCCCGGTCGCCGCCAACAACTCCACCGGCGGCCGCGCGCAGAACCGTCGCATCGAGATCGTGCTCCTCCCCGAGTTCTCCGACCTCCCGGGCTACAAGCGCCTCATGGCCGAGCAGAACGGCCGCGCGCGGGGGCGCGGGAAGGGCAAGTAGCTGCGTGAAGCTTCGTGACGATCGCGTGCCGCTCCGGCTAAGCTCCGGGGATGTGGACGCTCCTGCTCGCCTGCTACACCCCGACCGAGGCGACTGACCCCGGCGTCCTGCCGTCCTTCGACGACGGCGAGGACACCGACGTCTCCGAGGACACCGACGTCTCCGAGGACACGGACGTCGTCCCGGACGACACCGACACCGACGAGCCCCTCCCCCCCGACGAGGACCCGCCGCCGAACCTCGTCCTCAACGAAGTGATGACGAAGAACGGCTTCTCCTTCAAGGTGGACGGCGAGTACCCCGACTGGGTCGAGCTCTACAACGACTCGGCCGTGCCCGTCGCGGTCGACCGCCTCTCCCTCACCGACGGCGGCGGCCGCGTGTGGCTCGGCACCGAGGGCGAGATCGCCCCCGGCGGCTACCTGATCGTCTACGCGGACGAGGGCGAGGGCGCCGACCACGCCCCCTTCACGCTCGACGCCAACGGAGACACCGTCACCCTCGCGGTGGACGGGTGGGTCGTGGACCGCCTCGCCACCGGCCAGCTCGAGGCCGACGTCGCCTGGGCGCGCATCCCCGATGGCGGCGACTGGGAGCCCACCATCTGGATCACGGCCGGCGCCACCAACGGCTTCGCCGCGTCGGACACGCTCGACACCGACAGCACCGTGTTCGGCCTCTCCGGCGTGCACGACGTCGAGCTCACCCTCTCCGACTCCGCCGTCGGCACGCTCCGCAGCAGCTCCACCACCTACGTCGAGGGCATCATCACGATCGACGGCGTCGAGGTCGACCCCATCGGCGCGCGGCTGCGCGGCTCGTCCACGCTGCGCACCATCGACCAGAAGTGCTCGTACAAGATCGACACCAACCGCTACGACGACCTGCGCTTCCGCGGCCTGAAGAAGTTCCACCTCATCAACATGGTGTGGGACGCCGCGCACATCCGCGAGTACGTGTCCTACTACCTGTTCCGCGAGTTTGGCGTCCCCGCCATCCGCAACAGCTACGCCTGGGTCGAGATGAACGGCTCGCCCAAGGGGCTGTACCTGTTCTCCGAGGCCTACGACAGCGACTTCCTCAAGAGCTGGTACGGCAACGACGACGGCTACTTGTGGGAGCCCGGCAGCGGCGACTTCTCCTCCGGCGGCTCCGGCTGGGACTGCGAGGAGGGCTTCCCCTGCGACGCGAGCGTCATCACCCCGATCGCCTCGCTCCTGTCGAGCTCCGCGACGGACAGCAACGTCGAGGCGTTGGAGGAGGTGCTCGACCTCGACAACGTCCTGCGCCTCATCGCGATGGAGATCGCGGTCGGCCAGTGGGACGGCTACTGCTCGCCGCACAACTACCGCGTCTACTACGACCCCGAGACCGGCCTCGTCAGCATGCAGCCGTCCAGCCTCGACCTGACGTTCGACAACCTCGGCTACAGCTACGGCCACAACTACTTCAGCTGCGGCGGCGCGGTCCTGTCGTGGTGCCTCTCCAACGACACCTGCGAGGACCGCTACCTCGACATCCTGGACGAGATGGCCGACCGCCTCGAGGGGGACGACCCGAACGACAGCTTCGAGACGACGGAGCTGCTCGACGAGATCGAGCCGCTGATCGACGCCTACGCCCAGGACGACGCCACCACCGGCCTGTCCGGCTACACGTACGACCAGCACGTCTCCCAGTTCGCCTACATCCGGCAGTACCTGCTGGACGAGCCCGCCGCGATCCGGTCGGCGGTCGACTCGCGGCGATAGTCGCCGCTCCGCGGTGGTAGTCGACGCTCCGCGGTCGTCGTCGCCGCTCCGCGGTGGTCGCGGGCGCCCCCGGTGGCCACGTTGCGGGCTATACGCCCCGATCCGCCCTCCGGAGCCCCCGTGCCGAACCGCCTCGCGAACGAGACGAGCCCCTACCTCCTCCAGCACGCCGAGAACCCCGTGGAGTGGTTCCCGTGGGGCCCCGAGGCCCTCGCGCGCGCCAAGGCCGAGGACAAGCCCATCCTGCTGTCGATCGGCTACTCCGCGTGCCACTGGTGCCACGTCATGGCCCACGAGAGCTTCGAGGACGACGACACCGCCGCCCTGATGAACGACGGCTTCGTCAACGTGAAGGTCGACCGCGAGGAGCGCCCCGACCTCGACGAGCTCTACATGCGCGCCGTGCAGGCCTTCACCGGCGGCCACGGCGGCTGGCCGATGACCGTGTTCCTCACGCCCGAGGGCAAGCCCTTCTTCGGCGGCACCTACTTCCCGCCGCGCCCCTCCCGCGGCATGCCGTCGTTCCCGCAGGTGCTCGGCCACGTCCAGAACCTCTGGCAGACCGACCGCGCCAAGGTCGCCGACGTGACCGGCAAGG
Organism: uncultured Pseudomonadota bacterium; assembly: GCA_903959175.1. Lineage (GTDB taxonomy): Bacteria > Myxococcota_A > UBA796 > UBA796 > SXON01 > CAJBVW01. The sequence goes on from CAJBVW010000470.1 coordinate 6,382, forward strand.
TCGGCGGCTACCTCACCTCCGCGGGCCGCCTCCCCCGCGCCGAGGGCGCCCTCACGGACGATTGGTTGGACCGCCTCGCCGGCGTGCTCGACCAGGAGTTCGACGCCACCAACGCTGGCTTCGGCGGCGCACCCAAGTTCCCGCCGCACGGCTCGCTCGCCGTCCTGTTGGCCCACTGGCGCCGCACCGGCAGCCAACGCTCCCTCGAGATGGCGACCAAGACCCTCGACGCGATGGCCCAGGGCGGCATGTACGACCTCCTCGCCGGCGGCTTCGCCCGCTACAGCGTCGACGCCGCCTGGAAGATCCCCCACTTCGAGAAGATGCTCTACGACAACGCCCAACTGGTGCCGCTGTACGTGGACGCGTGGAAGATCACGAAGGACCCCGCCTACGCCCGCGTCGTCCGCGAGACACTCGAGTGGGTGCTCCGCGACATGACGGCGCCCGAGGGCGGCTTCCGGTCCAGCCTCGACGCGGACAGCGAGGGCGAAGAGGGCAAGTTCTACGCCTGGACCCCCGGCGAGCTCCGCGGCGTGCTCGGCCTGTTCGAGGGGATGAAGATCTCCGCGTTGTTGGGTGTCACCGACCAGGGCACCTTCGAGCACGGCACCAGCGTCCTCCGCATGGAGCTCCCGCGCGAGCGCCTCGGGGACGACACCCGAGCGATGCTCGACGACGCCCTCCCGAAGCTCCTCGCCGCCCGAGAGAAGCGGGTGCCGCCCGGCCGCGACGACAAGATCGTCACCGCCTGGAACGCCATGATGATCTCGGCCTTCGCGCGCGCGGCCTCCGCCTTCGACGAGCCCCGCTGGCGCGGCGCCGCGACCAAGGCCGCCCGCTTCGTGCTCGACCAGCTCCGCGTGCCCGTGCCCGGCCAGCCGCCCCGCCTCCAGCGCACCTGGAAGGACGGCCGCGCCCACATCCCCGGCTTCGCGGACGACCACGCCTTCCTCGTCAACGCCCTGGTCGACGTGTACGAGGCCACCTTCGACTTCGATTGGCTCGCCGAGGCCAACGCCCTCGCCGACACGACCGTTCGCCTCTTCTGGGACGAGCAGGACGGCGGCCTCTACTACACGGGCACCGACGCCGAGGTCCTCCTCGCGCGCTCCAAGCACCTCCTCGGCGGCGCCGAGCCCTCCGCCAACGGCGTGGCCGCCCTCGCCTTCGCCCGGTTGGACGAGCTCTCCGGCCGCACCGACCTCGGCGAGAAGGCCGACGTCATCCTGCGCGCCTACCAGGCCCTCCTCGACCGCGCCCCCCGCGCCCTCGGCACCGAGGCCCTCGCGGCCGCGTGGCGCACGGGTGCCACCCAACAGATCGGCATCGTCGGTGGCAAGGCCGAGGCCCTGATCGAGACCGTCTACCAGACCTACCTCCCCTTCGCCGTCGTCGCGTGGCACCCCGCCGACCAGACCCCGCCGCTGCTGCCGTGGCTGGAGGACAAGGTCGCCGTCGGGGGCAAGGCCACGGCCTACCTGTGCGAGCAGCGCACCTGCAAGGCGCCCACCACCGCGCCCGGCGAGCTCGCCGCCCAGCTCGACGCCGCCTATCAACCCAAGCGTGAGGCCCCCGCGCGCGCCGCCGCCGTGCGCATGCACGCCCCCGCCCTCCCGGCGGATCCCGCGTCGTGGCTGAACAGCGCTCCGCTGGCCCTGGCGGATTTACGCGGCAACGTCGTCGTGCTCGACTTCTGGACCTATTGTTGTATCAACTGCCTGCACGTCCTCCCCGAGCTGGAGAAGGTGCAGGCCGCCATGCAGGACGACGCCGTCGTCATCATCGGCGTACACGCCGCCAAGTTCGACACCGAGCGGGAGCCCGAGAACGTGGCCCGCGCCGTGCGCCGCCACCACGTCCACCACCCCGTCGTCCTCGACCCCACGCACACCCTGTGGGACGCCTACGCCATCCGGTCGTGGCCCACCGTCGTCGTGCTCGACACCACGGGCCGCATCGCGTGGCAGAAGGCGGGCGAGGCCACCCACGAGGAGCTCCTCCCCGTCATCCACCGCCTCCTCGAGGAGGGCCGCGCCGCCGGCACCCTCGCCAGGAAGGCCGCGTGGCGCCCGGGCCCGCGCGCCGCCGTGCCCCACGGCCTCTCGTTCCCCGGCAAGGTCCACCTCTCGCCCGACCTCCTCGGCCAGACCCACGGCCAGGACCCCTTCGGCCCCGACGCGCGCCTCTACGTCGCGGACACCGGCAACCACCGCATCGTCGAGCTCGGCCTCTCCCGCGGCCCCGACGGCTGGCCCGTCGCGACGCGCCTCCGCACCTTCGGCGGCAACGGCCCCGGCCTCGTCGACGGCCCCGCCGACCACGCCGCGTTCCACTCGCCCCAGGGCATCGCGCGCTCCGGCGCCGGCACCCCCACCGACACCTTGTGGGTCGCCGACACCGAGAACCACGCCGTGCGCCGCATCGATCTGACCAACGGAGAGGTCCGCACCGTCGCCGGCACCGGCCGCCTCGGCCGCGGCGTCGAGGCCTCGGGCAGCGACGAGCCCAACAAGCTCTCCCTGCGCTCCCCGTGGGACGTGGCGGTCTCCGCCGGCAAGGACGGCGCCGCCGACGCCGTCTTCGTCGCGATGGCGGGCGCGCACCAGGTGTGGGTCTACCTGCCTGCCCAGCAGCAGATCGGCCCCCTCTTCGGCAGCGGCGCCGAGGAGCACGTCGACGGCTCTCCCGCCGAGGCCGCCCTCGCCCAACCGAGCGGCCTCTCCCTCGTCGGCCGCTACCTCTTCTTCGCCGACAGCGAGACCAGCAGCATCCGCGTGTTCGACCTGAAGGATCACCGCGTCGGCACCCTCGTCGGCCAGGGCCTCTTCGATTTCGGTGACATCGACGGCCCGCCCAACACCGCCCGCCTCCAACACCCGCTCGGCGTGGCCGCGGCCGAGGGCCAACTCTACGTGGCCGACACCTTCAACCACAAGATCAAGTCGGTCGACCTCCGCGGCGGCGGCATCGCCACCCTCTGCGGCGGTGACACCTCCGCCCTCTCCGAGCCCGGCGGCCTCGCCGTCGCGGGGGACTTCCTCCTCGTCGCCGACACCAACAACCACCGGATCCGCGCCGTGCACCGCGGGACGGGGGAGCTGCGGACGTTGGAGGTCAAGGGGTAGTTACGGAGGGGGGTGTCGGGCGGCCGATGTCGCCGGCGGTCCCCGGCCCCCCCAAGGCGGGGGGCCGACCACCGGCGTCGGGCATCACGCGCGCGTGGAGCGCCGCTGCCACGCCAACGCGAGCGCCGCCAGGCCCAGCCAGGCCGTGAGGCGCGTGGGGGCAACTGCACACCCGCACCCTTCGCCCGCCTCGTCCGGCGTGCCCGTGTCGTCCGCGGCGGTGTCCGCCCCGTCGGTGTCGGCGACGTCGGTGTCCGCGGGCCCGTCGGTGTCCTCGGGGGGGTCGGTGTCCGCGGGCTCCGTGACCGTGAACGCCTTCACGAGCGTGGCGGACGCGCCGTCCGCGCCGGTGACCATCACGTCGTGTACGCCCACCGGGAGCCCCGACGGCGAGCGGCCCGCGAGGTGGTCCGCGTCGACCGTGGCGGCGGCGCTCAACGCGAGCCCGCCGATGGTCGCGACCGTGGCGGCGTCGAAGCCGGCGCCGGTCACCGTCACCTCGGCGGCGCGGCCGAGCTCGGCGGTGGCGGGCGACACGGCCGTGACGGCGAGCGGCACCGCCACGTCGTAGCCGGACACCGCGCGGATGACCCAACTTCCCTCCGCACCCAACTCGGACAGCGCGTGCACCCCGTCGCCGTCGGACACCCAGCTCCCGCCGCTCGGAGCGTCGCTGTCGATGACCAGGCCGGACGTGTCGGTGGCGAGGTCGGCGTAGGGCCACTGGCCGGGGAGCTCGGAGTCGTCCGGGTCGGGCGCGCACACCCAGATGGCGACGTCGCCGGCCTCGACGGTGAGCGGGTAGAGCCCCTGCTCCGGGTCGTCGAGCGAGAGCGCGTTGAGTTGGTCCGACGCCACTGTCACCTGGAACGGCGCCTCCGGCACCGTCCACTCCTTCCAGCCCGGGAGGCGCATCGCTTCGCCCTCCTCGAGCACGTAGATGCCCATCGTCAGGTGGGTGATCGCGTGGTCCTGATTCCCGAGGGAGCTGCCGAGGAAGACCTGAACGGTGTGGAGCACCAGCGGGTAGGCCTCGGGGGGCGGGTCGAGCACGACGCCCGCGCACTCGGGGTAGCCGAGCCACGCCACGTGGTCGCCCGGACCGAACCCATCGTCGTAGGCGGTGTCGTTGCGGAGGACGACCTCCTCGGCGCGAGCGAGCGGGGCGAGGAGGAGGGCGGGGGCGAGGAGGAGCATGCGCGATCCTACCCTTGTCCGGGATCCGGTGGGCGCGGCGTCCGGTCTCGCCGCGCAGTCGATGCAACGCACGCTGGAGGGGGGGACCTGACCGACAGGTACCCCGACGTTGGCCGCCGGGCGGTCACGCAGGGGGGACCTGACCGACAGGTACCCCGACGTTGGCCGCCGGGCGGTCACGCAGGGGGGACCTGACCGACAGGTACCC
>CAJBVW010000471.1 GCA_903959175.1 uncultured Pseudomonadota bacterium
CTCGCGTCCCTCACCCCCCGCGAGGAGAAGGTCGTGCGCATGCGCTACGGCATCGGCGAGCCCCTCGCTTACTCCCTCGAGGAGATCGGCGCGCAGTTCTGCCTGACCCGCGAGCGCATCCGCCAGATCGAGATCAAGGCCATCCGCAAGCTCCGCCACCATCGGCGCCGCGGCCACCTCGAGACGTTCATCGGCTAAGGTTCCGGTCTCGAGAGCCGAGGCCGGCGGTGCCCGGCGCGCAGAGCCGCGCCGACCGCCAGCCGTTCACGCGCTCGCCGGGTCGCGGCCCTCCCCTACCAGAGGTAGACGACGCCCTCGGGCGTAGCTTCCTTGGGGTTCGTCGGGTCCCCGCCGGGGTCGGCCGGCAGCAGCCCGTAGCGGACCTTCAGGGAGCGCGAGACCTCGCGCGGCGTCGCGTCCGACGCGAACACGAACGGGTAGAGCACGGTCAGCCGGTCGGCGGTCACGCCGGGGAAGCTGAGGCCGAGCACGGCCTCGACCACGCAGGCCTCGGCGAGGTCGTCCGAGAGCGTGGACAGGTGCACGGAGGGCTCCTCCACATGGCCGTCCGCCAGCACCGTCAGGCGCACCACGACCTCCCCGTAGCGGCGCGGGTCCCGCAGGAGGGCGCCCTCGTAGCAGGGGCCGACGGCGGCGGTGGCGAGCGTGCGGCGCAGGGCGTCTCGCGGATCCGCCTTGGCGGCCATCCCCGAGACCTCGACGAGGCCGGCGACGGGGGCAGGCGGCGGCGCCACCTCCTCCGGAGGCCGCTTGGGGGCGCACGCGACGAGCGCGAGCAGGGCGAGGAGATGCGACATCAGCGCCGACGGCGTAGCCCGAGGAGCGGCACCAGCGCCAGCCAGCCGATCGCGGCGGCGCCGGTGGTGGTGTCGCAGCCACAGCCGCCGACGTCGTCCATGCGGGTCAGCTGACCGGGGAGCGAGGGGACGGTGGGAGGCTCCTCGTCCGGGACCTCGCTCGGGTCAGCGGTCCCGTCGGTGTCCTCCTCGACCGGGTCGTCGGTGTCGCCGCCGGAGTCCGGGTAGAGCGTGATCGAGCACCAGTCCTGGCTGGACGAGGTGCTCTTGGTGCAGGTGCCCTCGGCGTAGCCGTCGTAGGTCGCGTGCATCGTGTAGGAACCGAACGGCACATCGTCGAAGCGGTAGTAGCCGTCGCTCCCGACGGTGGTGCTCTCGCCGGTCTCGGCGATCCACACGCGGGCGCCGACGAGGCGGGCGCCGTTGTACACGTCGCTGTCGGCCACGACGCCGATGATCTCCCCGCCGGCGGTGCTGGTCTCGCCGTTCAGCAGGTCCATGTAGTAGTCCCAATCCCAGCCGTCGCCCGGATCGGTGTGGCACCCGGCGCCGCCGCCGGAGCCCGAAGAGCAGCCGGGGACCTCGACGTGGCCGATGATGTGGGAGCGGTCGAGCGGGACACCCTGCCGAGACGCGATGTCGGCCGTGAGCGCGGCGGAGCGCTCGTACATGGCGTCCGTGTACCAGGTGCTGGGCTCGGAGACGTAGCCCTCGTGCTCGATCCCGACGGAGCGGTAGTTGGTGTCCCAGTGCCCGGCGTGCCAGGCGACGTCGGCCTCGGAGACCATCTGGGTGATCTGGCCGTCGCTCGACCGGACGACGTAGTGGGCGCTCGCGCTCGCGTCGCTGTTCGCGAACCACGACATGCAACCGGAGTAGCTGCCCTGCACGGTGTGGATGACCACCATGTCGATGTCGCCGGCGCCGCGGGAGTAGTTCGAGTAGTTGGAGCTGCTCGCGGCGTAGAACTGGTAGGCGAGCGACGAGTCGGTCGCGGTGGGCGGCGGCACGAAGACGCGGCCGGAGAGGTCGATGTCCTGCGGGTCGAGCAGGATGGCGCCCCAGCGTGTGTCCGCCAGGACGCCCTCGGCCGCCGACTCGAAGACGTAGGAGGCGTACTGCTCCTGCAGCACGGGCTCCTCGCGGCCGGAGAAGGCGCGCACGGCGTCCCACCACGCCATCAGGTCGTCCTGCGGCGGGAGCACGCCGCGGTTGGCCAGTCGAGCCTGGTCGGCGAGGATGGCGGCCGCGCCGCGGACCTGCAGTTGCCAGGTCGCCACCATGAGGTTGGGGTCCACCTCGAGGAGCGCGGCGGCGTGCTCCAGAGAGGGATCCTGCTCGCCCTCGCGCAGGTCGAACATGCCGTACCCGCCCCACGCGGAGACCACGTCGGGGTCGTAGTGGCTCGCCTCCCAGGCGATCGCCTGGAGGAGGGGCTTCGGGACGTCGAACTCGTCCGCCGCGGCGTCGAACGCGACGCTCAGCGCGTTGGTCGGCGTCGCGGGCGCCTTCGGGGAGCCGGGCGAGTGGGCGAGTGCGAAGGACGCGAGGAGGAGCATGAGAACCCGTGACGCGGGCGACCTCTAACACGGCGTTCGCGGCCCCGGCATCACACGCTGTGGAACTGGCGGGCTGGGCGCTGCTCGTCGTGGCCGGCCGTGTTAACGGGGAGGCCGCCCAGGAAAGACCATGCTCGGCACCCTCGACGATCTGTTCCCGCCCACCGACACCTTCGTCCGCCGCCACATCGGCCCGTCCGACGCGGAGGTCGCGGCGATGCTGACCGAGCTCGGGTACACGTCGGTCGACGCCCTCATCGAGGCAACCGTGCCGGCCGCCATCCGCGCCTCGTCCGCGCTGTCCCTCGCGCCCGCGCGCGGCGAGCGGGACGTGCTGGCCGACCTCGCCAGCATGGTCAACAAGAACCGGGTGCTCCGCTCCTTCATCGGCATGGGCTACTCCGACACGATCACCCCCCCCGTGATCCTCCGGAACATCCTCGAGAACCCGGGTTGGTACACCCAGTACACGCCCTACCAGGCCGAGATCGCCCAGGGCCGCCTCGAGGCGCTCCTCAACTACCAGACGATGATCAGCGATCTCACCGGGCTCCCGGTCGCGAACGCCTCGCTGCTGGACGAGGGCACCGCCGCCGCCGAGGCGATGGCGATGAGCCTCAACGTCGCCACGACCGAGGGCGCGCACGCCTTCTTCGTCGCCGAGAGCTGCCACCCGCAGACCATCGCCGTCGTCCAGACCCGCGCCGAGCCCCTCGGCATCCAGGTCATCGTCGGCGACCCCGCGAAGTTCGACTTCGCGACCCCCATCTTCGGCGCCCTCCTCCAGTACCCCGCGACTGACGGCGCCATCTGGGACGACCGCGCCTTCGTCTCCCGCGTGCGGGACAGCGGCGGCCTCGTCACCGTCGCGTGTGACCTCCTCGCGCTCACCCTCCTCCGCAGCCCGGGCGAGATCGGCGCGGACATCGCGGTCGGCAACTCCCAGCGCTTCGGCGTCCCCCTCGGCTACGGCGGCCCCCACGCCGCCTTCTTCGCCACGCGCGACGAGCACAAGCGCCACATGCCGGGCCGCCTCATCGGCGTCTCGATCGACGCGAACGGCCGCCCCGCCATGCGCCTCACGCTCCAGACGCGTGAGCAGCACATCCGCCGCGAGAAGGCGACCTCGAACATCTGCACCGCGCAGGTGCTCCTCGCCATCATCGCCTCGATGTACGCCGTCTACCACGGCCCCGCAGGCCTCAAGCGCATCGCGCTTCGTGTCAACGGCCTCGCGGGCCTCCTCGCCGCCGGCCTCAAGAAGCTGGGCAAGGACGTGGGCTCCGCCCCCTTCTTCGACACCGTGCGCGTCAACGGCGTCGATGCGGACGCGCTCCTCGCCGCCGCCGAAGCCAAGGGCATCAACCTCCGCAAGCTCGACGCCACGTCCGTCACCGTCGCCCTCGACGAGACCGTCACCGTGGAAGAGGTGGGCGCCGTCCTCGACGTGTTCGCCGGCGGCCGCTCCGGGCTCGACCTCGGCGCGCTCGACTTCGCGCGGGGCGTGGCCGCTTCCCTCGCGCGCACCTCCGCGTGGCTGACGCACCCCACCTTCTCGAAGTACCACTCCGAGACGGAGATGCTCCGCTACATCACCCGCCTGCAAACGCGCGATCTCTCCCTCGCGTTCTCGATGATCCCGCTGGGCTCCTGCACGATGAAGCTCAACGCAACTACCGAGATGCTCCCGGTCACCTGGCCCGGCATCGGCAAGCTGCACCCCTTCGTGCCGCCCGCCCAGGCCACCGGCTACCGCGAGATGTTCAAGCAGCTCGAGGCGCAGCTCGCCACGATCACCGGCTTCGCCGCCACCTCGCTCCAGCCCAACGCAGGCTCCCAGGGCGAGTACACCGGCCTGCTCGTCATCCGGCGCTACCACCAGGAGCGCGGGGATTCGCACCGCACGGTCTGCCTCATCCCCTCGAGCGCCCACGGGACCAACCCGGCGTCCGCCGCGATGGCGGGCATGAAGGTCGTGGTCGTCAAGTGTGACACCAACGGCAACATCGACCTGGCGGACCTCCGCGCCCGCGCCACCCAACACCGGAACGAGCTCGCGGCGCTGATGGTCACCTACCCGAGCACGCACGGCGTGTTTGAGGCGGCCATCAAGGACATCACGGCCATCATCCATGAGAACGGCGGCCAGGTCTACATGGACGGCGCGAACATGAACGCGCTCGTAGGCCTCGTCCGGCCCGCCGAGCTGGGCGCGGACGTGTGTCACATCAACCTCCACAAGACCTTCTGCATCCCGCACGGCGGCGGCGGCCCCGGGATGGGCCCCATCTGCGTCGCGGCGCACCTCGCGCCGCTGCTCCCCGGCCATCCTGTCGTCCCGACCGGCGGCGAGCGCGCCATCGGTCCGGTGTCGGCGGCTCCCTGGGGCTCGGCGTCCATCCTCCCGATCTCGTGGGCGTACATCGCGATGATGGGCGGCTCGGGCCTGACCCGCGCCACCGAGATCGCGATCCTCTCGGCCAACTACATCGCGATGCGCCTCGCGCCCCACTTCCCGGTGCTCTACACCGGGCAGAACGGCCGCGTGGCCCATGAGTGCATCGTGGACGTGCGCCAACTCAAGGCCGGCTCTGGCGTCGAGGTGGTGGACATCGCCAAGCGCCTCATGGACTACGGCTTCCACGCCCCGACCGTCTCGTTCCCCGTCGCGGGCACGATGATGATCGAGCCGACGGAGAGCGAGGGCAAGGAGGAGCTCGATCGTTTCATCGACGCGCTGATCGCCATCCGCGGCGAGATCGCGGCGATCGAGCGCGGCGAGTACGACCGGGCGGACAACCCGCTCAAGAACGCTCCCCACACCGCGGAGTCGGTCATGGCCGATACGTGGACCCACCCGTACTCCCGCACGGTGGCGGCCTTCCCCGCGCCGTGGACCAAGGCGTCCAAGTTCTGGCCCTCGGTGGCGCGCATCAACGACGTGCACGGTGACCGCAACGTCATCTGCACCTGCCCGCCCATCGAGTCCTACGCGGCGAAGTAGCCGGGGTTCTCCAATGGTTGGGGGGGGGGGCGAGACTCGCCCTCCCCGCTAAGCGCCGCATGTGGTGACGGCTGGGGGACGCCGTTTCTACCGCGAGCGCGTCCTGGGAACCGGTAATCGATGCAGCATCGTCGGAGCTCGCCCGCGTCGAGGGCTCGGACGGCGCCCAAGTACCTGGGCGCGGAGCGCGCTGAGCCCCCAGCGAACGGAACCCGACGGGGGAATGGTCCCCTCCCCCACCGGAAGCGCCGCCCGAAATGCGAGCTTGAGCTGCGCCCTACGGCGCCCACGGAACCGCCCCGAGTCGATAGAAAACAGACGAAAGCCCCCTTCGACTTTCGCCGAAGGGGGCTTCGTGGTCCCACTCTCGTGGGAAGGGGTTGACCGGCAGTTACCTACTCTCCCACAGCGTTGCCGCTGCAGTACCATCGGCGCAAGAAGGCTTGACTTCCGTGTTCGGAATGGGAACGGGTATGACCCTTCCGCTATCGCCACCGGTCAGACTGTTTCGAGGTCCCGCGACGCCAAAGCGTCGCTCGGTCCTCATCAGGGATGCATGGAAATGGTGGTAGACGTTCGAGTTGGATTCCGAGAGTCAAGTCAAACGGGCAATTAGTACAGGTCGGCTCGCGCCTCGCAGCGCCTACACCCCC
>CAJBVW010000472.1 GCA_903959175.1 uncultured Pseudomonadota bacterium
CGACGGCCTCTCCGACGGCGCGGAGGACGCCGACGCGGACGGCCGCGTGGACGCCACCGAGTCCGACCCGAACGACGCGGACACAGACGACGGCGGCATCGACGACGGCACCGAGGTGGGCGACGGCGCCGACCCGCTCGACCGCAGCGACGACGACTCGGACGGCGACGGCCTCGTGGACGCGGACGAGCGCGCCGACGGTACGGACCCGTTCGACGCGGACACCGATGACGACGGGCTGGCGGACGGCGTGGAGCCCGGGCGCGGCACGGACCCGACGGACGCGGACAGCGACGACGACGGCCTGGTGGACGGCGCGGAGACGGCGACGTCCCCGACCCTCTGGGACACCGACGGGGACGGCGTCTCCGACGGCGTGGAGAGCGGCGTGACCACGCCCGACGCGGACACCGACCTCGCGCTCTTCGAGATCGACGCGGACCCGACGACCACCACCGATCCGACCGACGCGGACACGGACGACGACGGCCTCTCCGACGGCGCGGAGGACGCCGACGCGGACGGCCGCGTGGACGCCACCGAGTCCGACCCGAACGACGCGGACACGGACGACGGCGGCATCGACGACGGCACCGAGGTGGGCGACGGCGCCGACCCGCTCGACCGGAGCGACGACGACTCGGACGGCGACGGCCTCGTAGACGCCGATGAGCGCACCGACGGCACCGACCCGTTCGACGCGGACACCGACGACGACGGGCTCGCGGACGGGGTGGAGGTCGGCACCGACCCGACCGACGCGGACAGCGACGACGACGGCCTCTCCGACGGCGAGGAGGCCGCGCTCGGCACCGACCCGACCGACCCCGACACCGACGACGACGGCCTCACGGACGGCTTCGAGGACGGTGTCGCCACGGACCCCCTGGCCTTCGACACCGACGCGGACGGCCTCTCCGACGGCCAGGAGCGCGGCGTCACGGCCGCGGGCCCGGGCTCCGACGAGGCGGTCTTCGTGGCGGACGCCGACGGCGCCAGCACCACGGACGCGCTCGCGGCGGACACCGACGGCGACGGGCTGGCGGACGGCACGGAGGACGCGGATCGCGACGGCGCGGTTGGCGACACCGAGACCGACCCGGCCGACGCGGACACCGACGACGGCGGCGTGACCGACGGCACGGAGGTGACCGTGGACGGCACGGATCCGCGCGACGGTCGCGACGACCGCGACGGCGTGGACACGGACGGCGACGGCATCACCGACGCGGACGAGAACACGCTCGGCACCGATCCCGCGGACGCGGACACGGACGACGACGGCCTGGATGACGGCGTCGAGGTGAGCGACGGCACGCGGCCGCTCGAGCGCGACACGGACGGCGACGGCCTCACGGACGGGCAGGAGCGCGGCGTGACGCTGGGCGGGGCCGACACCGACCCCGAGGCCTTCGTCGCGGACGCGGACCCCACCACCACCACCGACCCGAGCGAGCGGGACAGCGACGCCGACGGCCTCATCGACGGCGACGAGGACGCGGACCACGACGGCGCCGTGGGCGCGACCGAGAGCGATCCGAACGACGCGGACACGGACGACGGCGGCATCGACGACGGCACGGAGGTCGGCCACGGCGCAGACCCCCGCGACGCCACCGACGACGACACCGACGGCGACGGGCTCACCGACGCGGACGAGGCCGTCGCCGGCACCGACCCCTCGGACGCGGACACCGACGACGACGGCGTGGGCGACGGAGACGAGGTCGACGCGGGCCTCGACCCGAACGCAGGCGACACCGACGGCGACGGGCTGACCGACGGGCAGGAGCGCGGCGTGACCGCGCCCGGCGACGGCACCGACACCGGGATCTTCGTGCCGGACGAGGACGGGACCACCACCACCGACCCGACCGACGCGGACACCGACGACGACGGGCTGACCGACGGGGAGGAGGACGCGGATCGCGACGGCGCGGTGGACGTGTCCGAGAGCGACCCGAACAACGCCGACACCGACGGCGGCGGCGTGAACGACGGCGACGAGGTCGAGGCGGGCGCGGACCCCCGCGACGGCACCGACGACGTGGCGGACGTGCCGGACGAGGAGCCGGACGAAGAGGAGCCCGTGGCAGAGCGCGCCGGTCGGTACGTCGGCCGCACCTGCTCGACCGACGGCAGCGGCGGAGCCGGCGTTGCCGGCCTCCTCGTCGCCGCCGCCCTCCTGGCGCGCCGCCGCAAGTAGCCCGCGACCGGGGGGCGGCGTGTGCCGCCTCCCGGACCCCCTCTCCCATTCGACCGTCAGGCCTCGGCCGACCCCTCGGAGCCCCGATGCTCATCCTCCTCGCCCTCCTCGCCCCTCACGCCGCCGCCCAGGCCGTCTCCGGCGCCCTCCCCGACTTCAACGCCCAGAACTTCCGCCCCTCCGTGGACGCGGCCGGCACCCTCTGGGTGGACGACGCGGGCCTGCCCGACCGAACCTTCCTGACGCGGGCGCTCTTCCACTACACCCGCAACCCGCTCGTCTACGAGTTCGACGACGGCGAACGCGTCGCCCTCGTGAGCGACGTGGTCCAGGCGGACCTGACCGCGGCGGTGCGGGTCTGGAAGGTGCGGCTCGGCGTCGACGTGCCGCTCTACCTGGCCCACGCCGGCACCGCGGGGGAGGGCTTCGGCCTCGGCGACGTCGCCGCGGACGTGAAGGTCGCCGTGCTCGACCGCGCCCGCGCGCCCGTCGGCCTCGCCCTGGCGGGGCGGCTCGCGCTCCCCACCTCCACCGTCGACGCGGGCCTCGGCTCGCCGAACACCGGGTGGGAGCTCGCCGCGATCGTGGACCGCCCCGTCGGAGACAAGCTCCTCCTCGCCCTGAACGTGGGGGTGCGCGGTGGCCCCGCCGCAGAGCTCGAGAACGTGAACCTGGACGACTTCCTCGTTGCCCGCCTCGCCGGCGCCTACGCGCTCTCCGACGCCGCCGGCTTCGCGCTGGAGCTCGCGGGCGAAAAGTCCCTCGCGGAGCCCTTCTCCAACGCGGCGGGCCTGCCGCTGGAGGGCATGTTGTCGGGCTACGGCCGCGTCGGTCGCTCGCTCATGGTGCGCGGCGGGGTCGGCACCGGGCTCACGCGCGGCGTCGGCTCCCCCGACCTGCGGGTGGCGATCGGCGTCGGCTACGAGCCCGCGCCGCGCCCTGCTCCCGCGCCCCCCGTACCGGTCGCCGACACCGACGGGGACGGCCTCGCCGATGACGTGGACGCCTGCGCCGCCACCGCCGAGGACATGGACGGCTCCGCGGACGCCGACGGATGCCCGGACCCCGACAACGACGGCGACGGCATCGCCGACGTTTCGGACGCCTGCCCGGATGCGCCGGAGGACGTGGACCAGGTGAAGGACACCGACGGCTGCGCCGAGCCGGAGGTGCGCGTCACGCTCGCGCTCGTCAACGCCGACGACGGGACGCCGGTGCAGGTCGGCCGCCTCGTCCTCAAGGGGGCGAGCGGCGACGAGAGCGGCGGCCCCGCGCAGACCCTCGAGCTCGCACCGGGCCGCTACGAGGCCGTCGGAAGCGCGGTGAATTTCGAGACCGCGGCCGTCGCCTTCGACGTGGGCGCGGTCGGCAGCGCGGTGCAGGTCAAGATCGCCCCGAAGAAGGACGCGAAGATCGTCGTGACGCGGGACCGCATCGACCTGCGCGAGAAGGTCTACTTCGACACGAACAAGGACACGATCCAGTCCCGCTCCTTCGCGCTCCTGGACCAGGTGGTGCAGGTGATGGTGGAGTACCCCGAGATCGAGCTCCTCCGCGTCGAGGGCCACACCGACAGCCGCGGCAACGACACCTACAACCTGGACCTCTCGGGGCGGCGCGCCGAGGCCGTGAAGGCCTACCTCGTCGCCAAGGGTGTGCCCGCCGCGCGCCTCACCGCGAAGGGCTTCGGGGAGGCCCAGCCGCTCGACCCGGCGGAGAGCGCCGCGGCGTGGGAGAAGAACCGGCGGGTGAACGTGTTCATCGAGCGGTGGGTCGAGGTCGATTCGCGACCCGACGGCCTTCCGGCGGGAAAGAGGTAAGAGTCTACCCATGCTCGCCCTGTTCCTCGCCTGCGCGCCCGGCCTCTCGAAGGACGACACCGCCGTCGAGGCGGACACGGACACGGACACGGACACGGACACGGACACGGACACCGACACCGACACCGACACCGACACCGACAC
>CAJBVW010000473.1 GCA_903959175.1 uncultured Pseudomonadota bacterium
CCGCGCCCGCGCCCGCGCCCGCCCCCGCGCCCGCGCCCGCGCCCGCCCTGCCCGACGTGATGCGCGTCCACTTCATCGACGTCGGCCAGGGCGCGGCCACCCTCGTCGAATTCCCGTGTGGCGCGATGCTCGTCGACACCGGCGGCGAGGACAACGACGCCTTCCGCTCCGACGAGCACCTCTCCGCCTACCTCGCCGCGTTTTTCGCCCGCCGCGCCGACCTCGGCAAGCGCCTCGACGTGCTCCTCCTCACCCACCCGCACATCGACCACGTACACGGCGCGCTCCCGACGCTCGAGGCCTACGACGTCGGCGCCGTCGTGGAGAACGGCATGGTCCCCCAGCAGGAGGACGCCGCCCTCGCGATGGACGGCGTGCGCGCCTGGCTCGACGCCCACCCCACCGTCGGTCGCCTCGTCGTCACCACGGACGACCTCCCCGGGGACGGCACGCCCCTCCGCTCCCCGGTCCTCGACCCCTTCGGCGCCTGCCGCGGCGGCGTCGATCCCGCCGTCGACGCCTTGTGGGGCCACGTCCCGAGCGACCCCGGCTGGGGCGAGGACGACTACAACAAGTCCCGCTACGTCAACGAGAACAACCACAGCGTCGTGACCCGCATCGACTTCGGCGCGGCGAGCGTCCTCATCACCGGTGACCTCGAGGAGGTCGCCATCCGCGATCTCGTGGCGTCCCCCGCCGCGGCGTCCCTCGATGTAGACGTGTACGTCGTCGGCCACCACGGCTCCCACAACGGCACCACGCGGGATCTGCTCGCCGCCATGTCGCCCGCGTGGGCCGTGCTCAACGTCGGGCCCTCTTCCCGGCACGCCGCGTGGACCGCGTGGCAGTACGGGCACCCGCGCCAGCCGACGATCGACCTCCTTGAGCAGGAGGTCTCGGCGGCCCGCGAGCCTGTCACCAAACCCGTCGGCATCGCTGTCAAGCGCTTCACCGACACCCTCATCGACGACGCCATCTACGCCACCGGCTGGGACGGCTCCCTCGTCCTCGAGGCCGACGCCGACGGCACGATCCGGCTCGGCGTGCCCGACGCGCCGTGAAGCGCCCCGAGCGCACAGCCTGCCGAGCCCGCCGAGCGCCCGCAGAGGCGGGGTTAGCTATCAGGCGCTACGAAGCCCTTTGTGATGCTGCTCCTCGCCATCCCCGCGCTCCTGTGTAGCCCCGCGCACGCCGTCTCCCGCGACGAGGTCCTCGCGCGCGCCGAAGCGTGGGTCGCGGCGGGGGTCGAGTACTCCCAGACCGCCTGGTACACCGACCCCACCTCGGGGGAGTGCTGCTACCGCACGGACTGCTCGGGCTTCGTGTCGGCCGTCTGGGGCCTGCCGGCCCCCGGCGAGACGACGTACTCGTTCGCGGGAGGGCCCTGGGACGACGGCGTCTCCTACGTCATCGACGCCTCGGAGCTCGAGCCCGGCGACGCGCTGAACTACCCGGGGGACCCCGACGCCGGGACCGGCCATGTGATGCTGTACGTCTCCGGCGACTTCTGGTCCGGGTACGTCGAGGTGTACCACGAGTACGCCTGGGGCACGCCGGCCACGCACGAGTGGACGTACTTCGATCCGACCAAGTATCTGCCGATGCGCTACGTCGGCATCGAAGACTGCTCGCCGGAGGCCTGCGACCTCGCAGACAACGACTGCGACGGGCTGGTGAACGAGGACTACGTCTGTGAGACCGCGGTAGCGCCCGCGGTTGACGCGTCCCGGCACGACGCAGGCACGCATTCCGATGTGGACGGCGACGGCCTCGCCGATGTCTGCGGCCGCAACGCGGACGGCTTCCGCTGCGCGCGTTCGGCGGACGGCGCCGAGACCGCCGTGCTCTCCTACTTCAGCGACGCCAACGGCTTCGACGACGTCGCCAACTCCGCCACGGTGCGCACGGCGGACGTGAACGGGGACAGCCTGGCCGACGTATGCGGTCGCCACGACATCGACGGCTTCCGATGCTTCCTCTCCGACGGCGAGGGGTTCGGGGCCGACGTCGACGGGCCAGACCTCACCGACGCGAACGGGTGGGCCGACGTCTCCAACTACGCGACGCTCCGCATGGCGGACATCGACGGCGATGGCCGAACCGACCTGTGCGCGCGCGGCGACGTGACCTTCGACTGCTGGTTGTCCGACGGGGTCGCCTTGCAGCCCTCGACGTACAGCGTCGCCCTGCCGGACGCCTACGGCATGGACGAGGCCATGTACTTCGACACCATCCGCCTCGCGGACCCCAACGGAGACACGCGCCAGGACCTCTGCATCCGCGGGCCGTCGGGATTCGCCTGCTACCTGAACGACGGGTCGAACTTCACCACGCTCATGCCGGGCCCGGGCCTGGCGGACGCCTACGGCTGGGGCCAGTCCGCGTACTACACGACGCTCGACATGCCCGACATCAATGGCGATGCGCGCGCCGACGTGTGTGTTCGCGGCGTGGATCGTGTGTACTGCTGGCCGTCCACGGGCGCTGGCTTCGGCGACACGATCGCGGGCCCGGCGCTTGCGGACGCGTATGGCTGGGACCAGGAGCCCTACCACGCCACGATGCGCTGGGCCGACGTAGACGGCGACGGCGCGGACGACCTGTGCGCGCGGGGGCTCGACGCCGTCTATTGCTGGCGATCGCTCGGCACCGGCTTCGCGGAGGCGTTCGTCGGGCCGATGCTCGCCGATGCGAACGGTTGGTCCGACCACGCGAACTACAGCACGATCTCCCTCGCGGATCGAAGCGGCGATGGGCGGGCGGACCTCTGCGCGCGCGGGGACCTCGGCGTCAGCTGCTTCCTGTCCACCGGCGCCGGCTTCGACGGCGAGCTGGCCGGGCCAGCCTGGGGCGACGCGCAGGGGTGGGGCACGCTGTCCGCGTACGACACGGTGGTGTTCGCGGGCGGGCGCGTGGTGGAGGGAGGCGGGGACAGCGGCGGGGAGGCCGCGCACGACTCCGCCGCGCTCGATCCTCGGCCGCTGGGCTCGCTTGCCCTCTCGCCGGACGGCTGCGGCTGCGCGACGGGCGGCGGTGCGGCGGGCGGCATGGCGCTGGTGGCGCTCGGGGCGCTGGTGGCGCTCGGGCGCCGGCCCACCACGCCGCCCCGCTACCAGCAGCCCGTCTCGACGTCCCAGCGCTCCAGAACGTGGCGGTTGTAGAGCGAGCCGGTCGCGGCGGTCGCTCCCAGGTAGCCCTCGAACGCCGACCAATCGGGCACGCTCTCGGTGAGGATCACCACGCCGTCCATCGACACCTCGACCACGCCCTCCGCGAAGTCCACGACCAGCTCGTGCGGCATGCTGTCCTCGAGCGAGGCGACCTCGACCGGCGTGCCGATGTGTTGGTAGTCCGGGAGGCTCACCAGGGCGATGTGGTCGCCGATCGGATCGGACCGCGAGGCGTTCGAGTGGACGTCGACCTCGATCACGAAGCCGGTCACCCCCTCGATCTCGCCGACGCCAAGCTGCTCACCGGTGTGGCCGAGCAGATCTTCCGGGTCGGCTCCGGTGGCGGCCACGATGGAGAGCCCGTCGGCGCCGGTGCCCAGGTCGATGCGGAAGCGCAGCCCCATGTGGAAGCGCTCGAGCAGGATGGGCGCCCGCAGGTAGATGGCGCCGGCCTCCCAGGCCACCGCGTCGGTGAGGACGAGCTCCTCGGTGGCCGGATCGACGTAGGCGCTCCCGTTCATCGCGAACAGGCTGTCGTCGAAGGCGCTGTCGAAGGTCTCCGTCCGATCCCAGCTCAGCTCCATGCAGTCGGTGATGGTGATGGCCGCGGTGTCCGCGTTGGTGCCGCCGTCGGCGTCGACGACGGTCGCGGTGACGACGTCTTCTCCGAGGGTGGCAGCCGTGGTCTCGAGGAGCACCTCGCCCGTCGCGTCCGGGCTCACGGTGCCGAGCACGCCCTGCAGCGCGCTCTCGAAGGTGACGACGAGGTCAGGGGAGGGGGTCTCGGCGTCGAGCGCGAAGGCCCGGAGCGTGTAGGTCTGCCCGATGCTCACGACATCGCCGTCGGCGGGGGAGAGGAGCGAGATCACGGGCCGGTTGTTCGGCGCCTCGGTGTTGGCGGAGAGCGGGACGGCGAGCGCGGGCGCGTGCGGATCGTCGCTCTGCACGACGAGGGACCCGAGGCGGGGCGCGGCGTCCTCGGCGGTGAAGGTCACGGTCAGCACCGTTGTCGAGCCCACCCCAACCACCAGCGGGAGCGCGCCGGTGAGCGGCTCCGCGGCG
>CAJBVW010000474.1 GCA_903959175.1 uncultured Pseudomonadota bacterium
CTTCTCGTGCTGGGCGCGACCGGTAGCTGCGGACGCCACTTCGTGCGTCACGCCGTCAACGCGGGCTACTCGGTGCGCTGTCTCGTGCGCGACCCGTCTCGGGTGACATCCGAGGGGTTCGAGTGGGCGCAGCACCCCCGGGTCGATCTTCGGCGCGGCGAGCTCACGGACAGCGGCGCCGTCGCCGCCGCGTGCGAGGGGGTCGCGGCGGTGATTTGTATGGTGGGGCCCCCGCCCGGCGCCTCGTCGAGCCCGCTCGCGGCGGCCGTGCGTAACGTCGCCGCCGGGATGCGCGCGCACGGCGTCAGGCGGCTGATCGTCCAGGGCGGCGGGTTCACGCGGCTGGACGGCGCCCCGACGGCGACGGAGCGCGTCCTCCGCCGCGCGTTCGAGCTCGCCACGGGCGAAGCGGCCATGCTGGCCGGCAACGACGAAGCCGCGCGCTTCATCGCGGAGTCGTGCGCTGACCTGGACTGGACCGTCACGCGGCCCGGGATGCTGGACGAGCGGCCGTCCTCCGGGGTGGTGGAGGCAGACCACGACTACGGCTCCGGCCCCGCCAGCGCGCGAATCGGCAAGATAGACCTCACCCGCTGGTACCTGGATCTGCTCGACGATCCGCGCTCCCACCGCGCGGCGCCGGCGCCGCGCTACGCCGCGGAGGATTTCGGCTTCGCGCGCGAGCGGGTCGCGGGCGAGCGCCGCGTGGCGGTCATCACCGGGGGCAACTCCGGGCTCGGCTTCGAGACCGCGCGTGGACTGCTGATGCACGGCATGCGCGTGGTGCTGGCCTGTCGCGACCCCGGCCGCGGAAATTCGGCGGCCGCGGCCCTCCGCGTCGAGACGCGCGACCGGGCCGACGCGGACGACGCGGACGTCGTGTTCGAGCAGCTCGACACCTCGTCGATAGGCTCAGTGCGCGCCTTCGCCGACCGCTACCTGGCGTCGGGCCGACCGCTCCACGTGCTCCTCTGCAACGCCGGCATCATGATGGGCCCGGAGCGCGTGTCCGCGGACGGCATCGAACTGCAGCTCGCCACCAACTACCTCGGGCACTTCGAGCTCTGTCGGCTTCTGCAGGACCGCATGGTGGCGTCCGCTCCCGCGCGCATCCTCCACGTGAGCTCCGTGGCGGCGCGAACCGCGTCGCTCGACCCGGCGAACCTCGACCGCAGGGGGCCGTCGTACTCCCCGCTCGCCGTGTACGGCATGACGAAGCTGGCTCAGGTCGTGTTCAGCCGCGAGCTGAACCGCCGGCTCGAGCGCACAGGCGTCACGTCCAGCTCGCTCGAACCCGGCATCGTCGCGACCAATCTCTCGGCCGGCATCACGGACGATCCCGTCATGCGCGCGCGCCTCGCGAACGGAGTCCCCGTAGAGGTTGGCGCGCGAACCCAGATCATGCTCGCCGCGTCCATGAAGGTCGCGGGGATCGGGGGCGGGAACTGGGTCGACGGGCGCGACGTGAGCAGGGGGCTCGCGCGCCTCCGCTATGTCGCCGCTGCGCACTCGCTCCGCGCGAGCATGGACGCCGCGCTCTGGGCGGCGTCGGAGGCGCTGATCGAGGAGCGCGCGCCGGCCCGGCGCGCGTGACGCTCGCGGACGAGGCCGCGCCGCGCGCGGGAGGATCGCGCGCACGGCCGTGAACGTCCGGCGCCTGGTGCTGTTAGCCCTCCGTCTTCGCCTTCGACCCTGACGCGGGCGTCATTCTCTCGCTCACGGATGGGGCTGTCGGCGTCGGGAGCGGAACACGCGGCGGCTTTGGGAGCGAGAGGTCGAAGCAGGAGGTAAGCGGATCACGGTGATCGCGGGGTAGGTCGCACGCCGTGCGTCGGGTGCTTAGGGGGACGGATGCCCCGTTACTTCAACACCACCGGTCCGTGTGAGTTGTATCGGACCTACGTTTCGCCGCCATTGGCGCGGCTCCCCGAGCTCGCGCCGTTCATCGAGCGCAAGCAGTACTTCGTCCTGCACGCGCCCCGGCAGACCGGCAAGACAACGGCGATGCGCACGTTTGCGGCGGCGTTGCGGGAGCGGGGGATCGCGGGGTGTTGGGCTACGCTGGAGGAGTCGCAGGGCATCGACGATCCAGCGCTGGCCGAGCCGCTGTGGCTGCAGGCGTTGCAGCAGTCGGGCGCCGATATGCCTTCGGATTGGC
>CAJBVW010000475.1 GCA_903959175.1 uncultured Pseudomonadota bacterium
ATGTTCGCGAGCATCGAGATCGCGCCCGCCATCGTCGCGGCGTAAGCCCCCGGTCAACCCCAGCCACGATCCCGCCCCCACCCCCCGGAACGCGCGCCGGAACCTACGTTTCGTCGCGATTCCGGCCAGCGGCGATTTTCCTCCGCGCGCGACGCTTGGCGTGTACCGGTTCGGAGCGCCTGGCGCGCGCGGGATTCACGCGCGGCGCTCCGCCCGGTCAGGCGGACGGGGCGATCTCGGCGGCGGTCGGCGGTGGGGGGTGTACCGCCTCGGGGGGGGCCCGACCGAAGTCCGACTGCGCCTTGGGCCACCGGTCTGGCAGCAGTTCGCGCGCCTCCTCGACGGTGTAGGCGCGCCGCCCGAGCTGTTCGAACACGAACGCGAGCCCCTTGGCGAGGTCGGCACCCTGGAGCTTGGCGGTGACCAGCACGGTGTAGATGTCGGCGAGACGCTCGGCCCCTTTGTCGGAGCCGCAATGGAGCCAATTCTTGCGCCCAACGGCCACATGACGCATCAGCAGCTCGCAGGCGTTGTTTTCCAGCGGGAGTCGTCCGTCTTCGAGGAAGCGTTCGAGCGCTCGTCGCTGGTTGGTCAGGTAGGTGTGGGCCTTGCCGAGCGGGCTCTTCGGGGTGGTCGTCGGACCCAGACTGTCGAAGCATTTCCAGAGACGGTCGAGGATGGGCCGTGATCGCGCCTGTCGCAGGGCCAACCGTTCTTCGTGGGGCAGGCCCTTTGCCTCTTTCTCGACGGCGAACAGCTCGCCGATGATCGCGAGCGGCCGCCTCGCCCGCTTGTCTCCGCCGTCCTCGGCCTTCACAAAATAGCGTCGAGCGTGGCACCAGCAGCCGACCTCGATGCACGGGTACTGCTTGCGGTAGAGCTGCTCGTAGCCGGCGTATCCGTCGCCTTGCAGCCAGCCGCTCCGGGCACCGAGAAACGCGGCCATCTCGTCGCCTTTCCACGTCGGGGTGAACCGATAGCGGGCCCACCTTCCGTCGCCGAGGATCCCCCACATGTGCCCGCGTCGGCTACCGGCCGGCGTGTCGGTGTCGAGCACGCGGAGGCCGGTGTCGTCGGCCTGAGCGAGGTGGGAACCGAGGACCATCGTCCAGATCGCCTCGGCGAGCGGGCGAAGCTTGTCGCCGACCTGGTCCCACCACCCGTACACCGTGCCCTCGGGAAGATCGACGCCGAGACGCCGGTAGATGCCGAGGATCCGGTTGATCGGGGTGTGGTCGATCGCCTTGCGGATGACGATATCCGCGAGCAGGCCGGGTCCGGGGATGCCGCCGTCCAACGGCTTGACGACGGCCGGGGCGACCACGACGCTCTCGGGACACGCTTCGGGGCAGGCGAGCCTCTCGCGCTCGTAGACGATCACCTCGAAGTGGGCGGGGTGCAGCTCGAGCACCTCGCTGCTCTCATGGCCGATGCAGACCTTGTTGGCGCCGCACAGCGAGCAGATCCGTAGGTTTGGCTCGACGGGGAGCTTCACGGTGCGGTGCGGCAGGCTGGCGGGGAGCTTGAGCCGCTTGGGCTTGACCTTGGGTTCGGGCTCGGCCTCCGGCTTGGCCTCCTCCTCCTCCTTCTCCTTCTCCTTCTCCTCCTCCTCGGCAGCCGCTTCGTCCAGTGCGTCCTTCCAGAGCAGGAGCTGCGCGCTGCCGAACCGCTCGGTGCCTCCCCCGGCGTGTCCGCGCAGCAGCGCCGCCAATCTCCCCGTCAGCTTCGCCTCGTTGCGCATCAAGCGGGCGACCAGCGCGAGGACGATGTCCAGCAGCTCGTCCGTCTTCGCCGTCACGATCAGCTTGGCGAGGAAGGCACGAAGGACGGTCAGGTCCTCCGGACTCGTCTCCATCTCGGCGTGGGGAAGAAGCTGCGACACCCCCCAAGGTCACACGTTGCGGCGGCCCGATCCAGCGGACGTGTGTCAGACATCTGTCAAGCTTTCGAGGCGGCTTGGGGTCGACTGACGACCGTCGTCTTCGGCGATTGGCGGTCGCCAACGGGCGTACCGCTTGGCCCCCCGAAGGTCGATGCCCTCCAGCATCAACATCAGCTCCGCCGCGTCCACCTCGACCCGCAAGCAGCCCTCGGCCACCTCGACCGGCAGGTGAAAGTTCCCCGCCTCCAACCGTTTTGAGTACAACGCCCACCCGTTGCGATCCCAGAACAGCACGCGGAGCATGTGCCCGCGTCGGCCGCGGAACACGAAGAGGTGACCGGACATCGGTTCCTGCCGAATGACGTGGCGCACCACGCTCGCCAGCGCGTCCACGCCCTTGCGCATGTCCACCGGTTCGACGGCCAGGAACACCTTCACCGACGGCGGCAGGCTCAACATGACCGTTCCGACAGCGCGTGAACCAGATCGGCGAGCAACGCTCCGGGGACGCGCAACTGCCAGCCCCCAGGAGCCGTGACGTCGATGAGGAGGCAGGGCGGGACAGGCAGCATCGGCGGATCGGGGACGGCTGCGACGGGCAAGGACGCGACCCGCTCAACAAGCGGATTCGCGGGCGCGGCCGACGTCGCCACGGGCTGGACGGCGGACGACGTGTGGGCCACCAACTCGACGAGCCGGATCGGCCCCGCGGGCGCCGGTCGGGATCGGGCTGGGCGAGGAGGGCGCTCTGCCTGGAGCCGCTCCCGCCATCGCCAGATGCGGCGCACGTCCACGCCGGTCGCGTGTGCGAAGTCCGTCGGCGAAAGGCCGCTGGCATCGACGGCCGCGAGCACCGCAAGCGCGTCGGCGCGCCTCCAGCGATGGGGGAGATCGGCGAAGGACGGAAGAGGGACGGGCATCGGGTTCTCCAGGGGGGAGAGCCCACAGTACGAGAGGCCGACGAGGAGGCCCTGTAGTTGCCCGGAGGCTTACCCCGTAACACGGCTCCCCGAATCGGGGAGGGAGTTTCAATCCCCTCCAGAACGGGGAACGGCCTGCAAGCAGTGTCATCGAGTTGAACCGGGCCGCCGAGGCGCGCGAGCGGTTTCAATCCCCTCCAGAACGGGGAACGGCCTGCAAGCGGGCCTCGGCCGTCAGCACCGCCGCCGACTCGTACATGTTTCAATCCCCTCCAGAACGGGGAACGGCCTGCAAGAGGAG
>CAJBVW010000476.1 GCA_903959175.1 uncultured Pseudomonadota bacterium
AGCTGATGTCGGTCACCAACGCGGTGAGGAACATGAGCGTGCCGACGACCACGATGAGCGCGATGCCGCGCCGGTCACCGCGACGCCGGGCGCGCGAGAGGAGGCCGGCGGGTGCGCGGGTGCGGCTCATTGGTCGGCCCCCACGTCCTTGGTGAGCTTGGGCCCGAACTCGAGCACAACCGTCGTGACCCAGCTCCGCTCCTCGGTCTTGTCGGGGTCGTCCGGGTCGGGCGCGATCAGGGTGAGGGTCACCTCAGCGGCGCGGGGGAGTCGGTTGGGTGTGTCGACGCCGGTCGTGTCCCACTCGTCCTTCCACTCGTTCGATTGGGAGTCGAGGAAGCGCACGCCGAAGGCCTTCACGCCGTACGCGAGGGGCGCGATGGTGCCGTCCCGCTCGGGGTAGTTGTCGATGCGCGGGGCCTCGCGGCGCAGGAGCACGAGGGCGTCGCCGCCGGCGGGATCGTCCTCGGTCCAGTACGTGATCTCGGTCTGGTCGCTCTCGCGCGCGCCCTTGTAGAGCCGCTGGTGGGAGAGCGAGGCGAACCAGAGGCGATCCGGGTTGTCGTCGTGGGCGATGAAGAGCGTCTGGTACGTGTTGACCGCGCTCGTGTTCGACGTGAGGTAGGCGAGCGACAAGTCGCGCCGGATGCGGGAGATCGCGATGCGCGCGGACTGGTTCACGGCGTCGTCGGCCTCGAGCAGATCGCGCGTGTTCAGCGCGCTGCCGATGGTGCCGAAGGTCAGGCCCGCGATGAGCACGAACACGCCGAGGGCCACCACCACCTCGAGGAGGGTGAAGCCGGCGCGAGCGCTGCGGAGGGCGGAGGGGCGCGTCATTGGATCGGCAACGGCAGGGTGCCGGAGGGGTTGATGACGTGGGAGACGAGCTCGATGCAATCGTCACAGCCCTCTTCGAGGTCGGGATCGTCGGGGCCCCACCACACCAACACCCGGACCTCGCGGATGTAGGGGCGGAGCATGTCCGAGAGCATGTCGGGCTGCATGCCGGCGTCGAGGAGGTTGCGGTTGTCGGAGGAGCTGGCGCCGTCAGCGCCCTCCTTCTGGGTGATGCCGCCCATCGACTCGAGATCCTCCGCGGCGGAGGCGATGTCTCCGACCTGGATGTCGACCTCGCGGATGGTATAGGCCCACTGGTAGCCCTCGAAGCTGTCCCCGAAGTCGGGGCCGTCCATCCCCTCCCCGTCCGCCCCGATCTCCTCGAAGTCGCCCTCCTCGTCGATGTCTCCCTCGCGAAAACCCTCCTTCTCCAGGCGCAACATGGCCTCGGCCATCTTCTCCTGGGCGAGGTAGGTGCCGGTGAGGGTCTTGCCGGCGTCGACCGTCATCAGGACGGCCATCGACTGGGAGTCCACCAGCACCATCAGGCCGATCGCGAGGATGGCCATGGCGATCACCACCTCGAGGAGGGTGAAGCCGGCGCGGAGCCGGGAGCGGAGGTGGGAGGGACAGGGGCTCACCGGAAGTTCGGCGCCTCGCTCGGGATCCACGCCATGGAGGCGCCGATGTCGGTCTCGTCGCTCTCCACGGACACGCGGCCGGAGAGGGGCTCGACCTCGACGGTGTAGCCGTCCTCGGGGTCGTCGATGCTGACCACACGCACGACGGTGTGCTCGGAGACACCGTTCGCGAAGACGTAGGAGTAGACGATCTTCTGGTCCTCGGGGCTCTCGGGGGCCTCCTCGGACGGGGTCTGCGGGCCGTCGTACTGGGGGGTGTAGACGTAGGCGAACATGGAGTTGGAGGGCAGCTCCACGCTGGATTGGAAGCCCGGGGAGTCGAGGCCGGCGAAGCGGTCGAGCGCGTCGGACTTCTCCCCTTCCCCGCCCTCTTCCGGCGTGTCCGACTTGGAGAAGCGCTTCATGTCGCTCTCCTTCTCCTGCTCGTACTGGGCGCGGGCGGCGGGGTCGGAGAAGACGAGGGTGTTGGGGTCACCGACCTCGATCTTGTAGGTGCGCGCGTCGAGGTTGTAGGCGATCCGGAACGTCACGTTCCGCATCGCGGCCTCGTTCACGAGGAAGCTGTAGGTCATCGCCAGCTCGCGCGCCGCGCCGCGCTGCTGCACGTCGAAGATGGCGGCGAGGCTCGGGACGCCGATGCCGATGACCACCGCCATGATCGCGATGACGACCATGATCTCGATGAGGGAGATCCCCGCCACGCGGCTCCGCCGGGCCAGCCCGAGGCTGCCGCGGAGTGCCCGCCGCGCCAGCGCGCGACGGAAGCGCTCGGAGTGGCGGGCGGGGACCATCGTTACTCGGCCGCGGTGTAGGAGGTGATGTCGGCGTCGGATTCGGCGCCGCCTTCCTTGCCGTCCTTGCCGAGGGAGATGATCTCGAAGTCGTGATCGCCGTGGGTGCCGGGCGAGAAGTACAGGTAGGCGTTGCCCCACGAGTCCGTCGGGACCTCGCCGTCCGGCAGGTACTTCTTCACGGCTGCGAGGCCCTCGCCCGTGGTCGGGAACTTGCCCTTGTGCTTGGCGGCGTAGACCGTCAGGGACTCTTCCATCTTCTTGATCTGGATCTTCGTGGCGTCCGCGTTGGCGTCATCGAGGAAGCCGAGCACGTTCACCGCGATGACGGTCATCAGGACGCCGATGATGGCGATGACGACCATGATCTCGACGAGGGACATGCCCCGCCGTGAGGCGAGGACGCCGCTGCGGGATGCGGCGGCGGCCCGGAGGGAGGCGAGGCGCATGGAGGAGGAGGACATGTGCATTGGTTTCACCGTACGACAGAGGAGAGGCTGAGCATGGGGAGGAGGATGCCGAGCGCGATGGTGGCGACGACGAGGCCCATGAACAAGGTCAGGA
The DNA here is from genome assembly GCA_903959175.1 of uncultured Pseudomonadota bacterium. Lineage (GTDB taxonomy): Bacteria > Myxococcota_A > UBA796 > UBA796 > SXON01 > CAJBVW01. The sequence continues at coordinate 2,834 of CAJBVW010000476.1, forward strand.
TCGGGGTGAGCAACGACGTGAGCGTGTTGACCGTGTTCTCGACCTGGGAGTCGTAGGCGTCCGCCACCTTCCCCAACATGCCCTCGAGCTCGCCGGTCTTCTCGCCGATGGTGATCATGTGTGTCACGATCGGCGGGAACTGCCCGGAGGCCTTGAGCGGAAGGGCGATGGACTGGCCCTCGGCGATGTTGCGGGAGGCGCCGTCGATGGCGGCGGCGATGATCTCGTTGCCGACGACCGTTCGCACGATTGTCAGCGCCGAGAGGATAGGTACCCCGCTCACGAGCAGAGTCGCGAGCGTGCGACAAAAACGTGACACGGCCACGAGCCGGTTGATCTTGCCGAACACGGGGAGCCGGAGCGCGGTGCGATCCCACCAGAGGCGGCCCTTGGGCGTCTTGACGTAGCGGCGCAGGCCCCAGACGGAGACGACGAGCACGAACAGGAGGAGCCACCAGTACCCGGTCACGATGTTGGAGATCGTGAAGAGCACGGTCGTGATGAGCGGGAGACCCTCGCCGAAGCTGTCGAAGATCCGCTTGATCCGCGGGATGACGAAGGTGAACAGGCCGAGCACGAGGGCGCCGGACACCACCATCATCAGCAGCGGGTAGGTCACCGCGGCGACCAGCTTGCCGCGCAGCGCGACCTGGCTCTCGGTGTATTGGGTGAGGCGGGTGAGCACCAGATCGAGGGCGCCGGACTGCTCGCCGGCGTCGACCATGTTCACGAAGAGGTCACCGAACACGTCGGGGTGCGCGCGCATGGCGCGGGCGAGGGACGTGCCGCCGTTGACCTTCTGGCGGACCTCGACCAACACGCCCTTGAGCTTGGCGTTCTCCGTCTGGTCGACGAGGGCCGTGAGGGCCTCGACCATCGGGATGCCCGCGCCGATGAGGGTCGAGAGCTGCGAGGTGAGCGTGGCGAGGTCCTGAACCGAGATCCGCTGGAAGTACTTCCCGAAGTCGATCTCGACGTTGATGCCCTTGCCGCGGGTGGCCCCCTCCTTCTTCTCCCACACCTCCGTCGGGAACACCCCCTGCTTGCGCAGGCGGCCGCGCGCCGTCTTGGGCGAGTCGGCGTCGACGATGCCCTTGGTCGCCTTGCCGGCGGCGTCGAGCCCGGAGTATTCGTAGACGGCCATGGTTAGTCGAGCTCCACCGTGTCTTCCTGCGTGACGCGCATCACCTCGTCGAGCGAGGTGCGGCCCTCGAGGACCACGCGGATGCCGTCGTCACGGAGGGAGGCCATGCCGTCCTCGATGGCGCGCTTGCGGATGACGCCGGCGCTGGAGCCCGCCATGACGAGCTGGCGGACGCCCTCGCTCACGGTCAAGAGCTCGTAGATGCCGGTGCGGCCCTTGTACCCAGTGGACAGGCACGCGGGGCAGCCCTTGCCACGGTAGATGGTGTGGCCCGCGACCCTTGCGCGGGTGACACCGGCCTCCTTCAGCTCGATGTCGGACGGCTCGAAGGCCTCCTTGCACTTGGGACACAGGCGCCGGACGAGCCGCTGGGCCAGCACCGCGATGAGCGAGCTGGACACGAGGAAGGGCTCGACGCCCATGTCGATGAGGCGCGAGAAGGCGGTCGGCGCGTCGTTCGTGTGCAGCGTGGAGAACACGAGGTGGCCCGTCAGCGAGGCTTGGACGGCGTTGTCCGCCGTCTCCTTGTCGCGGATCTCGCCCACCATGATCACGTCGGGGTCCTGCCGCAAGTGGGCGCGCAGGGCGGAGGCGAACGTGAGATCGATCTTGGGGTTGACCTGGGTCTGGCCGATGCCGCGGAGCTCGTACTCGATCGGGTCCTCGATGGTGAGGATGTTAAGATCGGGCGCGTTGATCTCGGCGAGGGCGCTGTAGAGCGTGGTGGTCTTGCCGGAGCCGGTCGGGCCGGTGACGAGCAGGATGCCGTGGGGACGCTGGATGAACTTGCGGAAGTCGGCGACCGTCTGCTCGGCCATGCCGATCTGTTCGAGGTTGAAGACGGTCCCCTTCTCGAGGATACGCATGACCACCCGCTCGCCGTGACGCACCGGCAACGTGCTCACGCGAAGGTCGATCTCGCGGCCCGCGAAGCGGGTGCGGATGCGGCCGTCCTGGGGGAGGCGCTTCTCGGCGATGTTCAGGCCCGCCATGATCTTCACGCGGCTGACGATCGAGGCCTGGAGCTTCGGCGGGGGCTTCACGATCTCGTAGAGCACGCCGTCGATGCGGAACCGCACGACCAGCTCGCGCTCGAAGGGCTCGACGTGGATGTCGCTCGCCCGGTCCTTCACCGCCTGGGTGAGGAGCGTGTTCACGAAGCGGATGATGGGGGCCTGGTTGGGGTCGTCGAGGAGGTCCTCGTTGAGGGAGAGGTCGTCGGCGATATCGTCCCCGGCGCCCTCCTCACGGATCTCCTCCATGACGGCGGAGGCGCTTCGCGCGGCGCGGTCGTAGGTCTTGTTGGTCGCGTCACGGAGCACGTCCGACGGGACGACGACGGGCCGCACGGGCTTCTTGTAGAGGAGGCGCAGATCGGGGAGCAGGCCCATCGACCGCTCCTCGGCGATGGCCACGCGCACGAAGCCGCCCTCGTGGTACAGCGGGAGGATGCCCTCCTCGCGGGCCATGGCGAGGCTGATGGGGCGGATGAGCTCGACGTCGACGGTATCGAGCTCGATCACGTCACGGAACGGGAGGCCGAGCATCTCCGCGAGCGAACGCGCCACGACGTCCGCGCTCACGGCGTTGACGCGCTGGGCGCCCTCCGCGAGGGTGACACCCGAGCGTTCGGCCTCCTTGCGGGCCTCCTTCATCTTGGCCGGATCGACTCCGGCCCGGACGAGGAGCTCTTCCATCCCGGCGCGACGTACGGCCATGGCTACTCGTCCTCGCCGAAGTCGGGGGTGGGCTCAGTGGGGGTGCCGGCCGGGGCGCCGAAGCCGCTGCCGTTGCCGCCGTTGCCGCCGCCGTCCACCGGCTGGAGGGCGCCGTCCTCGCCCACCTTGGAGTCCAGCGGCTTGGGCGGGGCCTTCTTGCGGTACATGCTGGGCTCGTCGATGATGTTCATGCTGCCGCGGAGCAGCACCTTGAGCTCCTCCTCCTGGACCTCGCGGCTCTTGCCGTAGAAGCGCTTGAGGAACTCCTCGCGCTGCGCGACCTTGACCCGGTAGACCTCTTCGAGGTCGGCGGGCTCGTTGATCACATGCGGCGTGAGGAAGATGAGCAGGTTGGTCTTGCGCTCCACGTCGTGCTTGCCACGGAACAACACCCCGATGAGGGGGATGTCACCGAGGATGGGGATCTTGGTCTCCGCCTCGCTCTTGGTGGTGCCGATGAGCCCGCCGATCACGATGGTCTGGTTGTCCTTGACGACCACCACGTTCTCGGTCTCGCGCTTGGAGGTGATGAAGCCGCCGTCGTCGGCGCCGGAGCCCTCCTCGACCTCGGCCACCTCGAGGGACATCTCGAGGGTGACGTAGTTGGACTCGTTGATCTGGGGGGTCACCTGGAGGACGATGCCGACGTCCTCGCGCTGGTAGCTCACGATGGACTGGCCGTTGTTGTCACGGCCGGCCGACACCGGGAACGGCACGTTGCGGCCCACGCTGATGGTCGCCTCCTCGTTGTCCAACACCAGGATGTTGGGGTTGGAGAGGATATTGACGGTCGAGTTGGACGCCAGGGCGTTGAGCGCGATGCCGAAGGCGGGGACGTTGAAGATGCTACCGTCCGCCAGGGTGACGGGGATGGCGGCGCCGAGCACGCCCATCGCGAGGCCGGAGAGGAGGTCCGCGCTGTTGAGACCGAGCGAGCTCGCGCCGAGCTGGGAGGATCCGTAGGAGATCGAGCCGTCCCCCGTCCCGCTGCCGACGTGGTAGCCGACGCCCAGGCTCATGTCGTCCTCGGAGCCGACCTCGAGGACGACGGCCTCGACGTAGACCTGACGGCGCGGGATGTCCAGGCGATCGATCACGCCCTTGATGACACGGAAATCCTCCGGGGACGCGAGGAGCACGAGGGAGTTCGTGTTCTCGTCCGCGGTGATGCGCACGGTGCCGCTGTCGAACGCCGCCGCGACACCGCTGACCGCGCCGTCTCCGGCCGCGCCGCCCGGCTCGAGGAGGTTCTTCGCGCCGCCGGCGCCGCCGAAGCTGCCGCC
>CAJBVW010000477.1 GCA_903959175.1 uncultured Pseudomonadota bacterium
GCGCCGCTCGTCCTCGACGGCGTGTTCCCCAAGGTCATCGGCATCCAGGCCACCGAGACCCTCCCGGACACCACCCTCGCCGAGATCGTGGACGCCGACAACACCGTCGTCCTCGAGACGCTCGTAGCGCAGGACCTCGGGATGCTCTCGGGCCTCGGCTACGTGGACGTGATCTCCGGTTCTGTGGTGCTCGATCCCGCGTTCGAAGGCTGGAACGGCACGAACGACTCAGACGCGTACGCCTTCACCGTCCCGGAAGCCATGTCCGTCCGCATGACGACGAGCTGGCCGGATGCCACCGCGGACGTCGACATCGGAATCTGGGGAGACGTCGCCGACTGGGGTCGCGTCGACCTGTTCTGGTACTACGGCGACGACAACTGCCTCTCCGGTGACAACCCGGAGGTGTGTGAGCTCGTCGTGACCCTCGAGCCCGAGACCACCTACTACGTGGTGGTTCTGGGGTATCTTGGCACGGATGAGCAGCCGTACACCGTCGAGATGGAGTGGGTCGCCCCGTAGTCGGGCGGGGATCCTCGCGTTCCTGTCCGCCTGCGCCGCGCCGGAGGGGGAGCCCGAGGCTCCCTCCGCGCCGCTCGTCCAGGCGGTAGACCCCTTCATCGCCACCGGCGGGCCGGGCTTTCGCGTGGGATCTTCCCACCCCGGAGCGACCGTGCCCTTCGGGATGGTGAAGGTCGGCCCCGACACCTCCCTCGCGTGGGGCGGGCTCGGGGCCTACCACTGCTCCGGCTACTACTACGACGACACCTTCATCGAGGGCTTCTCCCACTTCCGCATGCACGGGACGGGCATCCCCGACTACGGCAACATCCTCTTCATGCCGACGATCGGCTGGGATCCGACCAAGCGCGACGAGGACGGCTACCGGATCGAATTCTCCCACGACGACGAGTGGGCCGAGCCCGGCGCCTACGGCGTGACCCTCGCGGACGGCATCGAGGTCACCCTCGCGGCCACCCGCCACGCCGCCCAGCACCAGTACCGCTTCCCCGATGACAGCGACGCCGTCGTGCTCATCGACCTCGAGCACAACCTCTTCGGGTCGAGCCTCGGCGGCGAGATCACGGTCGACGCCGAGCGGGGCGTGGTCGAGGGGTACATGCACAACTCGGGGCAGTTCAACGGGGAGGGGTTCCCCATCTGGTTCACCGCCGTGTTCGACGAGGGCATCGCGTCCTACGGCACCTGGGCGGACGACGAGGGGGTCGAGGGCCGCGCGGAGGCCGCGGGTGTCGATCTCGGGGCGTGGATCGTGCCGACCTCGCGCGACCCCTCGATTCGCGTCGCCATCTCGCTGACCAGCCTGGAGGGCGCGCGCGCCAACCTCGCGGCGGAGCTCGGCCCCGGGCCCATCGACGCTACCGCCGCCCAGGCGCGCGACGTGTGGGAAGACGAGCTCGATCGTGTCGAGATCGACGGCGCCACCGAGTCCGAGCGCGCCATCTTCGCGACGGCGCTGTACCACGCCCTCCAGATGCCGCAGGAGCACGGGGACGCCGACGGCCTCTACACGGGCTTCGACGGCGCGGTCCACACGGCGGACGGCTGGGCGTACCATAACGACTTCTCGCTCTGGGACACCTACCGCACCGCGCACCCCCTCTACATCCTGCTCTACCCGGAGAAGGCGAGGGACTTCGCCATCTCTCTGCTGACGATGGCGGAGCAGGGCGGGGCCTTCCCGGCCTGGCCCGTGGCGAACCGCGACAGCGAGGTCATGTTGGGCGCGCCGGCCGACATCGTGCTGGCGGACACCTGGGTGAAGGGCGTGACCGACTGGGACATGGAGAGCGCGTGGCCGCGTCTGCGCGATCAGGCGATGGGGGCTGGAACCATCCCGTACAACGCCCGTCCTGACATCGCGGCGCTCGAGCGCTACGGCTACTACCCCTCCGATCTCGTCGGCTCCAGCGTCGCCTGGACCCAGGAGAACGCCTGGGCCGACCACGCCCTCGCCCAGCTCGCGCAGTCGGTGGGCGCCCCGGAAGACGCCGCCCACTTCGCGTGGCGATCCTACACCTGGCGCAACCAATACGACCCCGCCGTCGGGTTCTTCCACGCGCGTACGAGTGATGGGAGCTTCGAGGCTAACTTCAACCCGCTCGTGTGGGCGGACGAGTACACCGAGGGCAACGCCTGGCAGTACCTCTGGATGGGGTGGTTCCAGCCGGACGCCTTGGCGGATGTGTTGGGCGGGCGGGACGCGGCGCTCGCAAAGCTCACCGCGTTCTTCGAGAAGGCGGAGATCGAGGGTGTCCTCGACTTCCCGCAGACCTACTACTGGCACGGGAACGAGCCCGACATCCACGCCGCGTGGCTCTTCGCCCTCTGGGGGGACCGCGACGCGACCTGGCGGTGGGTCCGGTGGATCGCCGCCAACCACTACGCCGCGGACCCCATCGGCCTCGCCGGGAACGACGACGCCGGCACGCTCTCCGCCTGGTACATCTTCGCGGCGATGGGCTTCTACCCCATCGCGGGCACCACCTCGTACGTCGTGAGCGCGCCCCTGTTCGAGGAGGTGCGCTTCGCCGTGGACGGCGGCACGTTCACCAGCCGCCGCATCGGCGCGGGGGAGCACATCGTCGAGGTGCGCCTCAACGGCGTGCCGTTGCAGGGCGCGACCTTCACCCACGACAAGCTGGTCGCCGGCGGCACGCTGGAGGTCGTGGTGGAATAGGGAGCTTGCCGTCCCGGCGATTCGAGCCCAATCTGTAGGGTGAACACCGGACGTCACCCATGCTCCTCTCCCTCCTCGCGCTCGCCGCGCCCGCGCACGCCTTCTGCGGCACCTACGTGGGGCAGGCCGGCGCCTCGCTCTACAACAACGCCAGTCAGGTCGTGATCGCGCGCCAGGGCACGCGCACCACGCTCACCCTCGCGAACGACTACGAGGGCGACGCCACCGCGTTCGCGCTGCTGGTGCCGGTGCCCGAGGTGCTCGGGCCCGACGACGTGACCGTGGTCGATCCCGAGCTGTTCACGCGGTTGGACGCCTACTCGGCGCCCCGGCTCGTGTCGTACACCTGCGAGGACCTCCACCCCGCCTACGACACCGCCGACATGGCCGACAGCGACAGCGACGGCGCCAGCGGCCCCCCGGCCGACGGCTCCGTGACGGTCGAGGCTACCTTCGCGGCCGGCGAGTACGACATCGTCGTGCTCTCCGCGGAGGACTCGAGCGGGCTCCTCCGCTGGCTCGACACGAACGGCTACGGCGTGGACGACGCCGCGGCGGCCCTGCTCGGCGAGTACATCGACGCCGGCGCGTACTTCTTCGCCGCGAAGGTCGCGCTCGACCGGCTCCCCGAGGGGTCCAGCTACCTCTCGCCGCTGCGCTTCGGCTACGAGAGCGAGGTCTTCTCGCTCCCCATCCGCCTCGGGACGCTCAACTCGTCGGGGATCCAGGATCTCGTCGTCTACGCGGTGAACGGTCAGGCCGAGGGCGCCGTGGGGGTGTCCAACTACCCCGAGGCGACGATCGAGCACGAGTGCATGTACCGGGCCGACGAATACGCCACGTTCGCGGAGCTCTACGGCGCCCAGTTCGGCGCGGCGATGGCGTCGCAGGAGCGGGCCGCGTGGGTGCGGGAGTACGCCTGGAGCGCGGGCGGCTGCGACCCCTGCTCGGGCACCCCCCCGAGCGAAGAGGATCTCGCCGCCGTGGGGTACACCGGGTCTCCCTACGAGGCGTTCTTCACGCGGCTCCACATGCGGTACGGGCCCGGGGACGCCGATCAGGACCTCGTCCTGTACCCGTCGAACGACGCCTCCTCTTCCCAGCTCCGCTACATCGTCTACGACCAGGCCCTCGAGGCGGACTTCCCGGTCTGCGGCGTCGGGTGGGTCGAGGGCGGCGGTACCTGCGACGACGAGGGCGGCCCCGCCGAGGACACCGACGGGGGCGCGCTGACCGGGGGAGCTCCGGCCTGCGGCTGCGCTTCTTCGGGTGCGCCCGGCGCGTTCGGCGCGTTGGCCGCGGCGATGCTCCTCGCGCGGCGCCGCGCCCGCAAGGGGTAGGCCTCGGCGCGGGCCGCTCGCCTCCCGAAAAGGCACGGGCGAGCGATGCTCTGTGGACGAATCGGGGCTTGACGACGCGGGTCGGCGCGCCGTACCCTGCTTCCCCCGAGAGGAAGCATCGTGCCTACCGACACCATCCCCTACCGCCTGTTCCAGACCGCGGCCCGTACCCCCGACGCCGCCGCCTACTACGTCAAGTCGGGCGGTACCTGGAACCCGACCTCCTACGCCGACTACGCCGCCGAGGTGCGCGCCGCCGCCCGCGCGCTCGTGGCCCTCGGCGTCCCCGCCGGCGGCACCGTCAGCATCCTCGGGTTCAACCGCCCCGAGTGGATCGTGTTCGACGTCGCCGCGATGGCCATCGGCGCCGCGCCGGCCGGCATCTACACCACCAACTCCCCGGACGAGGTGAGGTACATCATCGGCCACGCGGAGTCCCCCGTCGTGCTCCTCGAGAACGCGATGCAGTGGGAGAAGGTCAAGAAGGTCCGCGCGGACCTCCCCCACCTCAAGCACGTCGTGATGATGAAGGGCGCCGTCATCGACGACCCCATGGTCCTCACCTGGGAGGCCTTCCTCGCGCGCGGCGCCGAGGTATCCGAGGCCGAGGTGGACAGTCGCATGGCGGCGCTCGAGCTGAACGGCCTCGCGACGCTCATCTACACCTCGGGCACCACCGGGCCGCCCAAGGCGGTGATGCTCTCCCACCACAACCTCGCGTGGACCGCCAAGACCGCGATCGACATGGTGGGCTACCAGGCGACGGACTGTAGCCTGTCCTACCTGCCGCTCTCGCACATCGCGGAGCAGATGTTCTCCATCCACGCCCCGATGTCCATCGGCAGCAGCGTGTACTTCGCCGAGAGCATGGAGAAGGTGCCGGAGAACCTCAAGGAGGTCCTGCCCACCGTGCTCTTCGCGGTGCCCCGCATCTGGGAGAAGTTCCACGCCGGCGTGGCCGCCAAGCTCTCGCTTGCCACGGGCATCAAGGCGAAGCTCGCCGGTTGGGCGCAGGACGTCGGCTTGCGTTATCACACCGCTCGCGGGCTCGGCCAGGATCCGGGCGGCTGGTTGACCTTCCAACACACCCTCGCGGGCAAGCTGATCTACTCCAAGGTCAAGCCCGTCCTCGGCCTCTCTCGCGCCCGCATCTGCGTCAGCGGCGCCGCCCCCGTCGGCAAGGACGTGCTCTCCTTCCTCGCCGGGATCGACGTGCTCGTCCACGAGGTCTACGGGCAGTCCGAGGGCTCCGGCCCGACCACCTTCAACCTCCCCGGCAAGACCAAGCTCGGCTCGGTCGGCCCCGCCATCCCCGGCGTGGAGGTCAAGCTCGGCTCCGACGGCGAGATCATGCTCCGCGGCCCCAACGTGTTCCTCGGCTACTACAAGGACCCCGTCGCCACCGCCGAGACCCTCGCGGACGGCTGGCTCCTCACCGGCGATCTCGGCGCCTTCGACCAGGACAACTTCCTGTCGATCGTCGGCCGCAAGAAGGAGATCCTCATCACCGCCGGCGGCAAGAACGTGGCCCCGAAGAACATCGAGGCCGCGCTCAAGAACAACCCGCTCATCTCCGAGGCCGTCGTCATCGGGGACCGCCGCGCCTACCTCACCGCGCTCCTCCAGGTCGATCCCGAGGCCCTCGCGCGCTTCGGCGAGGCGAACGGCCTCGGCGCCACCGTCTCCGCGAGCGATCCGAAGGTGCGCGCCGAGCTCCAGAAGGCGGTCGACGCCTGCAACGAGCTCTTCGCGCGCGTCGAGCACGTCCGGAAGTACCGGGTCCTCCCCCGCCCGCTCGCCATCGACTCGGGCGAGCTCACCCCGACGCTCAAGCTCAAGCGCAAGAACATCTACGTGAACTTCTCCCAGGAGATCGAAGAGATGTACCAGGGCGGGGAGGCGTAGATGAACTCCCGCAACTACATCGACGGAGCCTGGCACGACCTCCGCCCCTCCGAGACCGCGCACAACACCTCCCCGGCGGACGGCGAGGTGCTCGGCACCACCCCCGTCTCCGGCGCGGACACGATGGTCGTCGCGATCGAGGCCGCGCACGCCGCGTTCCCCGGTTGGTCGGCCACCCCCGCGCCCAAGCGTGGCGAGCTGCTCTTCCGCCTCGTCCGCATCCTCGAGCGCGAGGCCGAGACGCTGTCCCGGGCCCTCGCCCTGGAGGAGGGCAAGATCATCGGCGAGGCGCGCGGCGAGGTCCAGAAGGCCATCCGCTACGTCGAGTTCGCCGCGGGAGACGCCCGTCGTCTCACCGGCTACACCGCCCCCAGCGAGCTCTCCGGCACCTTCGCGTTCACGATGTGGCGCCCGCACGGCGTCGTCGGGCTCATCACGCCGTGGAACTTCCCGGTGTGCATCCCGCTCTGGAAGATGGCGCCGGCGCTCGTCGCTGGGAACACCGTGGTGCTCAAGCCCGCCCCGGAGACCCCCTACACCGCCCACCTCATCGCGCTCTACTGCGAAGAAGCCGGGTTCCCCAAGGGCGTCGTCAACGTCGTCCACGGGGACGCCGCCCCCGCCGTCGCCCTCATCGAGCACCCGCACGTGCGCGCGGTCAGCTTCACCGGCTCCACCGAGGTCGGCATCCGGGTCTCGTCGCGGTGCGCCCAGCTCAACAAGCCGGTGCAGTGCGAGATGGGCGGAAAGAACCCCATCCTCATCCTGGATGACGCCGACCTCGACAAGGCCGCCATCGCCACCGCCCAGGGCGCCTTCGGCTCCACGGGTCAGCGGTGCACGGCCACCAGCCGCGCCATCGTCATGGACGCCGTGGCGGACGCCTACGTCGCGAAGGTCGCGGCGTTGGCCAAGGCCATCCGCGCGGGCCACCCCCTTGAGGACGGCGTCACCATGGGCCCCTCCGTGAGCGAGCGGCAGATGGAGAAGGTGGTGTCCTACACGGACATCGGCGCGGCCGAGGCGAAGCTGGTCGTCGGCGGCGGGCGCATCACCGCGCTCCCCAAGGGCTACTTCCCGGCGCCCACCCTGTTCGACCACGTCTCCGCCACCGGCCGCATCGCGACCGAGGAGATCTTCGGCCCCGTGCTCTCGGTCATCCGCGTCGCCACCGTGGACGAGGCCATCGACGCCGCGAACGGCGTCCAATTCGGCCTCACGTCGTCGGTCTACACCAACGATCTGTCCCGCGCCTTCTCGGTCATCGAGCGCCTCGACACCGGCATGACCCAGGTCAACGCCCCCACGATGGGCGGCGAGGCCCACATGCCCTTCGGCGGCGTCAAGAACACCGGCGTCGGCCCGCGCGAGATGGGGCCCAACGCGTGGCGGTTCTACTCCGAAGAGAAGACCGTCTACATCAACCACGGCGGCGCCCGCCGCACCTCGTCCTTCTACTAGGAGCCCCACCACATGGCCCGTAACGTCACGGTCGGCCTGATCCAGGCATCCAACCCCATCAACGACGAGACTGTCCCCGTCCGCGAGATCCAGGAGGCGATGTTCGAGAAGCACCTGCCCCTCATCCGCCAGGCGGGCGAGGGCGGGGTCCAGATCCTCGGCCTCCAGGAGATCTTCAACGGTCCCTACTTCTGCCCCGGGCAGGACAAGCGCTGGTACGGCGCGGCCGAGGCGGTCGACGGCCCCACGGTCGAGCGCCTGCGCCCCATCGCGGCCAAGTACCAGATGGCGATGGTCGTGCCCATCTACGAATCGGCCATGGCGGGCGTGTACTACAACACCGCCGTCGTGTTGGACGCCGACGGCTCCACCCTCGGCATCTACCGCAAGAACCACATCCCGCAGACCTCCGGCTTCTGGGAGAAGTTCTACTTCAAGCCGGGCAACCTGGGCTACCCCACGTTCCAGACGCGCTATGCCAGGATCGGTGCGTACATCTGCTACGACCGCCACTTCCCCGAGGGCGCGCGCCTCCTCGGCCTCCACGGCGCCGAGATCGTGTTCAACCCCTCGGCCACGGTCGCCGGGCTCTCCCAGTACCTCTGGAAGCTCGAGCAGCCCGCCCACGCGGTCGCCAACGGCTACTTCATGGCCGCCTCCAACCGCGTCGGCACCGAGGCCCCCTGGGGCATCGGCCGCTTCTACGGCACCAGCTACATCTGCAACCCGCGCGGCGAGTTCCTCGCCACCGCCTCCGAGACGGAGGACGAGCTCGTCGTCGCCACCTGTGACCTCGACCAGATCGAGCAGGTCCGCCAGACGTGGCAGTTCTACCGTGACCGCCGCCCGGACACCTACGGCGACATGGTCAAGGATCTTCCGTAGCTCTCCGGTTGGGTGGGGGTTGGGACGGGGGGCGAGCCCCCCGTAACGCCCCCCATCCGCGCGACGGTCGATCGTGAGTTGACCCTACCGGAGCAGCTCGCCCACCCGCGCCCGCGCCACGAACTGGCCCTTGCCCGTGGCCGACGCGACGCCCTTGTGCACGACGACCTTGCCGCGGCTGATGACGGTCTCGCTCCAGCCCTGGATCTCGTGGCCCTCGTACGCCGAGTAGTCCACCTTCATGTGGTGGGTCTCGGGGTTGTGGATGCTGATCGTCTGCTTCTTCTCGGGGTCGAACACGACGATGTCGGCGTCGCTGCCGACGGCCACGGTGCCCTTCTTCGGGAACAGGCCGAAGGTCTTGGCGGCCGAGGTCGAGGTCAGCTCGACGAAACGATTGAGCGAGATCCTGCCCTTCACCACGCCGCCGTCGTACATGAGCGACATGCGGTTCTCTACGCCCGGGGCGCCGTTGGGGATCTTGGTGAAGCTCTCCCGGCCCATCTCCTTCTGGCCGCCGAAGCAGAACGGGCAGTGGTCGGTGGCGATGGCGGAGAGGTCGCCGAACTTCAGGCCCTGCCAGAGCGAGTTCTGGTTCCACTTCTCGCGCAGCGCCGGGGTCATGACCCACTTGGCGCCTTCGAAGTCGGGGCGGTCGTAGATGGACTGATCGAGGAACAGGTACTGCGGGCAGGTCTCGGCCTGCACGTCCACGCCGCGGCTGCGGCCGATCTTCACCTGCTCCAGCGCGTCGTGACTGGAGAGGTGAACGATATAGAGCGGGACGTTCGCCACCTCGGCGATGGCGATGGCGCGGTGCACGCCCTCGGCCTCCATCCGCGTGGGGCGCGTGAGGGCGTGCCAGCGGGGCTCGACCTTGCCGTCCTCGATGGCCTCCTTGATGATCTCGTCGATGACGATGCCGTTCTCGGCGTGCATGTTGATGCGGGTGCCGTTGAGGCCGGCCTGGCGGAAGGTGCGGTAGAGCACGCCGTCATCTACGTACAGCACGCCCGGGTAGGCCATGAAGAGCTTGTACGAGGTGACACCGGCGCGCGCGAGCGTCTCCATCTCGGGGAGGCGCTCCTTCGGCATGTCGGTCACGATCATGTGGAAGGCGTAGTCGATGCTGGCCTTGTCCCTGGCCTTCTCGTGCCAGATGTCCAGCCCCTCGAGCGTGGAGCGCCCCTTGGTCTGGATGGCGAAGTCGACGATGGTGGTGGTGCCGCCAAACGCCGCAGCGAGGGTGCCGGACTCGAAGTCGTCCGCGGAGGTGGTGCCGCCGAACGGCATGTCCATGTGGGTGTGCGGGTCGATGCCGCCCGGGATGACGAGCTTGCCGGTGGCGTCGATGACGGTGTCGGCCGTGGCCTTCAGGTTCACGCCGATCTGGGTGACCTTCTCGCCTTCGATGAGCACGTCGGCGAAGTAGTCGTCGACGGCGGTGACGATGCGGCCGTTCTTGATGAGGATGGACATGGGCGCTCCGGAGGTGCTGGCGAGGCAGTGGGGACCGTGAGTCTACCGGTTCTGGGTGGGGTGCAGGAAGGGGGGGAGGGGCTTCCGCGCGTGATACCCTGCCGGCCCCCACTTCGAGGCCCCGATGACCGGCGACGAGATCCGTCAGAAGCACCGCCAGTACCTGATGCCCGCGACCATCAACTACTACCAGGAGCCGCTGGCGGTCGAGAGCGCGAAGGGCCTCACGATCACCGACGCCGACGGGCGCGAGTACCTCGACTTCTTTGGTGGGATCCTCACGGTCTCGCTGTCGCACGCCAACGAGGACGTGAACGGCGCGGTGCGCGTGCAGCTCGATCGCCTCTCGCACATCTCGTCGCTCTACCCGACGGCGCCGATGGTGCAGGTGGCCGAGGCGCTCGCCGGGATCATGCCGGGGGACGTGTCGCAGAGCTTCTTCACGGCCAGCGGCACCGAGGCCGACGAGATGGCCGTCATGCTCGCCATGACCCACACCGGCAAGAGCGAGATCATCGCGCTTCGGAACGGCTATTCGGGCCGCTCGGCCCTGGCGCAGTCGCTCATGGGCCACGCCAACTGGCGCATCCTCCCGCAGCAGATCGCCGGGGTGAAGCACGCGGTGCAGCCGGACTGCTACCGCTGCCCGTTCAACCTGAAGTACCCGAGCTGCAACATCCAGTGCGCTCGCGACATCGAGAACCTCATCCAGTACACCACCACCGGCCAGATCGCCGGGTTCCTGGCCGAGCCCGTGCAGGGCGTGGGCGGGTTCGTGGTGCCCCCGAAGGAGTACTTCGAGGTCGCGGTCGGCATCGTCCGCAAGTACGGCGGGCTCTTCATCGCGGACGAAGTGCAGACCGGCTTCGGCCGCACCGGCGACCACTGGTGGGGCTTCCAACACTTCGGCGTGCAGCCGGACATCGTCACGATGGCGAAGGGCATCGCCAACGGCCTGCCTGCGGCCAACTGCATGACGACGCCCACCATCGCCAAGTCGCTCCCGCGCCTTACCCTCTCCACCTTCGGCGGCAACCCCCTCGCGATGGCGGCCGCCAAGGCCACGCTCGAGGTCATGCAGCGCGAGGACATCCCCGCGCGCTCCGCCCGCCTCGGCGCGCGCCTCCGCGCCGGCCTCGAGGCCCTCCAGGTGCGCTTCCCGTCCAACATCGGGCAGGTGCGCGGCCTCGGCCTCATGCAGGCCATCGAGATCGTCGTGGACGAGGTCGCGGGAGACCGGACCCCCGACGCCGCGCTCACCGCGCGCATCTTCGAGGCGGCGCGCGCCGAGGGGCTCATCATCGGCAAGGGCGGGCGCTGGGGCAACGTGTTCCGCATCGCCCCGCCCATGCTCATCGACGAGGCCCAGATCGACGACGGCCTCGCCATGCTCGAGCGCGCGCTCGTCGCCGCGAAGGCCCGGTAGCCGCTACTGCGTTCCGGTGGGCGGGCGCTGGCTCAGCTCGTCCATCACCTGCGCCATCTGGTCGAAGCAGCTCGCCACGGCGTCCTTCTGACGGAGGAGCGGCGTGGCGACGTCGATCGCGTCGATCTGGGTGCGGATCTGGGCCAGCCGATCGTCCATCCCGGCGATCTTCTGGTCCTTGATCATCGCCTCGAGCGCGCGGAGGCCCTCCGAGAGCGCGTTCTTGGCGAGGTCCGCGTGCTCGTTGGACATCGGGTCGGACGCCGCCATGCGCTCCGCGGCCCGCTCGACGGCGCTCACGTCCGTGTCCTTCGGGTTCCGCATGGCGCGCAGCGCCGCGGCGAGGGCGTTGAAGCCCGCCACGACGTCCTTGTGTTGGAGGTCCTGAGACGCGCGCATCTGCTGCGCGTAGGCGCGGAGCTGGCCGAGCGCCTCCGCGAACACAGGCGTCTCCTCCATGCCCGGTTCT
Source organism: uncultured Pseudomonadota bacterium (assembly GCA_903959175.1). GTDB lineage: Bacteria > Myxococcota_A > UBA796 > UBA796 > SXON01 > CAJBVW01. The sequence goes on from CAJBVW010000477.1 coordinate 11,667, forward strand.
GCGCTCCCCTGTCGACCGCCCGGCGGCTCGTACGGCTCCCAGCCGGCCGGCGGTTGCCCCTCCGGCTCGGGTTGCGCCGGCGCGGTCGGCGGCTGGTCGTACCCGGGCTGGGAGGGCTCTCCCTTGGGGCAGCCGGCCAGCCCGAGGGCGAGACCAACCAACGCGAGCGCCGACGAGGGCACCCCGAGCGTCCAGACCTTCATGCGTCCTCCAGGTTTGTCCCACGGAAGCTAGACCGTCCGCGCCGAGGGACAAGCGGAGCCCCCGCGGCGGGCCGGAGGCCGATCGGCGCCCCGGCCCCGCGCACGCTCAGCGCGTGCCGGGCTCCGTCGGAGGGGCGCTGACATCCGCGAGCACGCCGGAGATCTGCTCGAGCGCGTTCACGAACGCGTCCTTCTGTTGGGCGAAGGGCTGCTCGGGGTTGATCTGCCCCACCTGCCCCTTGATGCCCTCGAGGCGGTCGGCCATGTCCGTCAGGTTCCGCTCCTTCTGGTACGCCCCGAGCGCGTCGAGCCCCTCGTTGAGCGCGCGCTGGGCCCAGCGGCTCTGCATGTTGGAGGTTGCCCCCGCGGCCTCGATGCGGTCGGCGTAGGAGCCGATGCGCGAGACGGCGTCGCTGAGCGTGGTGCCCGCCTGGGGGAGGGACTGGAGCGCCGCGGAGAAGTCGCGGAGCGCCTTGGCGAGATCGGTGTGCTGGAGCTGCGCGGCGCTCCGGAGCTGCTGCACGTCCTGCTGCAGCGTCTGAACCGCGGCCGACATCCCCTGCGGGTCCGTCGCCGGGCGTTGCCCGACCCCGTCGGTGCCGCCGGGTTGTTGGTCGCCCATGTCGCCGCCCATGCCGCCCATGCCGCCCATGCCGCCCATGCCGCCCATGCCGCCGCCCGGCATCTGCCCCTGCATCCCCTCGCGCCCGTCCGTTCCCGGCTGATCCGGCTGCTCGGTCCCCGAGGAACCGTCGGTGCCCCCCTGCTCGGCGCCCCCGCTGGGCGCGCCCTGCTCGTACGCGCTAGGCGACTTCTGGCACGCGGCCAGGACCAGCGGGATCAGCGCGATCCATCCCTTCTTCATCATCGATGCCCCCTTTCGGCTCCCCCGTAGCTAGGCCGACCGCGCCCGCCGGCAAGCCCCACGCCCGGGCTCGCGGCGCTTGTCGCCGCCCCCGCGAAGCCCAAGCTTGTAGGTGTCAGGGGGATGTCGTGAACGGTCTGATTCTGCTCGGGATCGCCTGTGCGCCGCCGGTGGGCGAGGTGCCGAAGGACGGGGACGCGCTCGATGGGAGCGGGGCCTCCATCGTGCTTGAGTCTCCGATCGAAGGCGCGGGTACCTACGACGGGGCGATGGAGGTCGCGTGGACGGTGACGGGCCTGACGCTCGACCCGGCCGCGCTCGGCGGCGCGCCCGTCGCGGGCCAGGGGCACGTCCACGTGTACGTGGATGGCGAGCTCTTCGAGGAGTCCGCTACCGGCGGCGCGCGCATCAACGACCTGCGCGAGGGCAACCACACCGTGCTCGTGCGCCTCGCCGGCAACGACCACCAGGAGCTCGACGCCCAGGACGCCGTCGCCATCGCCGCCGCCTTCCCCACCGTGCGCCTCGCGAGCCCGCCGGACGGCGCGACGCTCACCCAGAGCAACACGGACCTCGCCGTCGCCATCGACGGCTTCACCCTCCGCGATCCCATCGGCAGCGAGGATCGCTTCGGAGAGGGCTACTTCACCGTCTTCGTCGACGGCGTCGCGCGGGACTGGGGCGCCGATCCCACGCTCGCCATGGCCACTGGCCTCACCGAGGGGGGCCATGTGCTGCGCGTCGAGCTCGTCACGAACGACGGCCGGCCGCTCGACCCGCCGTCCTACGCCGAGTCGCGCGTGGAGGTGCTCCCAGGCTCCCGCGGCGTCTACTTCGATCGCGCCGCCTTCGCCGCCACCTTCGACTCCGCGACGCTGCCGCTCGCGCTCTCGACGACCGCGTTCACCCTCGTCGACGGCGACGACACGCTCCCCGCGGTCGACGGCGAGGGACACCTGCACCTCTACATGGACGGCGCGTGGCTTGACCGTACGGTCGCGCTCTCGCACGTCCTCCAGAACGTCCCGGCGGGAGACCACAGCTTCGAGGCCCGCCTCGTGTCCAACGACGGCTACGAGCTGCCCGTACTGGACCGCCTCCGCGTGCGCGTGGCGCCCGACCGTCCCGACGCCCTCATCACCTACCCGGGCGACGGCTGGAGCATGGGCGCGAGCTTCGATCTGTCCTTCGAGGCGGAGAACTTCGCGCTCGACGCGAGCACGATGGGGGGCCCGAACGCGCCCGACGTGGGGCACGCCCAGGTCTACCTCGACGGGGTGCTGTTCCAGGAGACGGCGGCGAACGTCGTGCCGCTCCGGGGCCTCACCGTCGGCACCCACGCGGTGCGCGTCCAGCTCGCGAACAACGACGGCACCGCGGTCTCTCCGCCCGTGTACAACGAGATCGCGGTGATCGTGGAGTGACTACGCGGCTGCGCCTTCGCCCCGCGCGCGCATCCCCAGGAAGTAGGTCGCGCCGGCGATGAACACGCCGGTGAACCACGCGTAGGGGTAGATCGCGGTGAACCTCTCCGGCACCGACGCCACGAGCTTGGTCGTGAAGAGGAAGCCAGGCAGGTTGGGGGCGAGGGCGAAGGCGAGCGCCCAGATCGCGACGGGGTTGATCCCCGCATACCGACCGTTGGTCCGGAACAGGTCGGGCACGTCCAGCTTGCCCTTCCGGATCAGCCAGTAGTCCACCATCATGATCCCCGCGACGGGGCCGAGGAGCGCGCCGACGCCGCCGAGCCAACCGTCGAGGTAGGTGCCGGGGTCGGCCATGAGCTTCCAGGGCATGCAGAGCACGCCGAGGATGCCGGTGATGAGGCCGCCGGTCTGGAAGCTGATGTGCCGGGGGGCGAGGTTGGCGAAGTCCTGCGCGGGGCTCACGACGTTCGCGGCGATGTTCACCGAGAGCGTGGCGAGCACGATGCCGAAGACGGCGACCACGGCGACGACGGCGCGCGTGCCGGCGTCCGCGATGAGGGGCGCCGAGAGGCCGGCGGGGGTGGTGCCCGAGGTCATGATCCCGAGGAGATACTCGGGGTTCCAGAGCGACGCGATGGGCGTGCCCGGCAGGATCGCGGCGGAGGCGCTCGTGATCACCACGGCGATGGCGGAGAAGACGATCATCGTGGTCGGCAGGCCGAGCGTCTGCCCGAGCATCTGCTCCCGCTGGCCGCGGCCGAAGCGCGTGAAGTCTGGGATGTTGAGCGCCAGGGTGCTCCAGAAGCCGATCATCGCGGTGAGCGCCGGCACGAAGACGGGCCAGAACGCGCCGAAGGTCTGGAACTGGGAGGGCTGGGCGAGGAGCGGACCGACGCCGTCCGCGCGGGAGACGACCCAGCCGAGCAGGGCCACGGCGAGCACGAGGACGATGGGCGCGGCCCAGTTCTCGAAGACGCGCACCGCGTTCATCCCGCGGTAGATGATGAAGACGTTCATCGCCCAGAAGATCGCGAAGGTGATGGCGCTCGGGATCGAGAGCCCCGCGATCGTCCAGCCGCCGCCGACCTCGGCGAAGCCCGGCCAGAAGGTGAACGCGAAGGTCTTTAGGGCCTCGCCGCCCAGGTAGACGTTGATGCCGAACCAGCCGCACGCCACGAGCGCGCGCAACATCGCGGGGATGTTCGCGCCGACGGTGCCGAAGCTGGAGCGCGCGAGCACCGGGAAGGAGATCCCGTAGGCGGTGCCGGGGTGCGCGTTGAGGAGGATGGGCACGAGGATGATGAGGTTCCCCAGGCCGATCGTCAGGAGCGCCTGCCACCAGTTCATGCCCTTCGACATGAGGCCGCCGGCCATCGTGTACGTCGGGATGCAGTGCGCCATGGAGATCCACAACGCCGCGAAATTGTAGGTGGTCCAGTCGCGACGGCTCGCGGGGACGGGGGCGAGGTCCGCGTTGAAGAGCGGGCTGTCGGCGATGTCGGCGGGGAGGGTCGCGAGGGCCTCCTTGGCGAGGGCGGGGTCGTGCATCGGTGCTCCGTGGCCCCGAGTGTACTCTTTGTGACAGACCTGGGTCGTCCGCGAAACGCGCGAGGTGAGTGGTCGGGCTCACAAGGTGGGGCTGGCATGGTACAACCGCGGCTCTGCCCACGGAGCCCCCCCGCATGTGGAAACTGCCCGCGCCCGCCCTCGAGACCTCGCGCTCCGAGTCCGTCTTCGAGGATTACAAGGCGCCCTATGACGATCAACAGGCCGCCGCCGAGGCGAGCCGCTGCCTCTACTGTTACGACGCGCCCTGCATCAAGGCCTGTCCGACCGGGATCGACATCCCGAACTTCATCCGGAAGATCGCGACCGGGAACGTGAAGGGATCGGCCCGGACCATCTTCTCCTCGAACATCCTTGGCGCCTCGTGCGCGCGGGTGTGCCCGGTCGAGGTGTTGTGTGTGGGGGACTGCGTCTACACGGACGCCGGCATCCCCCCCATCCAGATCGGCCGCCTCCAGCGCTACGCGACCGACCAGGCCGTGGCCGCCAACTGGCGCTTCTTCGAGGCCGGGCCTGACTCCGGCAAGCGCGTCGCCCTCGTCGGCGCGGGCCCCGCGTCGCTCGCGGCCGCGCACGAGCTGCGCCGCCACGGCCACGCCGTCACCCTCTACGAGAAGGGCAAGCTCCCCGGCGGCCTCAACGTCACCGGCGTGGCCCCCTACAAGCTCCGCGCGGAGGACGCCGTCGCCGAGCTCGACTGGGTGCTCGGCATCGGCGGCATCGAGATCGTGACCGACACCGAGATCGGCCGCGACCGCTCCTGGGAGTCCCTCGGCGAGGACCACGACGCCGTGTTCCTCGGCTTCGGCCTCGGCCCCGACCGCAGCTTGCCCGGCGCCGAGATCGGCGGCGTGCACGGCGCCGTCGCGTGGATCGAGCAGATGAAGCTCGGCACGGTCGACCTCGCGGGCGTCACCCACGCGGCCGTCGTCGGCGGCGGCAACACCGCGGTCGACTGCGTACGCGAGCTGCTCGGCCTCGGCGTCCCGTCGGTCACCATGGTCTACCGCGGCGACGCGGCGAAGATGAGCGGCTACGCCCACGAGTGGGACGTCGCGAAGAAGGACGGCGCCCTCGCCGTCTGGCACGCCACTCCGGTCGGCTTCGCCGGCACCGGGCACGTCTCCGCCGTCCGCTGCGTCGGCGCGGCCGGCCCGTTCGAGGTCCCCGCGCAGCTCGTCCTGCTCGCGATCGGCCAGTCCAAGCTCGGCGAGCAGCTCGCCGGCCTCGGCATCCGCGCCGACGGCGGCCGCATCCTCGCCGACGCCGACGGCGCCACCTCGCGCCCCGGCTGGTACGTCGGGGGGGACGCCGCCAACGGCGGCAAGGAGGTCGTCAACGCGGTCGCTGAGGGCAAGCGCGCCGCGGCCGCGATCCACGCGTTCATCACGGGAGGGGGACATGCTTGATCTGACCACGAGCTTGCTCACGAATACCGGCGGCATCATCTCGCCCAACCCCTTCTGGCTCGCGAGCGCGCCGCCCACGAACTCGGGCGGCCAGATCGAGCGCGCGTTCGACGCCGGCTGGGGCGGCGCCGTCTGGA
>CAJBVW010000478.1 GCA_903959175.1 uncultured Pseudomonadota bacterium
ACGGGCCCCAGGAGGTGCTGATCTACACGCTCACCGCGACCAGCGTGGGCGAGGTCGGCATCGCGAACTACCCCGAGATCCAGCTCGAGACGGAGTGTATGTGGCGCCCGGAGGAGGGCGAGGACATGGCCTCCTGGTACGCCCGGGAGGTCGACACGGCGGTCGCGGACGCCGGTGGCGCCGGGTGGATCAAGGAGTACAGCGCCGATCTCGTGCCCGTGCAAGGCACCGGCTACCACTGCGACCCCTGCACCGCCGAGCCCGCCATCCCGGGCGGCACCTTCGCCCCCCTCGGCCTCAACAGCGACAGCGCCCACCTGACCCGCATCCGCATGCGGTACGACGCCACCACGGCGGACGAGGACCTCACCCTCTACGAGTCCGGCATCCTCGGCGCCGCGAGCCAGCTCCGCTACATCGGCTACGAGCACGAGATGGAGTTCGTGTACCCCGTCTGTCACGAGGGTTGGGTCGAGAACCCGGGCGAATGTCCCACCCAATTCGTCGGCGGGTGCGCGATGCCCGTCCAGATGAGCGGCCTCGGCGTGCTCGCGGCCCTCGCCCTCCTCCGCCGGAGGTCCGCGTGAGCGTCGTCGACCTGTCCATCGAGTACCCGATGCTCCTCACCGAGCGCTTCGCCGTCGCGGAGACCGCGCCCGTCGGGGCGCCCGCCACCGGGGGCCTCGTGCTGGACGTGGGCTTCGTCCACGTCAACGCCGTCGACCTCGTCGTGACCGCAAGCGTGCGCGGGTGGGGCGGCCACTGGGACGAGGTCCCCGGCTTCACCGCCCGCGTGTGGGACGGCGGCCTCGACTTCGGGGCCCGCTACAGCCCCGGCGCCCCGCACAATACGCTGGTCCAAGGCTGGTTCGGCGTCGGCTCCGGTGTGCGCGTCGGCCTCCTCGAGCTGCCCTATTGGGAGGACGTCGCCACCGCAGGCATCGGCGGCTGGATGGGCGGCGGCGTGTCCGTCGGCCGCGGCCCGCTCCGCCCGACCTTCTCCCTCCGGGCGGACGTGTCGCTGCGCGCCGATCGGTGGGACGGCACCGTCCAGACCAGCGGGGAGACCACTACCTGGTCCTACTACCCGGGGAGCGCGCGGGTGACGGCGTCGGCGGGGATCGGGTTCCGGTAAAGTAGGTTCGTCGTTCCTACTTCGCGTCCCAATACCCGTGCTCCCGCAAGGAGGCGCGGAGCTCGGCGGGCAGGGCGACCTCCTCCTTGGTCTGCACCGGGGGCATGCCCCGCGCCCACACGGCGAGCGCGTGGCGCAGGGCCGCCTGCTCGGCGGGGGTGGCGCCCTCTTCGGCCTCGAAGGAGGGGCCCGGGAGGGCGGCCGCCTCGATCATGTCGGGCAGGAGCGCGCTCCCGAGGGGCAGGCCGGTGTAGGTCAGGCGGCCCGTGAGGCTGCGCGCGGAGAGGCTCTGGACGCCGGGCGCGGCCTGGGAGAAGGCCACGGGCGGGAGCCCCTCGGGCGCGCCGCGCATCGCGGGCAGGAGCGAGACGCCGCGGATGCCCGCCGGCGGCACCGCGCCGACGAGGTCGAGGAGGGTGGGCATCAGGTCGACGAGCTCGACCACCGCGGAGACCGCGGTCCCGCCTCGCTCTCCGTGGGGGAGGCGCACGATGAGCGGGACGTGGGTGGTCGCGTCGTCGACCGTGCAGCAGCGGTGGTACATCCCGTGCTCGCCGAGCGCCTCGCCGTGGTCGCCCATGAGCACGATCACGGTGTCCTCGAAGCGGCCGCGCGCCTCGAGCTCGGCGAGGAGCAGCCCGAACTGGGCGTCCGCGTAGGAGACGGCGCCGTCGTAGAGGTGTCCGATGAGGGCCTGGTCGCTCTCACTCACGACGGGCGCGGGGAGCGGGAGGTGGGTCACGGCCTCGGCCATGGCGGCGACGGCGGCGGGGGAGCGCGGCCGGGTGCCCGCGTGTCGGGCGTCCTCGATGAGCAGGAAGCTGGGATGGAGCCGGCCGTCCACCACGCGCTCGGTGGCGTGGGCGAGCACCTCCTGCTCCTGGGTCAGGCCCGAGAGGCCCGTGTGGAGCAGGCCGTAGGGCGCGGGCTTCATGTAGGTGGTGTGGGTGTCGTAGCCGTGGACGAACAGGAAGAAGGGCCGGCCGCGCTCCGCGCCGTCGAGCCACTCCATCGCCATCGGGACGGTGTGGTGGAGGGACCCGAAGTGGACGGAGGAGGCGTAGCTGTCGAAGCCGACGGTCGGCCCGGCCTCGGGGCTCAAGTCCCCGCCCGCGGTGCGCGCGGCCGTCTGGTACCCGTACACGCCGAGCACCTTCGCGAGCGTCGTGAGCCCCTTCGCGCTCGGGTTGCGGCTCGCGGCGCTGACGTCGGCCGGGTAGAGCCCGGTGAAGACCGAGAGGTGCGAGGGCGCGGTGACCGTGATCTGGCTGTAGGCGTGCGGGAACGAGACGGCCTGCGCCGCGAAGCGGTCGATGTTGGGCGTGCGCTCGCCGTCGAAGCCGAAGGCGCCCACCCGGTCGGCGCGGAAGGTGTCGAGGGACACCAGGACGATGTTCGGGGTGGTGGGCGCGGGGGTGCAGCCGACGAGCAGCGCCCAGACCAGCGCCGTCAACGCCGGGAGGCGGGGGATCGCCGGAGGGAAGATCATCGGGGGAGCTTACCGCGTCGCCTCGACGTCCGCGCATCTGCCCCGATCGCCGAGCCCATCCTGCAGGACGCAGACGGGTACACCTACCCGGGGCGCCTGCCCTCCCGCAGCGGGGCCTTGGCCAGGGCTCCGGTGAGCGCCGCCAGCGGTCTCCGTGACCGTGGTAGAATCATCGCCGCATGAATTCCAAGAGCACGCCAGCGCTTGTGACGCTGACCGATGAGATCCTTGCCCGCGTGCTCACCGTCGCCGGCGGGATCTGCGTCTTGGTGGTGTTCCTCAGCCTCTTGCTGCGGGCGCCGATCGCGCTCGCCTGCTCCGTCCTGTGTACCGTCCTGGTGGGCGTGGCCCGGTGGTGCCAGCTCCGCGGGAAGCTCGAGGGGGTCGGGTGGCTCGTGGGGTGCGGCATCGTCGGCGTCGCGGCCTACGCCCAGGTCGTGGGCCTCGGCGTCCACGACACGGCGGGGCAGTTCGCGCTGGTCAGCCTTGCGCTCACCGCCCTGCTCCTCGGCTCCGTGTCCTTCGCCCGCTTCGTGGTGCTCGCCACCGCGGTCGCGGTGACTGTCGCGTGCGTACACGCGCTGGGTTTGCTGCCGCATGCCCATCCGGACCTCGGCACGCCGATCGACTTCACGCTCGCCCCGCTGCTGGTGGCGGGCTTCGGCTACTTCCTGCACACCATGACCTCCGGCCTCCGTGCGGCGCGGGCCACCATCGACCGGGAGCGCGCCCAGTTCCGGGACGTGTTCGAGTCGGCGAGCGACGGCATCCTCCTCCTCGACGCCGACGGCCGCATCCTGGCCGCCAACGACGCGTTCGCGGGCATGATCGACGCCGACCTCGCGTCGCTCTCCGGGAGGGACGTGCGCGACCTCGGGGCGCGTGCCGAGGGCGGGCGCGACATCCCGATCGGCAACGGGCGCTTCGAGTGGCGGATACAGCGCGCGGGTCGGCCGGCGCTGATCGGCGAGGTGGCGGCCCGCGCCACGCAATCGGACGAGGGCGCGCGTGCGCTCTGGCTCGTGCGGGACGTCACGGAGCAGCGCTCCAACGCAGCGTCGGAGCACCAGGCCGACAAGATGCAGATGCTGGGGCAGCTGGCCGCCTCGGTCGCGCACGACTTCAACAACCGGCTCGCGGGCATCGTGGGGATGGCCGAGCTGATCAGCCTGCTCCCGCCGACCAGCCCGCGTCGCGACGAGCTCGCCGAGCAAATCGCCGCCACGGGCCTGCGCGCGAGCCATCGGGCTGAGCAGATCCTGAGCTTCGGCAGGAAGGACACCTCCCCGCTCGTCCCCGTCGACCTGGACGCCGGCGTGGGAGCGGTCGCGGCGAGCCTCGAGGGTCGGCTCGGGCACGATGTCGCGCTGCGGCTCGAGCTCGGGGCCGCGTCTCCCTGGGTGCTCGGCGTGGCCGGACGCATCGAGGACGCGATCCTCAACCTCGCGATCAACGCTCGGGACGCCCTGAACGGCCGCGGAGGCACGATCACCGTCCGCACGCGCGCGACCCACGCGGGCCCGAACGGCGGTCCGGCCGTCGAGATCGAGGTGCAGGACGACGGCGTCGGCATGGACGAGGAGACGCTGGCGCGCGCGGTCGAACCCTTTTACTCGCGCAAGCCCGGCGGGGTGGGGCTGGGGCTCGCCTCCGTCCAGGGCCTGGCCGCGTCCCACAACGGGGGCCTGCGCATCGCGAGCCGGCTCGGGGAGGGAACCACCGTGTGCCTCTGGCTGCCCGCCTGCCCGGCGCCCGCCGCGCAGCCGCAGGGAAACAGTGCTCGCCTCGAGGGGTGGCGGGTGCTCCTCGCCGATGATGACGACGTCGTCGCAGCGGTCACGGCCGACCGTCTGCGGGAGCTCGGCGCCGAGGTGACGGTGGCAAGGGACGGCGACGAGGCCCACGCCGCCCTCCAGGCGCCCCTGCACTTCGACCTGGCGGTGTTCGACGTCGTGATGCCGGGAATGCCCGTCTTCGGTCTCGTGGCCTATGTCCGGGCGAACCGGCCCGCGCTGCCGGTAGTGGTGGTCTCGGGGTCGTCCGTCGCCGCGGACATGGACCCGATGCTGCGCCTCGGGAAGGTGGCCTTCCTCCGCAAGCCCTACCCCGGAGACCGCCTCGTCGCGGCCGCTCGCTCGCTCAGATAGGCGGGACGGGGGATGTCCCCGCTGGTTCGGCGGCGGCTCGGGGGTCAGCCCGGCGTGGGGAACGCCGCGTGCACCCGCGCCATCGCGACGGCGTCGGGGCTGACAACGTAGAGGTACTCGGTGTTGCGGAGGTGGCTGACCGCGCCCACGCGCTCGCCCTTCGGGTTGTGGATGCCGATCTGCGCGCCGACGTAGCGCTTGTAGTCGTGGCTCAGCACGAACACCTCGCCGCGATGGGCCAGCATCGCCTCGACGTCCGCGCGGGACAGGTAGCCCTCGTCGCTGAACGACACGACGAGGTGCCGCGCCCGCACCCCGCGGAGCACGCCCGCCAGCGCGTCGTGCGCGAAGCGCTTCGAGTTGAAGGCGCTCCCGCGCGTCTTCGTGTCGATGCGCTTGCACGCCACGCCGTAGGTCTCGGGGGCGTCCCACGTGGTGAGCGTCTCCCACACATGGTAGTTGCCCAGGTACTTGTGCTGGTTGTACGGGGGATCGACGTACGCGACGTCCCCCTCGAGCGCCGCCACCGCGTCCGCCGCGTCGAGCCGGTGTGCCTCGCCGCCGCCGGACGCCGCGCGGGGGAGCAGCTCGGGCACGCGCAGGGTGAGCGTCTGCTCGGCCCGCCGCGCCCACGCCTTGAGGTAGGCCATCTGCACGCCGGTGGTCGAGTCCACGCGGTCGGCGGCCTCCATCAGGCTGGTGATCAGCACGGCTTCGAGCTCGGGATCCAGCCCCTTCCGCGCGATGGCATCGCGGATGGCGTCCACCCGCGCGCCGTTGCGGGGATGCACGAAGCGGCTCTTCTCGCAGAAGGTCTCGGTGAAGTAGCCGGGGGCGCCGGGGAGGGCGTCCAGCTCGGCCACGAGCGCGGTGGCGGCGGCGTGGTGGCGCTCGTGGTCGGCCGCGACGTAGCAGGTGGCGAGGGCGTGGGCGTAGGCGTTGTGGTCGTTCGCGAGCACGCGGTAGCCGGCGCGCTTGAGGGCGTGGCCGACGCGCGAGGTGCCCGAGAACAGGTCGAGCACGGTGCCCGCGGGCGCGAGCGCCTCGATCACGCCGCGGATGGCGGGCACGAGGAGGCGCTTGCTGCCGAGGTACTTGATCATCGCGGGCAGAGCTAACGGGGGGCCGGAGCGGACGCCCGCTGCTGTCACCGCGGGAGCGCGGCGACGCAGCTCACCGCGTTGGAACCGCCGACGGTGTCGCTCGGTCTACAGCACGGGCTCGGGGCCGTCGCCGAACATCTTGCGGTAGGCGCGCACCGCGAGGGCGAGCACGAACACGTGGCCGAAGAGGGGGATGTACCCGGCGACGAGGGAGGTGCCGAAGTACGCGAGGATGAAGAGCCCGTGCTCGCTCGGGTGCGCCATCGCATGGCCGGCGCAGAGTCGCATCGACTCGAGGGCGCCCTTGCGGTGGAGGGCCACCATCGGGAGCGCGAAGGTGAACAGCGCCGCCGGAACGATGGCGCCGACGTAGCAGAACATCACGCCGACGAGGGTGCAGATCGTGACGAGCAGGACGGTGCCCATCGTGGCGCCGATGTCCTGGGTGATCGTGGAGAAGGCCGCGCCGAAGGTCAGCGTGCCCTCGCCGCGCTGGTGCGCCGCGATCGCGCGGTAGAGGCTCGCGGAGAGCGGCGCCATCGCGGCGGCGAGGAAGAGGAGGAACGCGAAGAAGAGGAGGAAGGCGACGGCGATCGAGCCCATCGAGCCGAGCGCGCCGACCATCCCGCCGAGATCCTCGTCTCCGGTGGCCTCCTGCATCGCGGCGCCTCCCGCGAGGCTCGCGAAGACCCCGACGCCCATCACCCCGTAGAGCACGATCAGCGAGACGATCGACGCGAAGATGCCGACCGGAATCGCGACGGCCATGAGCGCGAGGCCCATCATCAGGTAGCCGACGATGTTGTTCATCACGTCGGTGAGCGTCTCGGAGAAGAGCGCGCCGATGGAAGGGATTCCGCCGCCGGCTTCGCGGTGAGAGGTGGACATGTCGGGCTCCGGGGGGGCGTCGGCGCGGTCGGCGCGTCGGGTGGGGGCTACGAACATACGCCGAGTTTCGGATCTGCGTCGGAGCGCGTCGGCGCCGTGGCGGATGTGGGCAGCCGTCCCTGCCCCGCGCCCGCAGGCTTGCTACAGTGAGGGCCGTGTCGGCAGAACCCGCTCTTCAGCCCCCCGCGTCCCCGCTCGCCGTGCGCCCGGGCCTCGCCGCCATCGTGCTGACGGTGCTCCTGCCCGTCGCGACCCTCGCCGCGCCGCTCGCCTGGTGGGGCCGCGCGGATCCGCCCGCTACGCTCGCGCCCGTGGCCGCGGGCATGGAGAAGGCCGTCGCCGACAACCCCGAGGTGGTCGTGCTCGGCGCGTCCAAGGTCGGCACCGACCTCGACCACGCCGCCCTCGCCAAGGCCTTCGCGTCCGCGCCGAACCAGATCGAGCCGCTCAACCTCTCCGGCACGACCGCCCCGGTGTGGTACGCGATCCTCAAGAACCGCGTGTACGGCACCGGCCAGAAGCCGAAGCTCATCCTCGTCTACTCCACGTTCGACTGGGTGCTCTCCGCGGTTCCCTCGGGCGAGGCCGAGCGCGCCGTGCTCCTCTCGCAGATGGGGTCGGAAGAGCCCGTCCTCCGCCACAAGACCCTCGGCGAGGGCACCGGCGGCGCGGACTGGGACCGCGTCCGGCGGCGCCGCACCGAGGCGCACACCGCGCTCATGGGGTTCGTGCGGGACGCCGCCGTGGGCCTCGCCCTCGCGCCGTCCGAGGGAGACGACCGCGTGGCCGCCGGCGCCGCGCTCGCCGCCCCGGCGCTCGAGGCCCTGTTCGGCATGCAGGCCAACCTCGATCTCTCGCACAGCAAGAGCGCGATCCCCATCGCCGAGGCCGCCCGCGTCGAGGCCACCGTGTCCAACCGCCTGGAGGACACGCTCCTGCCGGACCTGTTGGCGATGGCAAAGGACAACGGCGCGCAGCTCGTCTTCATCCACGCGCCGGTGCGCCTCTCGTCCGAGTCCCAGTACCTCGTCGAGCCCCACCTCCTCCGGGACGCCGTGCAGGCCATCAACGCCGCCGGCGCCGGCTACATGGATCTGCGCGAGCTGCGCCTGGGAGACGCCGCCTTCGGCGACGCCGCGCACCTGAACCGCGTCGGCCGGGAGGCCCTCACCGCCGCCCTCGTGGCGCGCCTCCAGGCCATGGGCGTGGGCGGATCCGGGCCGCTCGCGCCCGCGCCGCTCCCCGTCGTGACCACCCCGCCGAAGGTCACGCGCACCGGCTCGCCGCCCGTGCTCCCCGCGGCCACCCCCCGCCGCGGCCCGCGCGCCTGCGGCTGGGAGGCCAACATCCCGGAATTGCGGCCGATCAACGACTTCGCGCTCCAGTCCGCCGGGCTCGGCATGGTCTCGCCGCTCCTCCTCCTCGAGGACGGCGTCGCGCTCAAACCCCACGCCACCCGCGACGAGTTTGACGACGCGTGCAAGGGCGCCTTCCTCCACCAGGAGCGCGGCGTCAAGTTCTCGCCCACCGGCGCGGACGCCGATGCCGTCTCGACGCACACCTACACGTTCGGCCTCTCGGAGGAGACCCCGCTCCGCACCGCGCAGGGCGGCGAGGCCTGGTGGGTCTACCCCGGCACCACCCTCACGATGGACTTCCCCGAGGGCTACACCGGCGGCGCGGGCGCCTACGGCGTGCAGGTCGACGCCGTGGTGCTCGGCGGCGCGGCGGGCGTCCCCACCGTGCGCATCGGCGCCGGGGCCGAGGCGCCCCTCATCGGCGTCGGCCTCCACCGATCGGCGTCGTTGGCCGCGACCGCCCCGACGGGACCGTGGTCCTTGAGCATCTCCACCCCGGCGGACGGCGGCTGGCTCCTCCTCCGCCGCGTCGCCCACGGCACGGCGGCCGACCCCCGCTTCGTCGTCGGGGGCCCCGGCGGCTCCCAGGTCGGCGTCATCACCGCGGACGCCGCCTACGCCGCCGATCCCGCCCCGCTCGGCCCCCTCGGCGCGCCCACGCCCGGCCTCCCCGGCGGCGCCGCCCCCGCTGGCGCCAACGCCGTCGCCACCTACGACCTCGGCGGCCGCGGCCTCCCCGACACCCGCGCGTTGTGGCAGGCCGCCAGCGTCTCCGGGTGCGCGCCGGTGCGCGTGGTGGAAAATGGCGCCGCGCTCCCCACTCTCGTCGTGCGCGCCGAGGAGGTCGGGAAGGCCCCCGGCCGCTTCACCCAGGTCGGCACCCAGCTCATCGTCACCGGGAGCGACGGCACCGCGCCGGGCGCCAACGGCCGCACCTACGCCGCCGTGCTCGAGCCCACGCGCAAGTGCCGAGGCTTGCGCTGGTTGTACCCCGGAGACGTCGCCACCTTCACCGTCAAGCCCGCCGTGCTCGCGCCGCTCCTCGCGGACGCCACCCGGGTCGAGATCGGCGGCGTCGCCGTCCCCACGGCGCTCGCGGAGGGCACCCCCGCCACCACGGCCGAGGGCACGCTCCGCATCCGCGTCGGCGACGACGTGTACCTCGACACCACGTTCCCCCTCGCGAACCTCGCGACCACGCCCCCCGCGTGGACGCTCGACCGCCCGCTCCCGCGCGGCCCGGAGCCGGTGATCCTCGAGCTCTCCATCCCGCCCGACGCCCCGTACACCCTCTTCACCAGCCTCGCGGTCTCCGAGCCCGGCGCGCTCGCGCTCGGGGCGGCGCCCGAAGGCCCCGCCGCGGCGGACGCGACCCCATGAACTTCGTCCAGACCGAGTTCCTCTGGTTCTTCGCCGTCGTCTTCACGCTGTATTGGGCGTGGCCGAACCGCAAGTGGCAGAACGGGATGCTCACTGTCGCGAGCGCCGTCTTCTACGGGTGGGTCCACGTCTGGTTCCTCGGGCTGCTCTACCTGTCCGCCGTCATCGACTACGTCGGCGGCCTCGGGATGCGACGGTACCCCACCCACAAGAAGCTCGTGCTGGGTGTCACGCTCGGCGGCAACCTCCTCCTCCTCGGCTACTTCAAGTACTTCGACTTCTTCGTCGAGAACGCCGCCACCGTGCTCTCCGCGGTGGGCGTGGAGAACTCGCTCGTCCCCCTCGGGATCTTCCTCCCGGCCGGCATCAGCTTCTACACCTTCCAATCGATGGCCTACTCCATCGACGTGTACCGCGGCGAGCTCGAGCCGAGGAAGAACCTCCTCGACTACCTCCTCGCGGTGAGCCTCTTCTGTCACCTCGTGGCGGGCCCGGTGCAGCGGGCGAGCAACCTGCTGATCCAGGCGGAGACCCCGCGCACGTTCCGCTGGGACATGATCCGCTCGGGGTTGGGCCTCGCGCTCTGGGGCGCGGCGACCAAGATCGTCGTGGCGGACACGCTGTCCCCCTACGTCGACAAGATCTACGCCCTGCCCAACCCCTCGACGCCGCTGCTCGCGGCGGGCACGCTGGCGTTCGCCATCCAGATCCTGGCGGACTTCGCCGGCTACTCGAACATCGCCCGCGGCACCGCGCGCATGCTCGGCTTCGAGCTCATGGTCAACTTCAACGCGCCCTACCTCGCGACCAACCCGAGCGACTTCTGGCGGCGCTGGCACATCAGCTTCAGCAGTTGGATCCGGGACTACGTCTACATCCCGCTCGGCGGCTCGCGCGGCAGCTACGCGCGCGTGCAAGCCAACACCGTCGGCGCGATGGTCGTGTCCGGCCTCTGGCACGGCGCGAGCTGGAACTTCGCCCTCTGGGGCCTCTACCACGGGCTCCTGCTCGTCGGATACCGCGTCGTGACGCCCCGGATCCCCGCGTCGCTCACGAGCATGCCGGGCGCGCGCGCCATCGCGACCTCGATCATGTTCGGCTTCACCCTCTTCGGCTGGTTCCTGTTCCGCGCCCTCGAGCTCCATCGCATCGCGGTCGTGCTCGCGCAGGACCCCCTCGCGTTCCCCGCCGACCAGCAGGTCGCCACCGTCGTGGTCCTCGCGGTGACGGCGGCGTGCGCCGCCCCGATGATCCTCGCCTACCTCGCCCAGAAGCACCTCCTGCCGCGCCTCGCGAACACCCAGTGGTGGCTGCCTGCTCAGACCACCGGCTGGGCCCTCTGCGCGCTCGCGATGTTCACGTTCGTGCGGATGTCGGCGGCGGACTTCATCTACTTTGCGTTCTAAAGCGGGAGGGCCGTTGCTGCTGGTCGGGGGTGTGGCCGCCTGTTCCTGCGCGGGCAGTGCTATTCTTCGCGGATGCATCTCCTCCTCCTCTCGCTCTTTGCTTGCTCCGACAGCGCGGTGAAACTCGAAGGCGATCCCTCGGTGGTCTCCGAGACCGACACCGACGCGGACACCGACGCGGACACCGACGCGGACACCGACGCGGACACCGACGCGGACACCGACGCGGACACCGACGCGGACACCGACGCGGACACCGACGCGGAC
>CAJBVW010000479.1 GCA_903959175.1 uncultured Pseudomonadota bacterium
CGGCGGGGTGCCCACGCGTAGGCCGCCGCTGCGGGATGCACTGTCTCCTGGGCGGGACGATCTTCCGTCAGCTCCGCAGCAACACCGCGAGCGACTCGACGTGATCGGTGCCCGGGAACATGTCGTACGGCTGCACGCGGGCCACGCTGTAGCCCTTGCCGGCGACCGTGCGGAGGTCCCGCGCGAGCGTGACGGGGTCGCACGAGAGGTAGAGGATCGCGCGCGGACGCGTCACGACGAGCTTCTGGAGGAGGCCCTGCGCGCCGGCGCGCGGCGGGTCGAGCAGAGCCACGTCGAAGAAGCGCCGCCCGGGGACCCACTTGCCCGCGTCCTGCGTGAGGATCTCGGCGGTGGGCAGGTTGTAGGCGGCGTCCGCGGCGGAGGAGCGGTCCTGCTCGACCAGGGTGGCTGGCACGCCCCGCGCGATGGCCCGAGCGGAGAGGTTGCCCACGCCGGCGTAGAGGTCGAGCAGGTGGGTGGGCGCGAGCTCTTGCAGGGCGGCGTCGACGTCCGCGACGATGCGCTCGTTGATCTCCAGGTTCACCTGGTAGAACGACGCGGGCGACACCGAGAGGCCGAGCACGCGCAGCCGCGGGTGGCCGGAGAGGACCTTGCCCTTCGCGAAGACGTTGCCCTCGATCGGGCCCGGCGGCGGCACGTCGAGGACGATCGCGACCTTCTCGCCGTCGCTGCGCACCTCCACCTCTCCGTTCCGGAGCTGCCCGCGCAGCGCGGCCGCGGCCTCCACGACCTCGGGCCGCGCGAGCTCGCCGAGCGGCACCTCGACGAAGGTGTGGGTGCCGGGCCGGTTGAAGCCGAGGGCGCCGCCGGGGCCGACCCGGAGCTTGACGCGCGCGCGCGCGCCGGTGGTGCGCGGGGAGGGGACGATGGTCCCGATCTCCGTCGCGACGTGGCCGCGCCGGAGGGCGTCACGGACCAGCTCCTCCCGCCGCGTCAGCTGCTCGTCATAGGGGAGGTCGGCGAGAGGCAGGAGTCCAACGTCCACGAGCAGCGACGGCATCGGCACGAGCTAACACGCGGCCGCCCCTGCGTGGCCCGGCCGCCCCCGCGTGGCCCGGCCGCGGATAGCTTCACCAGGTGCGTCGACGCCTCGCCGGCCTCCGCCTCTTCCTCCTCGCCCCCGGCGAGTGGTCCGCCCGTCACTACGCACGGAAGAACCGGATGGATCTGGTGGCGCTCCAGCCCGGCGAGTGGCGTCGGCCAACCGAAGTCGCAGCGGGAGACAGGGATGAAGAGCTTCAAGAAGGCGCAGGGCATGAACGTGGCGACCCTCGCAGAGGGCGCCCTGGTCGGGAAATTCGATGATTTTCAGTTCGATCTCGAGTCCGGCGTCATCTACGGCTGCCGCCTGAAGCAGGGCGTCTTCTCGAAGAGCGGGGGGGCGCCCGCCCGCGCCTTCACCCTCCTGGGCCGGGACCTCGTCTACGTGAGCGAGGAGGCCGCAATCGAGTGGTCGGGGGCCGCGCGCGCGCCCGTCGAGGGGCGGGCGTGGGCCTCCGAATACCGAGGAACGAAGGTGATGTCACGGCGCGGCGCCGGGCTCGGCAGCGTCGAGGACTTCCTGTTCGCGCTGGACACGCCGCGGGTCACGGCGATGCTGCTCGACGGCAACCGGGTCGTCGTGTTCGACGAGCGGGTGGCCGTCGGCCGCGACGCGGTCATCCTGTCGGATCCCGCGATTGCCGTCCCGCACTCCGAGGGGGACGAGGAGAGCGGCGACTGGTGGAAGCGGATGCGGGGGATGTTCGACTCGTCGGAGAAATAGCCTCGATCTCCGGGGCGAAGTCGGCGATGTCGACCCGTTGGGACAGCCGGCTCCGTGCCCACCGGCGCGCCTCGGCGAAGGTCGGCAGGTGCCCGGCGACCCACAACGCCGCGCCCGCGTTCAGGGCGATGGCGTCGGCGAGCGGGCCGCGGAGGCCGTCGAAGGTGGACTCGATCCGCGCAGCGTCGACCGTGGCACCGCCGCTCTCGAGACCGTCCGACGTCGCGCCGGACTCCAGGTGGTGGAAGGTCGAGAGCCGCCCGTTACTCCAGCGGTGGCCGACGCTGTCCGCGCCGAGGCCGAGGCCCGGCCGGCCCCGGCAGCTCACCACCAGCGCGGCGTCCACGCCGGCCATGCCGAGCGCGCGCGCGAGGGGCTCCGACCACGCGGGGTCGGCCACGCCGACGAGCATGCACTGGGGGCGCGCGGGGTTGACCAGCGGGGAGAGCACGGCGAGCAGCGGGGAGGCGGGGGCGAGCGCCCAGAGGCGGCTCGATCCGCCGGCGCCGGCGGACAAGAAGGCGTACCCGCACTGGATGAGCGCGGCGGACGCGCCCTGGGGCGAGGCCTGGGTCGGGAGCCCGAGCGCGTGGACGAGCGCGGCGCCGCCGGCCTTCGAGGGGGCCCAGCCGTGCTGCGCCACCGTGCCGTCCGCCGCGGCCACGAGGATCCCGGCGCCGACGAACAGATCGATCCGCGCGGGGTCCATCGGGCTCGCGGCGCAGAGGTCGATGAGGGTGCGGTTCGGCAGCGTCGTGAGGTCTGGGACGCGCCGCCGGAGCGCGACGGCGCCGGCGTACAGCGCCTCGGCAGAGGGGGGGGCCGGCATCGGCGCCGCGAGGCGGGCCTGATCTCCCTCGCGCTCCTGCCCGTCCAGCAATCGTTCCAGCAGCTCGGCCAGCTCGGATGGTCTCATGCTCTCCCCGTAAGTGAGCAGCGCCCCGGCGGACGGGCGCTCAACCGATAGATTCGATGCGGATAACGCACCCTTTGTGCGCGGCAAGTGTCACGCGGGGATCGGCGGGAGCGGCGCGGCGGCTCAGAACCAGCGGCGGATCCGGAACACGGTCAGGAGGATGACGGCGGAGGCGAGCATCATGCCCACCGCCATCCAGAAGCCGTACACCTGGTGCGCGATGGGGATGACGTCGAAGTTCATCCCGAATATACCGGAGATCACCGTCATCGGGAGCAGGAGTGTGCTCACGACGGCCATGTACTTCATGACCTGGTTCAGCCGGTCGTTGACCGCATTGCTGTGGGCCTGGAGCGCGCCGTTGCAGATGTCGAGCAGGAGCGACGTCTGGTCCTGGATGATCGTGAGGTGATCCAGCACGTCCCGGAAATAGACGCGCGCCCCGCCGCCGAGGTCCCCGTGCTCCGCGTCCGCAAAGCGCCGCACGAGCTCGATCTGGGGGAGCGTCATGCGGCGGAGCATGAGCAGATCCCGGCGAACGTGGACGAGGTTCTGGACGAGCCCGCGGTGGGGGTTCCGGGAGGTGGCGTGCTTCTCGAGCGCGTCGACGCGCTCCTCGAAGGCGTAGAGCGTCACCGTGTACTCGTCGATCACCGCGTCGATGAGCGCGTGCACGATGCGGTCGGCGTGCGTGCCGATGTGCTCGGGGTAGGTCGCGAGCGCGTGGAACACGGCCTCGACCGCCGCGACCTGCTGCGGGCGCACCGTCACCACGAGGTTGGGGCGCAGGAACACCGAGACCGGCACGGTGTCGAGGGGGTCCGACGGCGTGCTGCGGTCGAGCGCTTGGGTGACGAGGAAGCCGTGCGTTGCGAAGCGCTCGTACTTGGAGCGCTTCTGGAGGTGCGTCACGTCCTCGATGGCGAGGGGGTGGAACTGGAACCGATCCTTCAGCAACGCGAGCTCGGCGGCGTCGGGCGCCACCATGTCCACCCACACGGTGGCGTACGCGGGGGGCGAGCAGGCGGCGTCGATCGAGGCGTCGCCTTCGACCGTGCCATCATCGTGGAGGATGTGGGTTCGGATCACGGAGGGGTCGTAACGCGCCTGCCTTGGGGGGCGTTGCGGGGGGTGGACCCCCCGCCCCAATAATCGCCGGCTCGACGATCAGTAGACCGGCATGCTCGGGTCGATCTGCTTCGCCCACGCCACGATGCCGCCCTCGAGGTTGGTGACCCGGTAGCCGTTCGCCGCGAGCACCGCCGCGGCCTGCGAGGAGCGACCGCCGAGCTTGCAGTGCACGAGGATCTCCCGGTCCTTCGGGACGTCGGCGAGGCGGTTGCCGACCTCCGTGTGGGGGATGAGCGCGTCGGCGAAGGGGAAGCGGACGATGGCTGCCTCGGCGTCGTTCCGCACGTCGAGAACGAAGGGCTTCCAGCCTTCGCGCAGGCGGCGGGCGGCGTCTTCGACGGAGATGCGGCCAAAGGTCTCGGACTGGATCACGGGGGCTTCCTCGCGGGGCAGGTTGTTCGGCGCCTTCGGTACGCCGCAGAACTGGTCGTAGTCGATGAGCGCCTCGATCGTGGGCGCCTCGGGGTCCCGGCGCAACTTCAGCTCGCGGAAGGACATGTTCAGCGCGTCGAACAGCAGGAGCCGGCCGGAGAGGCTCGTGCCGATGCCGAGCAGGATCTTGATGGTCTCGGTGGCCTGGATGGTGCCGACGATGCCAGGGAGGACGCCGAGGACCCCGCCCTCGGCGCACGAGGGCACGAGGCCCGGGGGAGGGGGCTCGGGGTAGAGGTCGCGGTAGTTGGGGCCGCCCTGGTAGTTGAAGACCGAGGCCTGCCCCTCGAAGCGGAAGATCGAGCCGTAGACGTTCGGCTTGCCGAGGAGCACGCATGCATCATTCACGAGGTAGCGCGTGGGGAAGTTGTCGGTGCCGTCCACGATGACGTCGTAGTTGGCGCCGATGCGGAGCGCGTTCTCGCTGGTGAAGGGCTCCTCGTAGAGCTCGACAGTCACGTTCGGGTTGACGTCGAGGATGCGATCTCGCGCCGAGATCACCTTCGGCTTGCCGACGGTCGAGGTGCCGTGGATGATCTGGCGCTGGAGGTTCGACGCGTCGACCACGTCGAAGTCGACGATGCCGATGCGCCCGACGCCCGCGGCCGCCAGGTAGAGCAGGAGCGGCGAGCCGAGTCCGCCGGTGCCGACGCAGAGCACGCTCGCGGCCTTGAGCTTCTGCTGGCCCTCCATCCCCACTTCGGGGAGGATGAGGTGCCGCGAGTACCGCGCGATCTCCTCGTTGGTGAGGGCGGCGCTCAACGGCCACCCGCGATGGACGGCACGATGATCAAGGTGTCGCCGGCCTTGAGCGCGGTGGCGTCCTTCTGGAGGTGCCGGATGTCCTCGTCGTTGAGGTAGACGTTCACGAAGCTGCGGAGCTTGCCCTCGGCGTCCCGGAGGTGCTTGGCGAGGCCGGGGTAGCCGGTGGTGAGCGCGTCGAGCGCCTGGCCGGCGGTGGCGGCCTCGACGGCGACGCTCGCCTTTCCGTCGGTGTAGGCGCGGAGGGCGGCGGGGATGGAGATCGAGATGGCCACGATGGATTCCTCCGTGAGGATGGGCTCTTCGTCCATGGCTCCGCGATCGTCGCGGAGGCGCCAGGAGCGAGTGTCGGCGATGCTGCCCGCGGTCACCGAGGTGATGACGTAGCTCATGTTCGGCAGCGCATGATCGCGGTCGAAGTCCGAGTAGCGGGCGGTGTGGTCGGGGTGGGAGTGGTAGTAGCCGACGACCTCGAGGCCCTCCGCCTCGAGCGCCTGCTCGGCCCGGTAGAGCACGATCGCGCTGACCGAGTAGCGGTTGGCGGGGCTGTCGGCGCGCTCGTTCACCAGCGAGACGACGCGTGTGACCACGTTGTCCGCGCGGCGGCCGGCGAGGATGCCGACGACCTCGTGGGGGTAGCCGGCGATGGCGTGCGCGTGGACGCGGGCGAGCTCGAGGTTCGGGAGGATCAGGGCCACAGGTGCTCCTCGGAGAGGTAGCGCTCGCCGGAGTCGGGGAAGAGGGTGACGACGACGCCCTCGTCGAGCGCGCGGGCGACCTCGATGGCGCCCCAGAGCGCGGCTCCCGCGGAGACACCGACGAGCAGGCCCTCTTCGCGGGCGAGCCGGCGCATGAGCGCGATGGAGGCCTCGGTTGGGGCGCCGAGGTCGCGGTCGGCGAGGGTGGCGTCGTAGATGCGGGGGACGATCGCCGACTCCATGTGCTTGAGGCCTTCGAGGCCGTGGAACGGCGAGTCGGGCTGCACGGAGACGCAGGTGATGCGGGGGTCGTATTCCTTGAGCCGGCGCGAGGTGCCCATGAACGTGCCGCTGGTGCCGAGCGCGGAGACCCAGTGGGTCACGCGGCCCCCGGTGTCGCGCCAGATCTCCGGGCCGGTCGTCTCGTAGTGGGCGCGCCAGTTGGCGTCGTTGCTGTACTGGTCGAGGTACAGGTACTGGTCGGGGTGCTCCGCGACGAGCGCGCGGGCCTTCCGGATGGCGCCGTCACTGCCCTCGAGCGGGTCGGTCTCGATGACCTCGACCCCGTAGGCGCGCAGGATCTTCTTGCGTTCCCGGTTGGCGTTCGCCGGGAGGCAGAGGGTGATCCGGTGCCCGCGCGACGCCGCGATCATGCCGTAGGCGATGCCGGTGTTCCCCGAGGAGGAGTCCAGCAGGCGCATGCCCGGCCGGAGGTGTCCGGACTGCTCGGCGTCGCGAATGATGGACCACGCTGCGCGGTCCTTGACCGAGCCACCGGGGTTGAACCATTCGAGCTTCGCCCACACTTCCACGGAGGCGGGCACGACGCCGTCGAGGACGTGGCAGAGCCGGACGAGCGGCGTGTTTCCGATTCGTTGGACGAGCATGTGTGGGAGAGGACGAAGGTAGGCTCAGGTCCCCCGCGCGGCAACGGTAGGCGGCGGACGTGTAGCCCCGGTGACGAGCGCGAGCAGATCCGAAGGATCCGGTAGCCCCCCGGGCCCCACGTCCCCACAGGCGAGACGTTTGGAGACGGGGTCGACCAACGCGTAGCGATCGAGGGCCCGAAGCCAGTCGAGGTTGCGACGGACGACCGGGTGGTCCCACATGGCGGTGTTCATCGCGGGCGCGAGCACGATGGGGGTCACGGCGGGTACGGCCATCAGCACGGTCGTCAACGCGTCGTCCGCGAGGCCGCAGGCCAGCTTGCCGAGGGTGTTCGCCGATAAGGGTGCGACGAGCACGGCGTCGGGCCACTTCGCCCAGGAGATGTGGTCGATCGCGGAGCTCGAGCCGGGGACGGGCGCGCCCGCGAAGGTGTCGAGGAGCACGGGGTTGCCGGAGAGGGCCTCGAACGTGAGGGCGCCGACGAAGCGCGTGGCGTTGGGCGTCATCACCACGCGCACCTCGTGCCCCGCCTTCACGGCGAGGCTGGTGAGCTCGCAGACTTTGTAGGCGGCGATCCCGCCGGTCACACCGAGGAGGAGCTTCATCGCGCAGGACTAACTCAGTCGTCGAAGCGAGGGCTCCCGTCGAGCGCGCTCACCAGGAAGTCCCGGTAGAGCTGCTTCGCGTCGCGGCTGTAGTAGATCGCGTAGTGGTTGTACCCCGCGTATTGGCCGAGGCCGGCGGTGATGGCGTCCTTGTTCCAGTCCACCGCGTTGTCCTCCGTGGGGAGGTCCTCCGCGTCGAGCCCGCGCAGATCGAGCCCGTCCGGAGAGGTCGCCGGGGCGCCGACGATCGGCACGCGCGCGGCGGCGGCGAGCGCCTCCGTCGTGACAGAGGGGGTCGCGGCGTCGTCGAGTCCCTCGGTGAGGACGACCGAGAGGGGGGCGGCGTCCCAGTCGGGCTGCTCCGCGAACCACCAGGGGGCGTAGTTCAGCGGGTCGGTCGCCTCGGACAACATCTGGATGAGGCCGACGACCGGGTGGAAGGTGGTCAGCTCCTCACCTTCGTCGAAGCCGAGCAGCGTGGCGATCAGGACGGCGATGTCGAGCGGATCCTTGCGGAGGGTCACCGTCATGGCGAGGCCACCGCCGGTGCCGGAGAACCCCGCGCCGCGAACGCGCCCGGAGAGGTAGGGCGCCGCGATCGCGCCCACGAGCCCGCCCTGGGAGTGGCCGAAGTAGGCGACGCGGTCGGGATCGAGGCGGATGTCGCCGTTCGGGCCGGTGAACCGCGGCTGCGCGCGCGTGAGCACCTCGGCTATGAACACCTGGTCGAGCGCGCCCTGGCGGAAGTTGGTGCGGCCGGCGCTCGGATTATAGAAGTTGAAGCTATCGAGCTCGGGGTTGGTGCCCGGCGGCGCCCGGTCCGCGTGGAGCGGCTGGGAGATGCCGATCATCGCGACGCCCTCCCGCGCCATGACGGTGCCCTCCTCCGTCTCGTCGCCGGAGGACGCGAACGTCAGGTAGTCGCCGCCGGTGCCGTGGCTGTAGAGCACCACCGGCCAGCCGCCGTCGGGCATCGCACCGTCGTTCGGGACGGTCAACGCGAACTTCACCCGCTCCCAGAACGCGATCTCCGGCGCACCGTCGGCGCCGAACACGAAGCCGCCGCCCTCGTTGCGGTAGGGGCGCTCGCCGTGTTGCCACACGGGCACCACGATGGTCCCCGTGTAGAGGTCGTAGAGGCTCCGCTCGGTGAGGAAGGTGAGCTCCTGATCGATGGGAGGGAGGCCGATCTCCTCCTGGATGGCGCGCGCGATGCGCGTGGTGTCGGTGACGGGGTCCTGCGTCGTGAAAGGGACGGCGAGCGACACCTCCTCCGGCGGGATCCCGAGCCCGATGAGCGTCTCCTCGACGGCGCGGAGCGCGGGATCGCCGTCGACCCCCCACGACTGGCCCGCGGGCGCGACGAGCGGGCTGCGGAAGACGAGGGCGTAGGTGGTGCCGGGCCGGAGCGGGAAGCCGAACACGGGCGCGGTCGCGAGGAGGTTGTCGGGTTGGAAGACGGTCTTCGCCTCGGTCCACTCGAAGACGAGGGGGACGCGCTCGCCGCGGTGGGGGCTGCGGCCGTCGACGTCGACGAGGAACACCGGCGAGTCGAGCGTGCGCGAGGCCGCGGGGGTCGGCAGGAGCGAGAGATCGAGCGGGGCGGCGAAGCGGACGTAGATCGGCGCGTTGGTGCCGAAGCCGTCGATCTGGTCCGCCGCGGCGAGGTAGGCGTCGACCAGCGGGTAGTCGCCCTCGCCGGGGAAGCCGGTCATGTCGGGGTGCCCGTCGACGCGCCGCGCATCGGAGGGGAAGGGGCTGTCGAAGAATTCGGGCCCCTCCACGATCGCCGCGACGCCGCCGTCCGAGGGGGAGGCACAACCGAGGGAGAGAAAGGCGAGGAGGAGACGCGGCATCCAGGGAAGTGTAGCCCAGCCGTGCCCCGCGGCGAGGGGAGGGTGTATGTCCCCGGGGAGTGCCGTCACGCTCCGGCTTCTGTAGACTTCGGGAGTCCAGGTCCCCGCCCCCATGAATCCGCCGTCGCGCCTGTCCCCGCGGTACTACCGCATCCGCCCCTCGGTGATGGCCGAGCTGGCGCACTCGTCCCAAGCGTTCGTGCGCTCGGGACGCCAGGTCGCCAACCTCGCCAGCGGCCTCCTCCCGGGCGAACTCTCGCGTGGTCTGCGGCAGGTGGCCATGGACTCCTGGCGGGACGGCCACTTCGCCTACCTCAACGGTCCGGGGCTGCCCCCGCTCCGGGACGCGGTGGTCGAGTGGCTGCAGATGCGCCAGGTCCGCACCGGAGAGGACGTGCTGGTGTCGCCCGGCAGCCGCGCGGCGTTGTCCGCGGTGCTGGCGGTGGTGTCCGGCCCCGGCGACGTCGTCCTCGTCGACGCTTCCGCGTGGCTCGTCTTCCACCAGATGATCGCGGTCTCGGGCGCCACCCCGGTGCCGTGCCGGCCCGGCGCGGGCGCGGAAGAGCGGGGGATGAAGCTCTCCGCTGCCGACGTGAAGCACCACCTCCAGCTCATGCCGGGCACGCGCGCGCTCGTCCTGGCGAACCCGGTGAACACCACCGCCCAGATGTACGACGCCGTCGAGATGCACGCGATCATCGAGGTGTGCGCGGCGCACGGGGTCTTCTGCATCATCGACCGGCTCTACGGGCGCCTCGTCTACGACGGTCGCTCCTTTCCCTACCTCGAGCCCACCCCGGCCGTGCGCGACTGGTGCGTGCTCATCGACGGCGTGGCGCGCGCCTTCCGAGGCGCCGGCGCGCTGCGCGTCGGGTGGGCGTGCGGTCCGAGGGACGTGATCGACGCCGCGACCGTCGCCCAGGAGCACGGCGCGGGGCCACCCGGCCGGGTGGTCCAGCGCGTCGCGCTCACCGCGCTCCAGGCCCCCTACGACATCGGTCTCATCGAGGAGCTCGAGGGATCGCGCGACTTCCTGTTCGACGAGGTCGCCACGATCCCCGGGCTGCGCCACTGGGCGGTGCCCGCCACCGTGTACTGCCTCCTCGACTTCGGCGCGTGGATCGGCACCGTCACCCCCGTGGGCTGGGTCATCGAATCGAGCGGAGACCTCGCCGACTACCTCCTCGCCGAGGGAAACGTGCTCGTGACGCCGAGCGATCTCGGGGGGCCGCCGGGCCTCGTGCGCGTGAGCTTCTCCCAGCCGTGGGACGTTCTCGCGACCGCCGTACATCGGATCGGGATCGCGCTGGGGGGCTTGCGCCGATCTGGATAGAGAGGGTGCCTTTCCCGGAAGCACCGTGTCGAACGCCCCCCTCCATCCCGTCGTCGGCGAGCTCCTGTACGAAGGCAAGGCCAAGCAGGTCTACGCCACGGAGGACGCCGACTGGGTCGTCATGCGCTTCAAGGACGACGCCACCGCCTTCAACGGGCTGAAGAAGGCGTCGATCTCGGACAAGGGCCCCATCAACGCGAAGATCAGCGCGCACCTCCTTGGTCTCGTCGCCGCGGCGGGCGTGCCGACCGCCTTCGCGCGCACGCTGAGCCCCCGCGATCAGCTCTTCCGTCGCGTCGAGATCGTCCCGGTCGAGGTCGTCGTGCGCAACGTCGTCGCGGGCAGCTTCGCGAAGAAGCTCGGGCGCCCCGAGGGCGAGTGGCTGGCGCGCCCGGTGGTCGAGCACTTCTACAAGTCCGACGCCCTGAACGATCCCCCCATCAACGAGGACGCCGCCATCGTCCTCGGCTGGGCCGCCGCGTGGGAGCTCGCGTGCATGCGCGAGCGCGCCCTCCGCGTCAACGAGGTGCTCCTCGCCTTCTGGGCCGAGCGGAACATCGATCTGGTGGACTTCAAGCTGGAGTTCGGCCGCGCGGACGGCGCCATCCTCCTCGCCGACGAGATCACGCCCGACGGCTCCCGCCTCTGGGAGCGCGGCACGGGCCGCCACCTCGACAAGGACGTGTTCCGGCGGGACCTCGGGGACCTCGGCGACACCTACCGCGAGCTCCACACGATCGTCTTCGGCACGGCCTACCGCGCCGAGTGACACGGGGTGCCTACCCTCCGGGGAGGGGGTGCGGCGATGCGGATGGGGAAGGGCGTCGCGCTTGGTTTCCTGCTGACGGGGATGTGTGGCACCACGCTCGAGCCCAACCGGACGGCGATTCCGCCGAACGCGGCCGGCACGGACTACACGACGTGGGTGCGGGACGACCTCCCGTCCCCCGCCGGGACGGGGGACGCGCCGCTGGCTGGGAGCCTCGGCCCCCCGCCCCACATGGTGGAGCCCGTGTTTCCGGGGGGCGCGACGCGTACGCGGGAGGGTTCGAGCGGGCCGCCGGTGGCGACGCCGGGGCGCGTCCAGACGACGGAGGCGCCCGCCGCCGAGCTCCATGGCCCCAACCCCGACGCGTGGCGACGGCCGCCCGGCCGCCGGCAGAGGGGGGCGACGGAGTAGGCGCTACCCTGTCGCGGAGACGCGCTCCCAGTCGAGCCCGAAGCGCGCGAGGTACTTCCGCAGGCGATCGGCGTCGTTGACGGAGGTGCGCTGCGCCCGGGACGCGGCGAAGAGGGTGCGGCCGGCGTCGGAAAGGCTCCGGGAGGCGCGGCAGACGCGGCGGCCGCGTGGGCTGGCCTCGCCGCCCGGCACGTCGACATCACGGACAAGCACCCCAAGTGCGAGCACCCGCGCCCGGCCGGTCAGCTCGGCACGCTCGGCACCGGCAACCACTTCATCGAGCTGGCCCGCGGCGAGATGAAGCGCTGGTTCGTGAACCTCCCGGATCGCGACCTCGCCTACCTCTCCGAGGGGTCGACCTACTTCGACGACTACCTGGAGGCCGTCGGCTGGGCGCAGGAGTACGCCCGGACCAACCGCGACGTGATGCTCGCGCGCACGGTCGAGGCCGTCGCGGCGGCGCTCGGTCGTCCCGTCGTCGCGACGACGGAGGCTGTGAACTGCCACCACAACTACGTCGCGCGCGAGCGGCACTACGGTTCGAACCTGCTCGTCACCCGCAAGGGCGCCGTGCGGGCCGGACCTTGTCGCGCACGGAGGCCAAGAAGCGCTACACCGTCGCCGATCAGGAGCGCGCCACGGCGGGGGTCGAGTGCCGGAAGGACGCGGGGGTGATCGACGAGATCCCCATGGCGTACAAGGACATCGACGCGGTCATGGCCGCGCAGGCCGATCTCGTCGAGGTCGTCCACACATTGCGGCAGGTCGTCTGCGTGAAGGGGTAGGGCAATGCTGATCATCGACGGGTCGCGCGGGGAGGGCGGCGGGCAGGTGCTCCGCACCGCGCTCGGCCTCTCGCTCGCCACGGGGACCCCCTTCCACCTCGAGCACCTCGCCGACCAGCTCCTGATCCCGCTCGCCCTGGCCGCGCGTGGCCGCGACTCCGGCGGCACCTTCCGCACCGTCCCGCCGACCCTTCACACGACGACGAACGCCGAGGTCATCGGCCGCTTCCTCGACGTGCGCTTCACGTTCGCAGCGGAGGGGGAGGGGGTCCTCGTGGGCGCTCGCGGCTGATCAGGCCTGCTCGGTCAGCCACGCGTCGAGCACGCCCCAGAAGCGACGCGCTTCCTCGAGGGGGCCCATGTGCCCGGCGCCCTCGAAGACGTGGAGGCGCGCGCGGGGCAGGCTCTCGGCGAGGACGCGGCATACGGCGCGCTCGACGGCGGGGGACCGTGTCCCCGCCATCACGAGGGTCGGCACGTCGATCCGCCACTCTTCGGCCGTTCGCGTGAGGCCCATGAGCGCACGCACCTCCAGGAAGCTCTTGCGTCCGAGGGCCACGAGCGCCCCCTGACGGGCGGGGGGCAGGCGATCCCAGGCGCCCGCGCCGTTCCAGAACTGGATGAAGCGGCTGACCCATCGGGCGTCGCCGCCGGTCTCCGGGTCGAGGAAGGTGCCGTCTTCGAGCGCCGCGAGCTCGGCGACGCCCTCCGGGTCTCGGCCGGTCAGGACGCCGAAGGCGACGGGCTCGTAGACGAGCACGGAGCGGACGGCCCCGGGCAGCTCGTGCGCGGCGCAGAGCGCGAGGACGCCGCCGTAGGAGTGGCCGACGAGGTGGACGGGCTCCCCGGCGTGCGCGACCACCGCGCGGACGACGGCGAGGTCGGCCTCCAGCTCGAAGTTGGCGGGGTCCGGCCACGCAGCGCTCTTGCCGTACCCGAGCAGATCGGGGGCGAGGACCCGGTGCTTCTCGGCGATGCGGGGCACGAACGCGCCCCACTGCTGGGCCCCGAGGCCGGAGGCGTGGAGGAGCACCACCGGCGGGCCTTCTCCTCGCTCCACCACCGCGATCTCGCGGCCGTCAACCTCAATCAATCCGCGCTCCCGGTGTAGCGGACCTCGATGCGCGCCCCCCGCGCGTCCGCTCTAAGCTCGGAGCGCACCGAGCCCCAGGCGAAGGTGAAGCGGAGCGGGCCCGGCTGGGGCGGCGGCGCGTACATCAGCTCGTGGACGCTGCTCGCGAACCACTCGCGCACGATGGCGTCGTGGTAGTCCTTCCGGGCGGTCTCCCAGGCGATATGCCCTTCGAGCCCCTCGGCCGGGCGCCGCACCGCGTAGCAGAGCTCCATGCACCCGAGCACCGAGCCGGTCATGTAGGCGGTCACGACGAGGGAGCGGTCGCGCAGGTCGCTCGCCTCACGCACCCAGACGCCGCCCGCGCCGCCCTGCCAATGCCGGCTGAAGGGGGCCCGGGTGTCGGGGCCGATGGACTCGCCGACGAGCGTGAGGACGCCGGTGTCGCGGACGATCACCACAACACGGGGTTGGTGGTCGCGCCCCACCAGCTTCCGGGCAGGGTGGACTCGCCGGACGGGCGGCCGTTCGACTCCGCCATGACGATCACGCTGCCGCTGGAGGTGAACCCGAGGAGCTCGCCCGAGGCGTAGCCGAGGCCGTAGATCCCGGTCACGCCGATGGTGCCGCGGCGGCGGGTCTCGCCGGAGTCGGGATCCACCTGGACCAGGGCGTCGCCGCCGGTCACGGTCCAGTAGAGCATGCCGTCCGGCAGCCCGATGATGTCGCCGGAGGTGTTGTACTCGCCGGCGCCAACGAGCGGCGTGAGCCGCCCGGTGCGGGTGTCGACGAAGGAGACGCCGGCCCCGGCACCGACGAGCCGGCCGTCCGACACGAAGGTGAGCCCGGTCATCTCGTCGTCCAGCGTCGCGACGAAGGTGCACTCGGCGGTGGAGGCGTTGATGCGGTACAGCGCGGTGTAGCTGCCGCCGTACATGATGCCGTCGAGGTCGATGGCGATGTCGGTCATGCCGCCGGCGATCGCGCCCGAACCCTCGTAGAAGTCGCCGATGAGGGTCGCGGCGCCGGTCGTCGGATCGTAGCTGTAGAGGGTCGAGGAGGTGTTCACGTACACGGCCTCGGTCGCGACTTCCTCGTCGGGGACGACGACGGTGCCGCTGTCGCCGGTGTCCCCCGTGTCGGGCACCTCAGCGGTGTCCTGCACGATCCCCGCCGTGTCCTCCTGCTTCGGGGGCTTCGGATCCTCTTCCTTCGAGGAGAGGTCGTAGTCGGAGCACGCGGAGAGAAAACCTGTGACGAGGAACCATCGCATCGGTAGATCCCGGGGGGCGTGGGCGCGTTAGGAGCCACGGCCGGTGGAAGGGCGCTGCGAGCAGGTGTATACGTCACCCGCTCGCTCGTCCACGGTGGGATGACGAAGCGCGCCAGCTTCCCAGCTTCCCAGCGTCCTTCCCGCCCGGACGGAGGGAGCGTGGGTGCGGATGAACTGAAGCACGAGTGTGGGGTGTTCGGCATCATCGATGATCCCGACGCCGCGCGTCTCTGCTACCTCGGACTCCACACGCTCCAGCACCGCGGGCAGGAGGCCGCGGGGATGGTGTGCCGCAAGGACGGCGCGCTCGTGGCGCACCGCGGCACCGGGCTCGTGCAGGAGGTCTTCACCGAGGCGTCGCTTCGCGAGCTCGAAGGAGACGCCGCGATCGGCCATGTGCGGTACGCGACCACCGGCGGGGGGCACCTCCGGAACGTGCAGCCCTTCCTGGTGCGCACGAAGGACGGTCAGGTCTCCATCGCGCACAACGGCACCCTCACCAACGCCGACGCGCTCCGCGTCGAGCTCGAGGAGAGGGGGTCGATCTTCAGCTCCACCTCCGACACCGAGGTCATCCTCCACCTGCTCGCCGCGAGCGACCAGAAGACCTTCATCAACCGCCTCGTCGACGCCCTGCGGCGGGTCGAGGGCGCCTACTGCCTCCTCCTTTTGACCGGCCGGCGCCTCGTGGCCGTCCGCGACCCGCACGGCTTCCGCCCGCTGGTGCTCGGTCGGCGGGGCAACGCCTGGATCGTCGCCTCCGAGACCTCCGCCATCGAGTTCGCGCAGGGCCAGGTCGTGCGCGAGATCGAGCCGGGCGAGATGGTCATCCTCGAGGACGATCGGGTCGAGTCCATCCGCCCGTTCCCCCGCCAGCCCCGCCGCGCCTGCATCTTCGAGCTCGTCTACTTCGGGCGCCCCGACTCCACGCTCTTCGGACGCGAGATCTACCCGGCCCGTGTGCGCATGGGGGAGATCCTCGCCCGCGAGTTCCCGGCCCGGGCGGACATCGTCATCCCCGTCCCGGACAGCGGCACCCCCGCCGCGCTCGGCTTTGCACGTCAAAGCGGGCTTCCCTTCCAGATGGGGCTCCTCCGCAGCCACTACGTGGGCCGCACCTTCATCGAGCCGAGCCAGCGCATCCGCGACTTCGGCGTAAAGCTCAAGCTCCAGGCCATGAAGTCGGTCGTCCAGGGCCGCCGCGTGGTCGTCGTGGACGACTCGATCGTCCGCGGCACCACCTCCCAGAAGATCGTGCGCATGCTGCGCGAGGCGGGCGCGGTCGAGGTGCACATGCGCATCTCCAGCCCCCCCATGACGGGCCCCTGCTACTACGGTATCGACACGCCGAGCCGCGACGAGCTGGTCGCGCACCGCATGGACGTCGCGAGGACGCGCGCCTTCCTCGATTGTGACTCGCTTGCCTACCTCTCGATCGAGTCGCTCCGGGAGGCCGTCCAGGAGGACGGTTCCCGGATGTGCGATGCATGTTTCACGGGCAATTATCCGCTGCTGCCGGTCGAGCCCCGGCCCACCGCGCAGATGCCCCTGTTCGACGCTCCGGCTGACGAAAACGCGCCCGCTGATCCTCGCGAGCGCCGTCTGCTATAGTCCGCGACCCATGCCGTACATCATCGGGATCGATCTTGGCACCACGAACACCGCGGTTGCCGTGTTGGAAAATGGCCGCCCCCGCGTCATCGAAGATGACCGCGGGTACACGGTGTTGCCGTCCGTCATCTCGGCGAAGGGCGAGGGCCGGTTCGTCGTGGGGCAGGCCGCCCACAACCTGATCTTGACCCGGCCGGATCGCACGGTGTATGCCGTGAAGCGGTTGCTCGGGCGCCGCTTTGACTCGCCCGAGGTCCAGCGGGTCATCAAGCGCGTTGGCTACCCCATCCAGGAGGCCCCCGACGGGGGTGTCCAGGTGCAGGTCGGCGACACCTGGATGACCCCCTCCGAGGTCGCGGCCGTCGTCCTCCAGGTCGCGAGGGGGATCGCCGAGAAGGCGCTGGGCGAACCCGTGGAGGAGGCGGTCATCACCGTCCCGGCCCACTTCAATCACGCCCAGCGCAAGGCCACGCTCGAGGCCGCGACGATCGCGGGCCTGCGCTGTGACCGCATCATCAACGAGCCGACGGCCGCCGCGCTCGCCTACGGGCACCGCCGAAACACCGACCGGACCCTCGTGATCTTCGACCTCGGCGGCGGCACGTTCGACGTGAGCGTCCTGCGCCTGTCGGGTGGGCTCTACGAGATCCTCGCCACCAACGGCGACACCTTCCTCGGCGGCGAGGACTTCGACTACCGCGTCGTCGACCACCTCGTCGACGCCCTCCGGGCCCGCACCGGTGTCGACGTGCGCGAGGATCGCGCCGCCCTCCAGCGTCTCAAGGACGCCGCCGAGCGCGCCAAGTGCGAGCTCTCCTTCTCCGATCGCGCCAACATCGTCGTGCCCCACGTCGCGCGCGGCCAGAACCTCGAGACCGTGCTCACGCGCACCGAGCTCGAGGACCTCTGCCGCAGCCTCGTCGAACGCTGCGTCGAGGTCGCGCGGGACGCCGTCGCGGAGGCCGGGCTCGTGCTCTCCGACGTGGACGAGGTCATCCTCGTCGGCGGACAGACCCGCATGCCGCTCGTCCGCGAGGCCGTCGCGGGGCTCTTCGGCCGCGAGCCGAGCCGCAGCGTGCACCCCGAGGAGGCCGTGGCGATCGGGGCCGCCGTGCACGCAGCCTCGCTCGGGGACGTCGAGGGCACGCCGGCCGTGCTCCTCGACGTGACGCCGTTCGACCTCGGGATCGACGCCGCTGGTGGCATGTTCTCCCGGATCGTCCAGAAGAACGCGCGGGTGCCGTGCTCGGAGACCCGCACCTTCGCGACCATGCACGACAACCAGGACACCGTCCGCGTGACCGTGCGCCAGGGGGAGAGCCGGGTCGCGGAAGAGAACGAGTTCATCGGGGAGTTCTTGTTCGAGGGGCTCCCACCCGCCCCCCGGATGCAGACCAAGGTCGCGGTGACCTTCCGCATTGACGCGAACGGGATGTTGCATGTGACGGCGCACGAGCCCTACTCGCGGGAGAAGCGAAACATCTCGATCCGGAACTACGCCGATCGGAACCGCACCATCCTTCGGCCGGCCGCTCCCTCGGCCCCGACCGCGCCCGGGCTCGCGGCGGCCTCGCGCGAAGTGAAGAAGAAGGCCGGGTTCTTCGACACACTTTTCGGTTCGAAGAAGGCCACCAAGCCGGCCGAGAAGTCGAAGACGCCCGCCGCCGCCGCCTCTGCCCCGGGAGGAGTCGCCGCTCTCCCCGTCGCGCCGGACCCGGCGTTCATTGAGCCGCCTCCGGTCATCGCCCCGCTCCCCGTCCCCACGTTCGAGCCGTTGGACGAGCTGGAGCCGCTCGAGGCGGCGCCGGTGGAGATCGACTCGTTGAGCGAGCTCGACGCCTTCGAGATGGGCGACGACTTCACCGCCATGGAGGACGACCTCTACGATCCCGCCTCCGCCAGCTTCGGGCTCGCTGGCGCGCATCAGGTCGGTGAGGCCGTCGGGGACCCCTTCTCCGACCTCGGCCGCGCCGTCGTCGCCGCGCTGGACAGCGAAGAAGCGGACGCGCCCGGGGAGCTCGAAGGCGCGGAGGACCCCGTCTGGGAACTCCCCGGAGCCGACGGTCTGGATGCGTCGGACCTCTTCGGTGGGGTCGACGAGGGCGCCCTCTTCGGCGGTTCGGACACGGGCGTTCTCTTCGACAGCGAGGACCAGGATCCTCCGACTGACCCCGGCCTCCGCTTCCCCAGCACCGACGCAGCGCCGATCGCGACCGAGGCCGGCCCGTCCGCCGATGCGATGACCGGCCTCACGTTCGAGCATCTCGTGGAGCCGCCCGAAGAGGACGCGTCCATCGGAGACGACTTCGGCTTCGCGCTCGCCGACGCGGAGGAGGACGCGACGAGCGGGGAAGACGTGTTCGGCTTCTCCATGGCCGAGATCGAGATCGCGGTGCCCGAGGCTCCGGCGCCGGCTCCCCCGAGCCCGGCCGCCGCGGGCAGCGCGCCGACGGTGTCCTCCGCCCGCGCGACGGATCGCGCACCGGAGCGCCCGCGGGACGACGCCACCGAGATCTTCCGGCGTCCGTCGGCGCCGCTCGACGCGGACTCCGACTTCGCGTTCCCGATGCCGGGGGACGAGGCGCCGGCGGAGGAGCCGCGGATGGCGCGCAAGCCCGCGCGGGTCAAGCTCCAGTATCGGGAGCGCGAGAGCCTCGTCGCCGAGTACAGCGAGAACCTCCGAAAGGGTGGGGCCCTCATCAAGACGGCGAAGCCCCTCGCGATCGGGCGTGAGTGCCTGTTCGAGATCAGCGGGCCGGGGCTCGACACGCCGCTCGTCATCCCGGCGCGCGTCTCGCGTGTGCTGGAGGACGGCATGGAAGTGGAGTACCGCGTCGATGCGCGAGAGCGCGCTTCGCTCCTGGCACAGCTGGGAACGTGAGGGAGGTGTCGCCCGCAAGGGCGATGCCGGTCGGATAGGAGGGCCGCATGTTGGCCCCCCCCGCCCCGAACGCTGTGTCCACGCCCGAAGCCGACGCCGATGCGAGCCTCGATCGCCTCGCGGGGGAGTGGCACATCTGGCAGCTTCGCCGCGGCCATCGCTTCTCGGCAGACGACATGCTCACCGCGTGGCTCGCCGCGGACGTGGCGCCCGACGCGCGTGATCTCCTCGACCTCGGGGCTGGGATCGGCTCCGTCGGCCTGATGACGTTGTGGCGCATGCGCCCCGAGGCTCGGCTCCTCATGGTCGAGGCGCAGGACGTGAGTCACGCGCTCGCGCACCGCACCGTCGCCACCAACGACCTGGGCGGGCGCGTGAGCCTCCGCCTCGGCGATCTCCGAGATCCGGAGGTGGTGCGCGAGTCCGGTCGGTTCGACCTCGTGACCGGCAGCCCGCCGTACATCCCGCTCGGCAAGGGCGTGGTGTCCCCGGTGCCGCAGCGCGCGGCGTGCCGGATGGAGCTCCGCGGCAGCATCCTCGACTATGCGCGCACGGCCGCGCGGGCGATGCACCCCGAGGGGTGGTTCGTCGCGTGCATGGCCTCGGCGGATCCCCGCGGCGATCAGGCCTTCGCGGACGCCGGGCTGACGCTCCACGTCCGCCAGGAGGTCGTCTTCCGCGCCGGCCAGCCCCCGATGATCACCCTCTTTGCCGGCCGCCATGTGCCCGGCGCCACCGACCACCGACCGCCGCTCCTCCTCCGCGACGAGCGCGGCGAGTGGACCGACGAGTACCTCGCGCTCCGCGCGAAAATGGGGACGGTCGTCGCCCGTCCCGTTCGAGGAGGCGCGGCATGACCTCGGCGTTCCTTTCTGCGCTGTTCGGGCGCTGTCCCTGCTGTGGGCGGGGAAAGCTCTACACGTCCTTCCTCACGCTCCACGAGACCTGCGAGGTCTGCCATGTCCGCTTCGAGCGGTGGAGCGGGAGCTGGACCATCCCCGTCGTCATGGGCTACGGCGCCGGCGCGCTGTTCGCCATCGCGCTGGGCTTCTGGTTCCACGAGATGGGCCGGCTCGCGGGCTCGGAGAACATCCTGATCCCGGCGACCATCGCGTTCACCGCCGCGTTCTACCCGGTGTGCAAGAACGTGAGCATGTTCATGCTCTTCCAGAACGGGTTCATCTTCGTCGACCCCCCGACCCTCGTGCGGACCCCCCCCGAGGACGACGCGCTCCCGATGCAGTCTGCCGTCCGCCCGCCGCACCGTTCGCTGATCCTCTCCTCGACGCTCCCCCTCGAGGACGAGCCGACGCGCGAGGAGGGGAGCGTCCCCCACGAGGACGACCCGACCGACGGCGGTGGGGGCGCCGCCGCCTGAACCCTGTCACCATGTGTCAGTGGAGGAAAGACTGAAGGCGGAGCAGGCATCCTACCGATCAGGTACGCGTGTCTCGCCACGCTTTCCTCGCCGCCCTGATCGTGGTCGCCGGCGCCGTCGCCTGGCTGCTCGTGGCGCTCGAGCGCGCGCGGAGCTGGGGTGCCGGCTTCAGCATCGGCGCCGTCACCTTCCGCACCCCGCCCGCGGACGCCGACGACATGCTCCACCGCGCCGACGCCGCGATGTACGTCGCCAAGCAGCGCGGGAACCAGGTGGTCTTCCGTGTCGCTTAGCGCGTTAAGCAAGGCCGCATGACTGCACGCTTCCTCGTCCTGGGTGGGGGCCCGGCCGGCGCCACCACCGCCGCCATGCTCGCGCGCCACGGCGCCGCCGTCACCGTCGTCGAGCGCACGCGCATGCCGCGTCACCATGTCGGCGAGTCACTGCAGCCGGCGTCGCTCTCGCTGCTCGACCGCCACTTCGGGCTCGGTCCGACGATCGCCGGGATGGGCTTCCCCCGGAAGTACGGCGCCGCCTACGTCTGGGGCGAGACCCGCGACCCGTGGACCGTCCTGTTCGACGCCCAGCTCGAGACCGACCTCCCCGGCCTCGACGAGGCCGCGCTGCTCGCCGGCCCCTACGAGCACTCGTTCAACGTCGAGCGCGCCCCCTTCGACCACCTGCTCCTCCAGGAGGCCGCGCGGCTCGGGGCGGACGTGCGCGAGGACGTGGAGGCAGAGTCCCTGATCGAGGAGGACGGCCGCGTCGTCGGCGCACGCATCCTCGTCGACGGCGTCCGGGAGGACCTCCGCGCGGACTTCGTCGTGGACGCCTCGGGGCAGCGCTGCCTCGTCGGGCGCCACTTCGGCCTCACCCGCACCGTCCCCGACCTGCGAGCCACCGCCACGTACGCGTGGTTCGACGGCGCCGGCGGCTTCCCGGGCCCGCTCGGCCGGCACGTCCAGTGGATCGTGACCGTCCCGGACGGGTGGATCTGGTTCATCCCGATCGGGCCCGATCGGACGAGCGTCGGAATCGTGACGCGGGACCGTTCCCGCATGGACGAGGCCCGCTTCGACGCCCTCCTCGCGTCCTCCGGCCTCCCGCTGGAGCACGCACGTGCGGTGCCCGGCGAGGGGGGAGGGCGCCTCCGCTTCGCGCGAGACTGGTCCTTCAGTCACACCAGCCTCACGGGGGACGGCTGGATGCTCGTGGGGGACGCCGCCGCCTTCGTGGACCCCATCCTCTCGGGCGGCGTCGACTTCGCCATCCGCGGCGGGTGCCAGGCCGCGCTGGCGCTGCTGCGGGCGTACGGAGAGGAGCGCGCGGATCGCGCCTCGCTCCTCGCCACCTACGAGGCCGACGTCGCGAGCGACTACAAGGCCTACCTGCGCCTCGCCCGCTATTGGTACGGAAACAACCGGTCGGTCGAGGGCTTCTTCTGGGAGGCGCACCGCGAGATCCCGCCGCACGCGGTGTCCACCCCGTACCGGGCGTTCGTCTACCTCACCACGGGGAAGCTCGCCGCCGATCGCCATGTCCGGCTTTTCCAGGACTGGCAGGAGCGCAAGATGTTCCGCGCCCTCGGGGTGGACGCCGACGCCGTGCAACGGGCCGCGCGGGCCGCACGGCAGGAAGGCTGAGAGCCCGACCGGACGCGCCCGAGCTTTCCGGCGCTGACGACGGGCCTACCTTCCGGGAGTGACACGTCCGCCCGCCCCGCCGCCCTCCGACGCGAGCCTGACTCGCCTGCGCGCGGGTGTGGATGCGTGCCGCGGGTGCCCTCTCTGGGAGTGCGCCACGCGTGGCGTGTTCGGGGAGGGGCCCGGCGATGCCGCCGTGATGCTGGTCGGGGAGCAGCCGGGTGTGGAGGAGGAGCTCTCCGGGCGTCCGTTCGTCGGACCGGCCGGGCGGCTGCTCGATCGCGCGCTGGCCGAGGTGGGGCTCGACCGCAGTGAGGTCTACCTCACCAACGCGGTGAAACACTTCCGCTTCGAGCTGCGGGGGAAGCGCCGGATCCACAAGACGCCCGGCCAGCAGCACGTCGAAGCGTGCCTGCCGTGGCTGCTCGCGGAGATCGCCGAGGTGCACCCTGCGGTCCTCGTGTGTCTCGGCGCGACGGCGGCGCGTGCGCTGCTCGGGCCGGAGGTGCGCGTGGGGCGCGTTCGCGGGGACTTCCTCGCGTCCGACCTCGCCCCTGGCGTGCTCGTCACCGTGCATCCCGGTTCGGTGCTCCGCGTCCCCGACGAGGCAGGGCGCCGCCTCGCGTACGCGGCGTTCGTCGCGGACCTCGGCCGGGTTGTCGAGCGCCTACGAGGGCTGGTCGAGAGCGCCTGAGCCGCGCGGCGCGCACCCTGGCCGGCACCTCTGCCGCCGGATAGAGGCGATGTCGAAGAGGAAGTAGCCTTGCTCTACGACAATCCTTCGGACCCCACGGCAGCGGAAGGTTCCGGGGGGCAGGCGGGCGAGCCGATCGAGGGGCGTGACGCC
>CAJBVW010000480.1 GCA_903959175.1 uncultured Pseudomonadota bacterium
GCGGCGGGCGGGGGCGCGGGGGCCGGGGCGCCGGTGGATCCGGCCGGCGCGCGGATCGTCTTGAGGTACGCGGCGCTCGGCGCGTCGAACGCGTTCCCGACCGCGGTGAGGCCCGGGGGGGGCGCGCCGTTGGAGGCGGCGGGGCGGGCGGCGGCGGGGCGGGCGGCGCCGATCGGCGGCGTCGCGACCATCGTGAGCGAACTGTCCGCGAGCTCGTCGATGACCTCGACCTCCTCGTCGGGGCGGCCCACGGTGGTGGGCTTGTCGGGGAACGAGGCGTCCGCGCCGTCGACGCGCGCCTGGATCTCCGAGAGCGCGGCCTGCCGGAGGAGGTCCCACCGCTCGTCCGTCGGCGGGATGGAGACCGGCACGGGATCCCCCGGCTTCACGAGCACCCCGCCCTCCTCCATGGAGTCGACGTAGGTGTCGTCCGCCTTGAAGGAGGCGCTGTCCTCCGAGAGGATCGAGTCCGTGAGCGGGTTCGGCTCGCGCGGCGCCTCGCGGCTCGCCTTGAGCAGCGGGGGGAGCACGCGCTCGGCCCACTCGCCCAGCCCCTCGCCCTCGAAGCCGCGCGCGAACGCCCGGCAGCGCTGCACGGTGTCCGCCGCGGAGGGCCGGCCCTCGTGCCCGTACGAGCACATCTGTTCGATGAGCGTGACCACGGCGTCGCCGGAGAGGCCCGGTAGGTCACACCGGGTCCGGAGGAACACGAGGCGATCGGTCAGGAACTGCGCGTGCTTCTCGGGGCGGCCCTTGGCCTTGCCGAGCTTCTCGAGCGCGAGCAGCTCGAAGAGGGTCGCGCCGAGCGAGTACACGTCGGAGAACGGGGTCTCCGGCTCGAAGAAGAGCCGCTCGGGCGGCATGTAGTCGACGGAGCCGAACTGAAGCTCCTGCGTGTGGCTCTCACGATGGTCGAAGTCGGCCCGCGCGACGCCGAAGTCGAGCACCTTCACCGTGCCGGACTCGTCCACCATGATGTTGGAGGGCTTGATGTCGCGGTGGATGACGCGGAGCGGCTTCTCGCCCTGGTACGGCGGCCGGTTGTAGGCGGCGTCGAGGGCGCTCGCGACGAAGGCGATGGCCTCGAGCGCGACGCGAGGCGGCATCTGCTCGTTCGTGTCGATCGTCTGGGTGATCGCCTGCTTGAAGTCGATCGCCTCCAGGTACTCCATGATGACGGCCACGCGGCCGCCGATCGTGGTGAGGTCGATGACGTCCACGATGTTGCGGTGCCGCAGCCACCCGAGGAGCCGCGCCTCGTCCCGCATGCGCTGGGCGATCTCGGCGTTCTCACTCCACCGTTGGTGGAGGAGCTTGATGGCCGCGAGGCGGGAGAACCCGTCGGCGTGCATCACCTTCGCGAGGTACACGCTCCCGAACCCGCCGGAGGCGATCTCCTTGATGAAGTGGAAGCGGCGGGACGACTCGCGGGTGGCCAAGCAGGGGCTCCGGGGCGCCGCCACCCTACCACGTCGGCCAACCCCATACGTCCGCAGAGCCGGACGAATGGGGCCCCGCCGACGTTCGCTTCGCGCGGTTTTGGCGGAAGCCAGGCCCGTCGGACGCCCCGCAGGGTGCGTCCTTTGGGGCCTGGCTCGACAGGGCAAGTGCGGACTTTGCGCCTCCTATGCCCCGAGCACGCCGTACAAACCCTCCACCGCGCCGCAGTCCCCCATCGCGGCGCGGAGGGCAGCGAGCAGGGCGGCATCCTCCCGGACGGGGGCGCCGCCGGCGCCGATGAGCGCGAAGATGGCGGCCTCCCCGGGGGGACCGGTGCGGCCGAGGCGGAGGCGATCGCGGGCGCTCGCGAGGTCCACGTCGGAGGAGGCGGCCCCGACGAGGCAGTAGGCCGCGCGCCCCTCGTCCACGAGGCGCAGGGCCGCGCGGAGGGCCTGGGCCCCCGCTTCGGCGCCGCCCGCCCAGGTGTTGTTCTCCCCGCGGATGCCGTGCTGGATCGCCACGTGCGCGAGCACCATGTTCGGCAGCGTGCGCAGCGGCAGCAGCGGCGGGTAGAGCGCGCGCCCCGCGCCGCCCAGCAGCGCGCGATCGAGCACGTAGGCGCCGGGCTCCCCGCCCGCCATCGCCACGAGCGACGCTTCGGCCTCGCCCTCGTCCGGGGGCTCTCGGCCGACGGCAACGCAGAGGCCGAGCTCCTCGACGTCTCCGGTGAAGCCGAGCAGGGCGCGGCCGGCCGCCGGGAGCGCGAGCTCGGCGGAGCGCGGCAGCAGGCGGGCGTCCTTCTTCCGTTTGAGCCAGCCCTGCAGGGACGGGCCCTCGACGAGGGCTGCGCGGGGGTCCGGCAGGTCCGCGAGCTTCTCGCTCGGGCGCAGGGCCGTCTCTCCCGCGCGGGCGCGGCCGAGGACCGCATGGAGCTCGTCACCGAGCGGAGTCACGAGGCCCACGGCGAGCACGCCGGCCCGCCGCCCGCTCACGTCAACGCCCCGAGGAGCACGCTGCCGTTGCTGCCGCCGAAGCCGAAGGCGTTCGTGAGCGCGTAGCGGGCGTGGGCCCGCGTGGGCGCGCCGAGGATGTGGGTCAGATCGCAGTCGGGGTCGGGCTCTTCGAGGTTCCGCGTCGGGGGGAGCCAGCCGTCCCGCAGCGCCTGGACGCACAGGATGGCCTCGACCGCGCCACACGCCGCCACGA
Organism: uncultured Pseudomonadota bacterium; assembly: GCA_903959175.1. Taxonomy (GTDB): domain Bacteria; phylum Myxococcota_A; class UBA796; order UBA796; family SXON01; genus CAJBVW01. The sequence continues at coordinate 2,647 of CAJBVW010000480.1, forward strand.
GGTGGCCCATGTGGCCCTTCGTGCTGCTCACCGGCACCGGCATCTCCCCGAACACCGAGCGGATCGCGCGGCTCTCGGACAGGTCGTTCTGCGGGGTGGAGGTGCCGTGCGCGTTGATGTAGCCGATGTCCTCGCGGGTGAGCCCCGCGTCCAGCAGCGCCGCGCGCATGGCCTGGGCGGCGCCGCGGCCGTCCGGCGGCGAGTCGGTGATGCGCCACGCGTTGCACGAGCAGCCCCAGCCGCCGATCGTGGCGAGGACGGGGGCGCCGCGCGCGCGGGCGGTCTCCTCGGCCTCGAGGATGAGGAACCCGGCGCCCTCGCCGAGCACGAAGCCGTCTCGGTGGGTGTCGAAGGGGCGGCTGGCGCGCGTGGGGTCCTCGTTGCGGGTCGAGAGCGCGCCGAGCTTGGCGAACCCGACCACCATAAGGGGCTCGGAGAGGGCGTCCACCCCGCCGGCCACCATCGCGTCCACCTCGCCGCGGCGGATGCGCAGCAGCGCCTCGCCGATCGCCTGGCTGGACGACGTACACGCCGTGGACACCGTGCTCCTCGGCCCACCGGCGCCGGCCTGCAGCGCGGCCTGCCGCGTCGGCGCGTCGGGCGCGAGCGCGGCGACCTCGTCCGCCTCGACCTCGCCGCGGCCGAGCCACTCGA
>CAJBVW010000481.1 GCA_903959175.1 uncultured Pseudomonadota bacterium
CACCGTCGTCGGCACCGAGCGCCGCGCGGACAGCAAGCCCGACGAGGGCGAGAACACCGCGCGCCTGCTCGTCGAGATGACCCCCGGCGGGGACCTCGAGACGCGCGAGGCCGTGCTCATGGCCGCCCTCCGCGAGAAGCTCGCCGTGTTCCCCCGGTTGGAGACGCGCTTCCGCCGCCCCGCCCTCTTCAGCTTCCGCACCCCGGTCGAGGTCGTCCTCCACGGCCACGAGCTCGACACGCTCCGCGTCGCCTCCGATGTCGGGCTCGCCGCCATGGCGAAGGTGCCGGGCCTGACCGACTTGCGGAGCTCGCTCTCGCGCGGCTACCCGGAGGTGCGCGTCCGCTACGACCGCGCCCGGCTCGACTCGCTCGGCCTCGGCGTCGGCGAGGTCGCGCAGGCCGTCCGCGCCAAGGTCCAGGGCGAACGCGCCACGCGCCTCTCCCGCGGCGAGCGCCGGGTGGATCTCCTGGTCCGCATCGACGAGGCCGACCGCGGCTCCATCGCGGCCCTCGGCGCCATCAACGTCAACCCGCGCCTCGTGCCGCCCATCCGGCTCGACTCCGTCGCCACCATCGAGGAGGGCGCGGGCCCGTCCGAGATCCGCCGCATCGATCAGCAGCGCGCCGTCGTGCTCTCCGCGAACCTCGCGGGCTTCGACCTCGGCGGGGCCGGCGCCGCGGTGGAGGAGGAGTTCCGCACCACGACGCTCCCGCACGGCGTCGAGTTCGAGATCGGCGGCCAGAACCGCGAGCTCGAGCGCTCCATGGGCTCCCTCCAGCTCGCGCTCGGGCTGGCGGTGTTCCTCGTCTACGTCATCATGGCGAGCACCTTCGAGAGCATCCGCGACCCCTTCGTCATCCTCTTCTCCGTGCCGCTCTCGCTCGTGGGCGTCTCCATCGGCCTCTGGGTGACCGACACCCCGGTGAGCGTCGTCGTCTTCATCGGCCTCATCGTGCTCGCCGGCGTGGTCGTCGCGAACGCGATCGTGTTGGTGGACGCCGCGAACGGCCTGCGCGCGAAGGGCCGCACCGTGCAGGACGCCATCCAGGAGGCCGCGGCGCTGCGCCTGCGCCCCATCCTCATCACGGCGCTCAACTCCGTGGTCGGGCTCCTGCCGCTGGCGGTCGGCTTCGGCGAGGGCGCGGAGATCCAGCGGCCGCTCGCCATCACGGTGATCTTCGGCCTCGCGAGCTCGACCGTGCTCACGCTCGTCGTCATCCCCGTCGTGTACCGGATGGTGACCGGGCGGCGGGCGGGCGAGGGAGAGGCGGGGAAGGCCGAGGCGGGGACGGTCGAGGCCGTGGTGGCGCCGTCCTGACGGGATAGGGGAGGGCCGTGCTGCTCCTCCTCGCGTGCGTCGCCTCCGATCCTCCCCCCGGCGCGTCGGACACCTCGGATTCCGACGCCGACACCGATTCGGACACGGATTCGGACACGGATTCGGACACCGATTCGGACACCGATTCGGACACCGACACCGATTCGGACACCGACACCGACACCGATTCGGACACCGACACCGACACCGACCGCGGCGGCCCGTGCGCGGAGTACGCCGCCTCGGTTGCCCTCGGCCCCGTCGTCGACACCTCGCTGAACGAGCTCTCCGGCCTCGCCGTGAGCCGCCTGAACCCCGGCGTGCTCTGGAGCCACGAGGACTCCGGCGGAGCCGCCGACCTCTACGCGCTCGACGCGGACGGCGTCACCGTCGCCACCCTCCACCTCGACGGCGTCGAGAACGTGGACTGGGAGGACCTCGCGGTGGGCCCGTGCGCCGCCGCGTCCGGCTGGTGCCTCGTCGTCGGGGACATCGGCACGCTCGGCATCGACCGCGCCGACTTCTCCGTGCTCGTCGTGGAGGAGCCCCTCCTGGACGGCACCGCGGAGCTCAGCGCCGTCCCCGAGGTCCGCCCCTTCACCTACCCGGGCGCTGACGCCGGCGGTCGCGGCGCGGAGGACGCCGAGGGCCTCGCGCTCCTGCCCGACGGCACCCCGCTCGTCGTCACCAAGCGCACCGACGCCACCGCGGGCCTCTTCGTGCTCCCGGCCGGCGCCACCGTGCTCGAGTGGCGGGCGGACGTCCCCACCGGCACCCCCGACGAGGACCTCACCGCGCGGGCCACCGCCGCCGACCTCTCCGGCGATGGCGCCACGCTGCTGCTGCGCACCTACCTGCACCTCTACGAGGTCGACATTACCGACCTCGCAGCGCCGGGCGCCCCCGTGGCGGTGGCCTTCGCGCTCGAGCTGCAGGGCGAGGCCGTCGCCTATGACCCGCTCTCCGGCGGGTTCTGGCAGGTGGGCGAGGGCCGGGGGCCCCCGCTCCACTACACGGGCTGCGCGACGCCCTGAGGGCTCCTACTCGTCGAGCGGATCGAGGCGGAGGAAGGTGCCGATGTCGGCGGTGTTGCCCGCGGCGCCGACCGCCGGGAGGGTGCGCAGCGTGGTCGCGGCGCGGCCCTGCACCTGCCGGGTGACCGCGAGCGCGTCGCCGGGGTGCCCGTCCGGGATCACGAGCTGCGGGTGGTCGAAGGGGGCCTGCTCGAAGCGCACGCGCTCGTCGGTGAGCGCCACGAGGAACTCGACGAGCGCCACGTCGCCGGTGACGGTGAGCCCGTCGATCTGGCGGGTGAGGTTCCCGAGGCCGAGCGGCTGGATGTCGGGGTCGAGGTTGCTGCCCTCGTCGCCGAAGCCGGTGGTGTCGTCCCCGTTGGGCCCGAGGCGGTCGCCGCCGCGGTCGTAGAAGGCCACCACCTGCGCGAGCGTGGCCTGGCCGCCGTTGTGGAAGTAGGGGCCGGTGAGCTCGATGTTGCGCAGGCTCGGCACCTTGAAGGCGCCGTCTACCGCGACGCGCTCGCCCAGCACGATGTCGCCGGGGATCTCGAACGTCTCGGGGTGCACCGCGAAGGCGTCGATGACCGTGCCCGCGGAGAGCTGGCGCGAGAACGAGAGCGGGAAGCCCGCGAGCGCGCCGCCGACGCCGAGGTCCTCGAACGTGGGCCGCACGCCGATGTTGTAGAAGCCGCCGTCGTACAGCGCCGCGTTGCCGTCACCCATGAGCATGCGCTCGACGGCCTCCTCGTTCCCGAAGGGCTGGTTGGCGCGCAAGCGAACGGACGCGCCGGTGAGCTCGTTGCCGGCGTGGCAATTCACGCACTTGCCCTCGTTCAGGAATACGGAGAGGCCGAACTTCTCGACCTCGTCCAGCGCGGCGTCGTCCCCCGCCATGAAGGCGTCGAAGGGGGTCTCGTCGGAGACCAGGGTGGCCTCGTAGAGTTGGATGGCGAGGCCGAAGAAGAGCGGGAAGTTGACCTCGATCTGGGTGTAGCCGCCGCGGCCGGTCGTCGGGTCACCGTTGGCGTCGAAGCGGCCCTCACCGCCCCAGTACGTCTGGTTGAACGCCTGCTGTACGAGCGCCCGGTAGGTGCCCTTTAGGCCCTTCGTGTTGCTCCGGTAGGACGCGAGCACGCTGTCCGTGGGGTGCACCTTCTGGAGGGCGAGGGGCGCGCGGGAGAGGAGCTTGCGGCCGATGTCCGCGTTGGTGCGGCCGGCGCAGCTCATCTCGAAGTCCGAGGTCGGGGGGCCCACCGCCTGGGACGCGAGGCTCGCGTTGTCGAGGCGCGCCTGCGCCTTGGCGACCTTCCCGTCCGCGCCGCGCACGAGGATGCCCGGGTTGGGGTTGGTCGCCGTCGCGAGCAGGCCGCGCTCGCCGAGGGGGTTCAGCCCGTTGAAGATGTTGCTGGCGCGCCCGTCCCAGAAGTTGCGGTGGTTGAACACCGCGTTGATGACGGTGGGCGTCTGGCGCGGCTCGACCTTGCGGACGGGCACGCCCCCCACGTTGAAGAGGGCGCCGTCGGGGGTGCCGCACTGGTCGAAGGCCCCTCGCTTGCTGTCGGCGCGGGCGACCGAGATGAAGCCGCCGTCGAAGGTGCCCTGGGAGGACGCGGCGTCGTTGGTGTCGAAGCAGTCGCCGTCGTCCCCGTCCGCGCGGCCGTCGCTGTCGTTGTCGAGGCCGTCGCCGCAGGACTCCCGGTCGTCGGGGTCCTCGAGGCGGTGGAAGGGGAAGTCGGCCGCGACCAGGGTGTAGTTCGGGCCCGCCGCCGCGCCGGAGCCGGTCTTGCCGTCGTCGTCGCCGAACGTGAGGTCCGGGTCGGACGCGCGCGTGGGATCCACCACGTGGAGGAGGCCCGGCGAGAGTTGGTTCTTCGCGCGCGTGTCGGCGCCCGCTGCGAAGTGACAGCTCGCGCAGGCCTGCGCGTCACTGCCCACCTGCATGTCCCAGAACAGCGCCTTCCCGAGCGCGATCGCCGCTTGTTCGTCGCGCACGTAGTCCGCGAGCTGGCTCGGCACCGGCACCGGCACGTCCCCGAGCGGCCCGACCCCGTGGTTCACCGCGTCGGTCCGCACGTCGGGCGCCGCGCCGGTCGCGACGGTCTCCGCCCACGTCATCCCGCTCCACGCCACCACGGCGAACGCCAGTGACGACACACCCAACAGTCCCATCCGCATCTCGAACGTCCCCCCTCACGGTGGCCCGGACGCCCGACGGCGGGCTGAAGATCAGCCTTCGTCGATGTCTATCTCTACGGCGTCCTCCCTTGGGGTAGGCGCCGCTCGGAGGGCAGGCAAGCGTGGGGGGGCCCCGGAGGGCGGGCGCCGGGCGATCGTCACCCGGCGCCCGCCGAACGGAGCGCGCTACCGACGGCTACAGCTCGAACTTGCCGATGGCGCCGAGGTCCCGGAAGGCCTCGACGAGGCGGGTGGCCATGCCGCGCTCGCCCAGGTGGGTCCAGCCGCGGGGGTCGATGTACTTCTTGTTGGGCTTGTCGTCGCCCTCGGGGTTGCCGATCTGGCTCTGGAGGTAGGCGCTCTTCTCGTCCATGAACGCCTTGATCGGATGCGTGAACGCCCACTGCGTGTCGGTGTCGATGTTCATCTTGATGACGCCGTAGGAGACGGCCTCGCGGATCTCTTCGGGGGTCGAGCCCGAGCCGCCGTGGAACACGAAGTTGACCGGCTTGGCGCCGCCCCCGCGCAGGCGGGAGATCTCCACCTGGCTGTTCTTGAGGATGGACGGGGTGAGCTTCACGTTGCCCGGCTTGTAGACGCCGTGCGTGTTCCCGAAGGACGCCGCGATCGTGAAGTTGCCGACGCCGTGCAGCGCGTCGTACGCCGCGAGCACGTCCGCCGGCTGGGTGTAGAGCTTGGAGTTGTCGACGCCGGAGTTGTCGACGCCGTCCTCCTCGCCGCCGGTCACGCCGAGCTCGATCTCGAGCGTCATGTCGATGGCGGCCATGCGCGCGAGCGTCGCGGCGCAGATCTCGAGGTTCTCGTGGAGGGGCTCCTCCGAAAGATCCAGCATGTGCGAGGAGAACATCGGGACGCCGTGCGCCTTGTGGAAGCGCTCGCCGTGGTCGAGCAGGCCGTGCACCCACGGGAGCAGCTTCTTCGCGGCGTGGTCGGTGTGGAGGATGACGGGCACGCCGTACGCCTCGGCCACGGTGCGCACGTGGTGGGCGGCCGAGACGCCGCCGAGGATCGCGGCCTGGATGCCGTCCTTCAGGAACTTGCCCGCGTAGAAGTGCGCGCCGCCGTTCGAGAGCTGCACGATGATGGGGGCCTGGGCCTCCTTCGCGGCCTGGAGCGCGGCGTTGATGCCGTGCGACCCGATGACGTTCACCGCGGGGAGGGCGCATTCGGCGTCCTTCATGTAGGCGAACAGGTCCTGGAGGGCGGCCCCGGTGACGACACCGGGCTTGAGCTTCAACTTCGACATGGGGCTCCTTTGGCGGGCGGGGGGCAATCCTACCCCAGCGGGGGGTCGAGATGGGATAGACGCCGGCACCCGGAGAGCACATGGATTCGAGCCCCGCCGTCGCCGCCGCCTACGAGGCCGCGCTCCCCGCGGACGCCCGCATCGAGCGCAAGCAGATGTTCGGCCTGCCGTGCGCCTTCGTGAACCGCCAGATGTTCTTCGGCTGCTTCGCCGAGAGCGTGATCGCGCGGGTCGGGCCGAGCCGCGTGGCGGCCCTCGTGGCCCAGCCCGGCATGCAGGCGTTCACCCCGATGGAGGGCCGCACCTGGGAGGACTACGTGCAGGTCGCCATCCCGGCGGACGCCGACCTCCTCACCCGCCTCGCCGCCGACGCCCTCTCGTGGACGGACCGGCTCCCCGCGAAGGCGAAGAAGCCGCGGGCGAAGAAGAAGGTTTCAGCTTCGACGTAGACAGTCCGCGGGGCGCTCCAGGCTGATCGCGCCGAAGGAGCCCTCGCGCAGGTCGAACAGGAGCCGCTCGGCCGCGCGCTGGAGGTCGGGCACGCCGCCCTTGCTGATGAAGCCGCGGCGGCGCCCGATCGCCGAGAGGAGCTCGACCTCCTCCGTGGGCAGCTCGGTCAGCCCGTAGTGGGCGGCGAGGCGGTCGGGGTAACGGTCGGCCAGGAAGTTCGCTGCGAACGCCGCGATATCCTGGTGCTCGATCACGCGGTCGGAGATCGCCCCCGTGACCGCGAGCCGGTAGCCGCACGCCGCGGGCGTGAGCTTGTGCCAGAGGAAGCCGGGGGTGTCGACCAGCACCAGCTCGGTGCTGACGACGACGCGCTGCTGCATCTGCGTGATCGCCGGCTTGTTCCCCGTCTTCGCGATGGGGCGGCTCGCGAGGGTGTTGATGACGGTCGACTTCCCCACGTTCGGGATGCCCACGATGATCGCGGCGACGGGCCGCGGGCGAGGCGGCACGAGCGTCTTGATGAGGGCCGTCACCGTGCGCAGGAGGCTGCCCTGCTTGTGGTTGTGCACGAGGGGGTGGATGCCGGGCGTCGCCGCCTTGATCGCGAGCCACTCGGCGGTGACGGCGGGATCGGCGAGGTCGGCCTTGTTGAGGATCTGGATGCACGGCTTGGTGCCGCGCAATTCGGCGACGAGGGGGTTCTCGCTGCTGAAGGGGATGCGGGCGTCGAGGATCTCGATCACGAGGTCGACCCCGGGCATCGCCTTCCGGATCTCGGAGCGGGCGGTGGCCATGTGGCCGGGGAACCAGTGGATCGTCGAGCTCGACATGGTGGGCCTTGCGTGGACCAGCGGCTAACGTGCCGGGCGCGGCGGGGGCGCCCCCGGGCGGAGGACTTCCGCGAGGGCTCCTACGCGCGCGTGCCGTGGGCCTCCTGGCGGGCGTGCCCCTCGCGCGGGGCCGGGCGCGCCTTGCGGATCAGGCGCTCCTCCTCCGTGGCGTAGGGGCGCAACAGGTCGGGGAGGGGGAGGCGGCCGGTGTTCAAGAGGTCGGCGATGAGGGCGCGGCCGAGCGTGGGGAGCGCGATCCCCTCGGCGGCGCCGTGCTCGTAGAGGGCCTCGACGAGGCGGGACGAGGCGATGGCGTGCGAGCGGCCGAAGCGGGCGCCGAGGGCCTCGGAGAGCGCGAAGAAGCGCGCGAAGGGCGAGCCCCCCGCGAGCAGGAGCGGCAGGGTGTGGCGGTAGTGGCCGGTGTTGGCGAGGGCGCCCCAGAAGCGGGCGAAGCGCTTCATCGCCTGCATCTCCGCGAACGCGATCGCGCCGGTCTGGAGCACCTCGTAGGGGGGCGCCGGGCTGTAGACCATGCCCCACGCCTCCGTGAGCTTCGCGATGGGCGCGCCGCGGAGCCGCTTGAGGATCCCGACCTGGATCTCCTGGGGCCCGAGCGCGAACAGGCGGTCGAAGCCGACGCCGAACCCCGCCACGGACTCGCCGGGGAGGCCCACGATGAGGTCCGTGTGGAGGTGGACGCCGGTGTGCTCGCGCAGCCAGGTGAGGTTGGCCTCGATGTGCGTGGGCTCGTGGCGGCGGTCGATGCGCCCGGCGACGTCCGCGTCGAAGGTCTGGATGCCGATCTCGAACTGGAGCGTGCCCGGCGGGAAGGCGGCGATGAGCGCCTTGAGCTCGGCCGGGAGCCGATCCGGGATGAGCTCGAAGTGCACGAACAACGCGGGGTCCAACCGGTCGAGGAAGAAGCCGAGGATGCGCTTGCAGCTCGCGATCGAGAGGTTGAACGTGCGGTCGACGAACTTGAAGTTGCGCAGGCCGCGGTCGTGCAGGGCGCCGAGGGCTGCCAGGAAGGCGTCCTCGTCGAAGCGGCGCACGCCCTTGTCGAGCGCGGAGAGGCAGAAGGCGCACAGGAACGGGCAGCCGCGTGAGGCCTCGACGTAGACGACGCGCTGGGCGAGGTCCTCGTCGGTGTAGAGGTCGTAGGGGAGCTTCAACGCGGCGAGATCGGGGAGCCCGGCGCGCACGACGTGCTCCACGGCCTCGCCCGCGAGCAGCTTGCGGCAGATCTCCGCGAAGACGAGGTCTCCTTCGCCGACGACCACCACGTCCGCGAGCGCGCAGAGCGGCTGCGCGTCGACCTCGTGGCTCACCTCGGGGCCCCCGATGACCACGGGGAGATCGGGACGCAACGCCTTGAGGAGCTCGACGACCGCGAGGGTGAGCGTCGCGTTCCACACGTACACGCCGAGGCCGATGATGCGCGGCTGGTGCGCGAGGAGCAGCTCCACCGCGTCGATGGGCGCCATCCCCGTGTCCAGCTCCACGATCGTAGCGCGCGGGCGCAGATCGCCGAGGTTGGCGTGCAGGTAGCGCAGGCCGAACGAGGCGTGGATGTACTTCGCGTTGAAGGTGGCGAGGACGATGTCCATGGCGCCCTGGTAGCCCGTTGGGAGAAGGACGTGGGCGAACCGCCCCGCGTGTGTAGTGACTGGCCCAGGCGCCCTCCTCCGGGCGGCCTCGCCCCCGTTCCGGACGTCGCAGCCGCGGGGGTGTACCGATCGCGAACCGCAGGCGGCCACATGGGCGACAAGAATCCGAAGTCTCAGGCGAAGGCCAAGCAGCAGCAGACCGACCAGAAGAGCCAGGCCAAGGCGGCCCAAGCCAAGAAGCAGGCGGCCCCCGCCGCTCCCGCCGGCAAGGGCAAGTAGCGCTCCTCCCGACGAGGCGCGCGGGCCGATCGCCGGGCCTCTCGGCGATCGGCCTACGCGGCGCCGGCCACCCTGTCCCGGATCTCGGCCCACACGGCCTCCGTCGGGCCCGGCCGGAAGAAGCCGAAGTGCCCGATCGTGTCCATCCCCAGCTCGCCCGGCGTGACCGTGCGGTGGGTGACCCGCGCGGCCGTGTACCAGCTCCGCAGCTCGGCGGAGGGCCCGGCGGGCGCGTAGGTGTCGTCCGGAAAGTCGTAGAAGGCCATCGGCGCGTCGAGGTGGTGGTAGTGCGTGCCCTCGATCCCGAGCGCGCCGCGCGCGTACCCGGGGGTGCGGCACCACGCGGCCCACTGGCCGACGACCCCGGCGGGGAGGTCCGCGCCGATGCCCAGGCGGCCGGGCACGTAGCCGGTGATGGCGGTGACGAGGGGCACCGCCGCCATCTGGAGCTGGTAGCGGCGGCGCAGGGCCGGCGGGTAGAGCGTGAGGTCACCCGATCCGGCAGCGACGACGATGGCGCCGGCCAGATCGCGCCCCCGCGGCGAGATCCCGAAGGACTGCCCGCCGAAGCTGTGGCCGAGCCCCCAGACGGCGTGGTCCGGCCAGGTGTCGAGGGCGAAGCCGATGGCGGCGCTCACGTCGAGGCGCCCCCAGTCGAGCAGCGTCGAACGGTCCTTGCGGAGCGGGCCCGCCACGGAGCCGCCGACGCCGCGGTAGTCGAAGGTCAGCACCGCCACGCCGCGCTCGGCCAGCCACACCGCGAACTTGCGGTAGTAGGGCCGCGGCACGCCCAGCGCCGAGCAGATCACGAGCGCACCCTCGGGGCGGCCGGGGGGAGCAAACACCGTGCCGGAGAGCACGCGGCCGTCGGCGGCGGGGAAGGTCAGGTCGGTCGCGGGCATGCGGGCTCGGGGGTACACGCCGAAGATACCGGCGCCGCGCGGCTGCGCCAACGCAGCAGAATGCAGCCATCACCTGCACGGATGCAGTATGGACTGGCGCGACCTCCGCATCGCGCGCGCCACCGAGGCCGGCCGCCGCGTCGTCGAGCACGCCGCGCGCATGGCCCAGGAGGTGCGCGCCCTCACCCACGACGTCGACGCCGCCGCCGACCGCGTCCACGGCCCCGTGCGGCTCACCACCCTCGACTACGTCGCGAGTTGGGTCCTCGCGCCGCGCCTCGCCGCCCTGCGCGCCCGCCACCCCGACCTCGTGCTCGACGTGCGCTCCACCGAGCAGGTCCTCGACCTCTCCGCGGGCCAGGCCGACATCGCCATCCGCCTGTTCCGCCCGACGGAGCCCGGCATGCGGATCCGTCAGCTCGCGCGCGTGCCGTTGGGGCTCTACGGCGCCCGCGCCTACGTGGACGCTCACGGCTACGATCCGCTCCCCATCGACGCCACCGCCGATCTGGTGATGCTCGGCCCGCCCGACTCCCCCATCGCGGAGGCCCGGTGGATGCGCGCCTTCGTCCCGCGCGGCCGCGTCGTCGTCTCCACGACCAGCTTCACCACCGTCTTCGAGCTGGTGCGCGCGGGCGTGGGCCTCGGTGTCCTCGCCACCCCCGCGGGCGACGCCCACCCCGATCTCGTGCGGGTCGATCGCGCCGATCCGCGCCTCGAACATGCGCTCTGGCGCGTCGTGCCCGAGGGCCTCGCGGACGCCCCGCGCATCCGCGCCGTCGTGGAGTGGCTGGACGAGGTGGTGGGCGGCGTTGAGCGCGCGGGGTGATCGGCGTTGGAGGGGCGGGTTGGCGGCCCGGCGTTCGGGGGCGGGCGGCCCGGTGCGCGGGAACGGGCGGCCCGGCGAGCGGGACGGGCGGCCCGGCGGGCGGGGACGGGCGGCCCGGCGGGAAGGGGACGG
>CAJBVW010000482.1 GCA_903959175.1 uncultured Pseudomonadota bacterium
CGGCGGCTCGGCGCAGGCGCCGAGGTCCGGGAGCGGGGCGTCGAGCACGCACCCGCCGAGGAGGAACAGCGCGAGCGCCGGGGACAGATTCCGCTTGGTCACAGGAGCAATCACAGAACCCCGAGCGCCGCGTGTGCTGCGGCGAGACGCGCCACAGGTACCCGGAAAGGCGAGCAGCTGACGTAGTCCAACCCGATCTTGTGGAAAAACGCGACACCCGTGGGGTCCCCGCCGTGCTCGCCGCACACGCCGAGCTTGATGCGCGGCTTGGCGGCGCGGCCCTTTTCGGAGGCCATCTTCACCATCTCGCCGACGCCCTCGACGTCGAAGACGGAGAGCGGCGAGTCCTTGAGGATCCCGCGCTGCAGGTACTCGGAGAAGAACTTGCCCATGTCGTCCCGCGAGAACCCGTAGGTCATCTGGGTGAGGTCGTTCGTGCCGAAGCTGAAGAAGTCCGCGAACTTCGAGATCTTGTCGGCCAGCACGCAGGCGCGCGGCAGTTCGATCATCGTGCCGATGGAGTAGTCGAGGCGGGCGTTGTTCTCGGCGAGCACCTGCTCCGCGGTCTCCTCGACCTGGCGGCGGCAGCGCTCGAGCTCGCTCGGCATGCTCACCAGCGGGATCATCACCTCGGGCATGACCACGCCGCCCTCGCGGACGACGATACACGCGGCCTCGAAGATGGCGCGGACCTGGGTGTTGTAGATCTCGGGCGTCGTGATGCCGATGCGGCAGCCGCGGTGGCCCATCATCGGGTTGGACTCGTGGAGCTGCTTGAGGCGCTCCGTCAGCACGTCGGCGCGCACGCCGAGGTCCTTCGCGACCGCCGAGATCTCCTCGGGGCGGCTGGGGAGGAACTCGTGGAGGGGCGGGTCGAGGAGGCGGATGGTGACGGGCAGGCCGTTCATCGCGCGGAAGATCTCGACGAAGTCGCTCCGCTGGATGGGGAGCACGAGGTTGAGCGCGCGCTGGCGGGACTTCTCGTCCTCCGCGAGGATCATCTGGCGCATCGCGCGGAGCGCGGTGGGCTCGAAGAACATGTGCTCGGTGCGGCAGAGGCCGATGCCGGTCGCGCCGAGGTTGCGGGCGTTCGTCGCGTCGGCGCCGGTGTCGGCGTTGGCGCGGACCTTCAGGCGGGCGCGGGCGTCGGCCCAGCCGAGCAGTTCGCCCATGGCGCCGGAGTCGGTCGGGGGCGCGAGCGTCGGGATCTCGCCCTCGAAGACCTCGCCGGTGCCGCCGTCGATCGTGATCCAGTCGCCGCGACGGATGACGGTGTCGCCCGCGTAGAAGAGCTGGCGGCCGTAGTCGACGAGGATGTCGGTGCAGCCGACGACGCAGGGCTTGCCCATGCCGCGCGCGACGACCGCGGCGTGGCTGGTCTGGCCGCCGCGGCTCGTGAGGATGCCCTTGGCGACGGTCATCCCCTGGATGTCCTCGGGGGAGGTCTCCAGGCGCACGAGCACGACGCTCTCGCCCTTCTCGACGAGCTCCTGGGCCTCTTCCGAGTGGAAGACGACCTTGCCGGAGGCTGCGCCGGGGGAGGCGTCCAGGCCCTTGGCGATGCACTTGCGCTTGGCGTCGGGGTCGAGGACGGGGCGGAGCACCATCTCGAGGTCGCCGGCGCGGACGCGCTTGAGGGCCTCCTCTTCGGTGATGACGCCTTCGTGCACCAGATCGACCACGATCTGCACGGAGGCGGCCGGCGTGCGCTTCCCGTTGCGGGTCTGCAGGAGGTAGAGGCGGCCCTCTACTATGGTGAACTCGATGTCCTGCATGTCGCGGAAGTGCAGCTCGAGCTTCTTCTGGAGCACGTCGAGCTCGGCGTAGACCTTGGGCATCGCCTCCTGGAGCGTCTGCACGCCCTCGGCGGTCGACTGCCCGCCGTCCCGGTTGATCGGGCGCGGGGTGTGGGTGCCGGCGACGACGTCCTCTCCCTGCGCGTTGGGGAGCCACTCGCCGAAGAAGTTCTTGAGGCCCGACTTGGGGTTGCGCGTGAACGCGACGCCGGTGGCGCTGGTATCGCCCATGTTGCCGAAGACCATCGCCTGGATGTTCACGGCGGTGCCGCAGTCGTCCGGGATGCCGTGGGTCTTGCGGTAGTAGCGGGCGCGCTGGCTGTTGAAGGAGCGGAACACGGCCTCGACGGCGAGGCGGAGCTGCTCCTGCGGGTCCTGCGGGAAGGGGGAGCCCGAGGACTCCGCCACCACCTGCTTCAGGCGCACGGTGAGGGCGCGCAGCTCGTCGACCGAGAGGTCACCGGCGGCGCGCTTGCCGCGCACCTCGTCCGTGACGCGGGCGAAGCGGGTGTAGTGGATGCCGAGCACCACGTCCCCGAACATCGAGATGAAGCGGCGGTAGGAGTCGTAGGCGAAGTGACCGCGACCGGTGCGCTCGGCGAGGCCCTCGACCGTGGAGTCGTTCAGGCCGAGGTTCAGCACGGTGTCCATCATGCCGGGCATGGACGCGGCGGCGCCGGAGCGCACGCTGAAGAGGAGCGGGTTGGCGGGGTCGCCGAAGCGCTTGCCGGTGCGCGCCTCGATCTGGGCGAGGGCGATGCGGGCCTCGTCCCAGAGGCCCTCGGGGTAGGCCTCGCCGTGCTGCATCCAGTGGTTGCAGGCGGCGGTCGTGATGGTGAAGCCCGGGGGCACGGGGAGGCCGAGGCGGGTCATCTCCGCGAGGCCCGCGCCCTTGCCGCCCAACAGGGCCTTCATCGACCCGTCGCCGTCGGCCTGGCCGTCGCCGAATGCGTAGACCCAGTGCATCGCGTTCATGGTCATTCCCCTGAGAGGCGGGTGAAGTCGGCGAGCCCGGAGAAGCGCTCGACGATGGAGCGGAGCAGGCCGAGGCGGCTCGCGCGGGCGGTGGTGTCGTCACACATGACGAGGACGGCGTCGAAGTAGCGGTCCACCTGGGGGCGGAGCGCGGCGAGGGCCTCGAGGGCGGCGCCCACGTCCCCGCCGTGCGACATCTCCTGGAGCGCCTCGTGCAGGGCGATCCCGGCCTCTCCGCCGAGCAGCGCGGTGTCGTACTCGGTGGATCGGTGCTCCTTGACGAGGCCGGCGGCGCGGCGGAAAGTGGTGCGGATGGGGCCGAACTCGCCCCCGCGCACCAGGGCGGCGAGGGCGCGCACGCGGCGCGCGGCCCAGGTCAGATCGACGCTGGCGGGGCCCGACACGTCCCGCGGGCGGGCGGCGAGCACGGCGTCCACGATGTCGACGGGCGCTTCGTCCGAGAGGGTCGCGCGGAGGCGGGCGATGACGAACTCGTAGAGGTCGTCCCCTCCCCCGACGCCGGCGGCGGCGAAGAGCTCACCGAGGGAGCCGCGCCAGCCGATGTCGAGGACGAGGGCGACGAGGCCGATGGTCGCGCGGCGCAGGCCGAGCGGGTCGGCGTTGCCCTTGGGGGCGTGGCCGGCGGCGAAGGCGCGGGCGAGGAGCGTGACGCGCTCGGCGAGGGCGAGCGCGCGGCCGGCGCCGGACGTGGGGAGGATGTCCCCGGCGAAGCGAGGGAGGTAGTGCTCCTCGATGGCGAGGGCGACCTCGGGCGGGGCGCCGTCGAGCTGGGCGAGGAGCCGGCCGACGTGGCCCTGGAGCTCCGGGAACTCGCCGACCATCTGCGTCGTGAGGTCAGACTTGCAGCGGAGGCCGGCGGCCTGGGCGGCGTCGGCGTCGGCGCCGATGAGGCGGGCGAGACCGGCGGCGGCCTCCGCGAGCTTCTCCTGGCGCTCTCCCATCGTGCCGAGCCCGCGGATCCACATCATGCCCGCGAGCTTGGCGCCGTGCTCGACGAGGGACTTCTTGCGGTCCTCCGCGTAGAAGAACTTCGCGTCGTGGAAGCGCGCGGCGAGGACGCGGGCGTTGCCGGCGGCGATGAGCTCGTCGTCCCCGAAGGGGTTGTTGGTCACGACGAGGAACTCGTGCGTGAGGACGCCGTCCCGGTAGAGGGGGAAGTAGCGCTGGTTCTTCTTCATGGACTCGACGAGCAGCCGCGGGGGCAGCTCGAGGAGGGTCTCCGAGAAGCGCCCGACGATGGCGCGCGGCCACTCGACGAGCTGGACGACCTCGTCCACGAGCTCGCTGTCGAACGTCGCGTCCGCACCACGCTCGGCGGCGAGGACCTCGAGCTGGCGGACGAGCATGCCGCGGCGATGCGCGATGTCGGCGAGGACGTAGCGGTGGCGCAGCTCCTCGACCCAGGCGTCCGCCGTGGTGACGTGGAAGGGCTCGGCCGCGTAGAGCCAGTGGCCGCGGGAGTGCCCGCCGGTGAGCACGCCGGCGACGGAGGACTCGATGACCTCCCCTGCGAAGAGCGCGCACACGGAGTGGATGGGGCGCAGGAAGCGCGCGGGGCCCTCGGTCCAGCGCATGGAGCGCTTGAACGGGATGCCGAGCACGACCTCTTCGAGGCCCTTGGCGACGACCTCGGCCGTGGGCTCGCCGCCCTCGATCCGACGGATCGCGATGACCTTGCCCTTGGGGCCGTCGACCTGGAGGAGCTGGTCGACCGAGACGCCGCGGGCGCGGGCGAAGGCCTCGGCGACGGGGCCGGGCACGCCGTCCGGGAAGGCCTGGGCGACCGGCGGACCGGTCACGACGCGGGAGACGGAGGGGCGGGCGGCGGCGACGCCCTCGATCACGACCACGAGGCGCCGGGGCGTCCCGAAGGTGCGGATCTTGCCGTGGGTGATGGCGCCGAGGATGCGCACGAGGCCGGCCGAGAGGGCCTCCACCGCGGGGCCGACGGCGTGGGCGGGCAGCTCTTCGGTCCCGATCTCGATGAAAAGCTCAGACACCGGCGTAGCTCCGGGCGACGGCGCAGGCGAGATCGCGCACGCGCTTGATGTACTGGGCGCGCTCGGCGACGCTGATCGCGCCACGCGACTGGAGGAGGTTGAAGCTGTGCGAGCAGTTCAACACGTGGTCGTAGGCGGGCAGCGGGAGCCCGAGGCCCACGAGGCGTTCGCACTCGGAGCGGGAGCGCTCGAAGCTGGCGAGGAGCCCGTCGACGTCGGCCTCTTCGAAGTCGAACTTCGATTGCTCGACCTCGTTGCGGTGGAACACGTCCCCGTAGGAGACGCCGGACACCCACTCGAGGTCGTACACGTTGTCGACCTTCTGGAGGTACATCGCCAGACGTTCGAGCCCGTAGGTGAGCTCGACCGAGATGGGGTCGAGGTCGATGCCGCCGACCTGCTGGAAGTAGGTGAACTGGGTCACCTCCATCCCGTCGAGCCAGACCTCCCACCCGAGGCCCCAGGCGCCGAGCGAGGGGGACTCCCAGTCGTCCTCGACGAAGCGGATGTCGTGGTCCGCCACCTTCAGCCCGATGGCGCCGAGGCTGCCCAGGTACATCTGCTGGATGTCGGGCGGGCTCGGCTTGAGCACGGCCTGGAACTGGTGGTGCTGGTGGAGGCGGTTCGGGTTCTCCCCGTAGCGCGCGTCCGCCGGGCGGCGGGAGGGCTGGACGTACGCACATCGCCACGGGCGGGGGCCAGGGGCGCGCAGGAACGTGGCGGGGTGGAAGGTCCCCGCTCCCATCATGCCGTCGTACGGCTGGAGGATGGCGCAGCCCTGGCGGCCCCAGTAGTGCTGCAACGTCAGGATCAGGTCCTGGAAGGTCACGGGCGGTACCTCAACGGGGCCGACCATCTACCGGCACGGGGCCTCGCTGTCAACCCGGCGCCACGATGGCCTACTCGTTGAAAACCCTGATGCTACGCGAATCCTGGACCAGATAGAGCACCCACGCGCCGAGCGGAAGACCGATGCCGCAGCACGGTCCGAGGCAGGGGAGCATCCCGAGGACCGCCAGGATGCGGACGAGGCCCCGGCTGCGCAGGGCGCGCAGGCGGAAGCCCGCCAGGAACTGGACGCCCGCGTACAGGAACGTCGTGAACAGGCTGCCGACCAGCCACGGCTGGGCGAGCACGCCGCGGTAGCCGACGGTGTAGACGTTGTACCCGGCGAAGGCCGTGGCGAGCGCCAGCGCCGCAAGCGACGCGGTGCCGGAGAGCAGCAGGAGCATCCCCGCGCCGCGCAGCCGCTTGGCGTGGGCGACGTCCTCCGGGGAGACCCGCACCTGCGCCTTCTTCGAGATGTAGATCGGCTCCTGTCCGAGCCCGGCCTCGATCCGGGTCGCGATCGCGCCGCCGCCCTTGACCCACCACTTGTTGGCCGGCCCCTCGACGATGCTCCGATTGGAGCGCCGGAGGGTCTCGAGCACGGTCACGAGGGCGCGGTCACACGACGAGCCGGCCACCACCGGGATGCCGATGCGCTGGGCGTAGGTGGTCTCGCCGCCCTTGGACCGCCAGTCGGTGAAGGCGTCGTTGTGGGCGCGGAGCTGGCCGAGGATGTGCCCCGCGATGGCCTCCCGGGGCTCGTCCGGGAAGGCGTGGTGGAAGAGGGTCTCCGCGCAGCGGACGACCACCTGCGTGCCCTCGGGGCCGCGCACCACGGACACCTGGTAGGTGTACTCGTCTTCGGGGGAGGGCTCGTCACCCGCCTGCCCGCGAAATTCGAGGACGATGCCGCCCGCACCCTGCTCCTGGATGAAGTTCTCCAGGTTCAGGGCGCCGGCGGCCGTCCATTCCCGACCCCCGCGGGTGTGGTCCGGCATTCCGGACTCGACGAACCCACGGATGAGCCAGGCGTAGAGGTCGTCGCTGTCGGCGATGGCCGGCAACGAGCGAACCTAGTCCTTGAAGATCGCGTTCAGGAACTCGAGACCGTTCTCGTTCTCGCCGATCGACTGGCCGCTCTGGAGCTTCTGGCCGAGGAGGTAGGCGTCGTACACGAACACGAAGATGATGACGGAGCCCATGCCGCAGGTGAAGGACGACAGCACGAACGTCAGGATCGCCGCGATGAGGGCCTTCTTCTTCTGGCCCATGAGGAAGTAGCCGAGCGCCCCCAGGAAGAAGAAGTTGCACAGAGCGAAAATGATAGGATTGGCGTCGGGCTTGGTGATCATCTGACCCATGAGGATTCTCCGGTCGGGAGTAAAGGGATGAAGGAGCGGCGGCACACAGCTCGACCAGGTCGGTGACCTCGGCCGCACGTCGCGCCCGACCGTAGTTCGAATCACGTTTGAGATCAACCGTTGCCTCGTCTTTCTCGCAGGGACGGGCCCGAGCGGAGGCCGCGCGTCAGTACTGGAGCTGCACGAGCGCGGGGTACAGCGGCACCAGTCCGGTGTCGGGCGCGACGAACTGGAACACCTCCACCGGCACGACTCCGCCGGGGTCGGTGTAGCGCACCTCGACGAGGATCGGACCTGCCGGAACGCCGAAGATCGCGAAGCGGCCCGTCGCGCCGGTCACCGTTCCGTCCGCGGTGGAGACGCCGGTGTCGTCCAGGTAGCAGGCGGCGTATTCGACGTTGTCCTCGGTCAGGACGCGCGCCGTGCCGGTCGGGATGAGCCCCAGGTCGGTGTACGCCACACCCGAGATGTAGCCGCGCACTTCGCCCGCGACGACCGTGCCGGCGTCCGCCACCGTGGGGCACGCGGCGAACTCCTCGCGGAGCTCCGCCATCCACGCGTCGGACGCGACCCACGGGTAGCCCTCCGGCGCGGCGGAGTCGTACAGGCCCGCGACCCCGGAGAACGCGGTGGGGGCGTAGCCCTCGGCCTCGACCGTCAGGTAGAAGAGGACGCCCGCGGGGAGGGCGACGGAGAAGGCGCCGTCGCTGTCCGCGTCCTGGCTGTCGACGGCCGCGTAGGCGTCGTCGAGCACGCTCACCGTGGCGCCGCCGACCACGCCGCCGCCGCCGTAGGGGGTGTCGCCCACGACGCCGGTGAGCGCGATCGTGTCGGGGAGCGGGTTGCACGCCGCGAACAGCGCGAGGAGGGCGATCAAATGTGCACCAGCGACCAGGCCATCACCAGCTCTCCCGCCGCGGCGGTCCAGGTTTCTCGGCCACCGAAGCCGTCCTCCAGGACGACCTCTCCGGGCGCGAGGTCGAACGCATAGAACAGATCGAACGGGCCCTCGGTGACGCGCGTGGCGACGCCGTCCTCCGCGACCGAGTAGCAGACGGGCGCCGCGCCGTTTACGCGCACGGCGGCGCAGTCCCAGTCCGCGCCGTCGAGGGGCGCGCCCCAGAGGTGGACCGCGCCGTCCGCCAGCGCGCCAGGCACCACGCCCTCCGGGAGGTCGAGCGCGAGCAGCATCGCGTCGACGTACACTTGATCCGCCGCGAACACCGCGCCCGCGAACCACGCCCCGTCCGCCCCCGGGGAGTCTCCGGCCCACACGGAGGGCCAGGCCCCCTCCCCCGCGATGCGCAGCTGGAGCGGCGTGGAGGGCGGCAGCGTGGCGAGCCAGTAGCCGTCGTAGCCCTCGTAGGGCTGCTCGGCGGCGACGGGCTCCTCCGAGACGTCGGCGGGGAGCGTGAAGGTGACGGTGCCGTCCGCGAAGACGCCCTCGTAGAGCGGGCTGTCGTAGATCCAGCCGCCGTACGTGACCTCGGTGGGCGCATCGCGGAGGCCGCGCTCGGTGCCGCACGCGGCCAGGAGGAAGAGGAAGATCAGCACGACGTCACTGTAGCAGCGCCTCCAGCACGGCGCGCGACGGGAGCGCACGCCCGAGGTGCGCGGCGATGGCCTCGTGAAGCACGTCGGGCGGGCCGGGGGGGAGCGTGACGTCGAGCAGGTCGCGGAGCGGGGCGCGGCGCGCGGCCTCCAGCGCGGCGGCGTGCGCGGCGGTGACGTAGCGGCGGGTACCCTCGGAGGGCTGGCAGCGGAGGTGGACCAGCCCGCCCATGCCCGGCGCGAAGCACATCTCCGCCTCGGGCGCGCCGCCGCACGCGACGCAGCGGTCGAGCACGGGCGCGACGCCCGCGAAGGTGAGCGCCTTCGCTTCGAGGCCGGCGCGGAGGGCGTCTCCGGGGTCGGCGTCGGCGGCGTCGAGCAGGAGGAGGAGGGTCTCGAGGAGGCCGTAGAGGCGCGGCTCGGGGTAGCCCTCGCGGGCGAGCGCGCCGCACACCTCGCACCCATAGGCGGCGAGCCCGAGGCGGGCGAGGGAGCTGCGGAGGGAGACCCGGGCGTCCTCCACCTCGACCTCGACGAGGGTCTCGAGGTCGGTGCGACCGCGGCGGGAGCGGATGCGCGCGCGCGTGCCGAGGTCGAGCCCGGACCACTTACTGTGGGCGGCGCGGGCGGCGCGCGCGAGCAGGGACACCCGCCCCTCCCCCGGCGTGAGCACACGGACGATGCGGTCGGACTCGCCGTAGTCCTGGCGGCCGACGACGATGCCGTCGCGCTCGACCGCCGGCTTGGGGGAACCTCGCTCCATCAGGGGGTGTCACCCGCGGCGGCCGCGGGGGCAAGCGGAAGCGTCAGCGTGGGCCCGCGGGCGCGGTGGGGCGCGCCGGTCCGCTGTGGGGCGCCGGGCGCGTGCCCCCGGGGGTCGGGGTGCCGCCGGCGTCGGCGGGGCCGAGAGGAGCGCCGCCGGGTCGATGGAGAGGGCCCCCGGGCGAGGCGCCCCCGGTCGGATGGCCCCCGGGTGGTGGCTTCTCGGGCGATGGCTTCTCGGACGAGGCGCTCCCCGCGGAGGGCGGCGTCGGGAGGGTCGAGGGCTCGGCAGCGCGACCGCTCGGACCTCCGCTCCGGAGGCGCTCGCCCGAGAGGGACGCCACGGCCCGCCGGGCGCCGCTCGCGCCGGGCGGATCCGCCGGGGCGTGCGCCACCGCGTCCGGGACGGCGATCCCCGCCGCCGCGAA
>CAJBVW010000483.1 GCA_903959175.1 uncultured Pseudomonadota bacterium
CCGTAGACGCCCTTCACGAAGATGGAAGGGGTACCCTCGACGCCGGCGACCCCGCCCGCGGCGACGTCCTGCCGGATGGCCTCGGAGGTGCTGGCGTCCGCCATACAGGCCTCGAACGCGGTCATGTCCATCTGCTGCTGCTCCGCCATGAACCGGATGTCTTCCTTTCCGAGGAACTCCTGGTTCTTGAACATCTGCCGGGAGAGCTCCCAGAAGCGGCCCTGCAGGCGGGCACACTCGGAGGCGGCGGCGGCGTTGCAGGCGTCCTTGTGGCGCTCTCCCTCGACGAAGCTGTTGCACTTTTCACTGATGGGGTAGTGCTTGAAGTACAGCTTCACATCGGGATTTTCGGCGAGGATCTTCTTCAGCTCCTCTGACATCACGGCGCAGTAGGGGCACTCGAAGTCCGCCCACTCGACCATGACGAACTTGGCGTCCGCCGGGCCGATGACGGGCTCGGTGCCGTCGAGCTCGATGCGGCCCGTCACGGCCTCGTAGTGCTGCGAGAGGTCCTCCACGCCGCCCGCGCTGGCGCCGCCGGCCGCGGCGGAGCCCTTCGCGCCGGCGTCCGAGGCGACGGAGCCCGCGACGAGGGTCAGGAGCCCGACGATGGCGACGCTCCAGAACTCGGTCTGCACGCCGGTCGGGATCGAGCGATCCGCGGGGGCGGACGCGCGCCAGAGGAGGCCGGCGCCGCCGAGGAGGACGAGGTTGAGCGCCCAGGACGCGACGCACAGCGGGCAGAAGGCGCCGATGCGCGTGGACGCCCAGGCCAGGTACCCGTCAAAGGCGAGCGCGGCGCCGGAGAGCGCGAGCATCATCGCGGGCGCCTTGAGCGCACCGCCCGAGGCGTGCCGAAGCGAGAGCCACGCCATCATCGCGTAGAACGCCACGCCGAGCAGCGCCACCGGCACGCTCGCGTAGAACGCCTCGCCGAGGAACGCGACCGGGAGGCGGCCGCCGATCACGGCGTACTCGCTGCGATTTACGGTGTCGCAGCTCCACACGTCGCTCACGTTGCAGACGGAGGCGCCCGTGCTGCCGTGTTGCGCGGTGAGGTAGCCGGCGATGACGATGCCCACGAGCGAGCCCGCGGCGACGCCCCATGCGCGTGTTTTCGGCATGCCGATCAGCACGGCGCAAGCGAGCACCGCTGCTGCGGCGGCCCCGATTATCGTGCTGGCCGACGCCCCGTCTGCCGCGAGGGCGGGGAGCGGGATCAGGAGGAGGGGCAGAAGCAAGAGCTTCCGGGACATGCGTACTCCGACGAGACGGGGACGTGCCGTTATCACTCCGAGGACGCTGGCGCGCGCCGCTGGACGCTACCGCCCTCGGATCGCCCGCTTGGCCTCGCGGTCGTCTTCCTTCTCGCGGATGGACGCGCGCTTGTCGTGGAGCTTCTTTCCACGACCGACCGCGAACTCCACTTTTATCCACGGGCCGATGAAGTACATCTGCGTCGGGACGAGGGTGAGGCCCTTCTCCTTGACGCGCTGGCGGAGCTTCCGGACCTCTTCGCGGTGCATCAGCATCGGGCGAGGGCGGGTGGGCTCGTGGTTCTGCAGGTTCGCCTGGGTGTACGGCGCGATGTGCGCGTTCATCAGCAGCGGGTGGCCGAGCGGATCGAAGCCGACGTAGGCGTCTTCCAGGTTGCCCTTGCCGCCTCGGAGGCTCTTCACCTCGGAGCCGACCAGCATCAGGCCGGCCTCGTAGGACTCGAACAGCTCGTACTCGAAGCGGGCCCGACGGTTCAGGCAGACGTTCCGGCGGGCGCGGGCGGGATCTTTGCTCACGCCACACGTCTATCGCGAGCGCTTCGAACACGGCTCCCGCATGGCCCCTGATCGTCGCCCTGGCTCAGAATTCTTCCACAAAAATCCACCAATAGGATCAAGAGCTTAGAGCCGTAGCGGAAGCTTTCACTTCATTTCTGAGCCGTTCGGTGGTTGTATGTGGATCCCAGCGGAGGCCACCGCTGGCCTGAGCCCCCCGGAACGGGAGGAGAGCTCGCTTCAATGCTCGATGTGCGCCTCAACACGCCGCTCACCGTGGATCCGAAAGGTCGGATCACGCTGCCGGTGCGTCTGAAGGCCCAGCTCGACCACGTCGGCACCAGCGTCCTCGTTTGCATCGTCCATCGCGACCACTTGCGGGCCTACACCAAGGACGACTTCCGCAAGAACGTCGAGGCTCCCCTCCTCGCGCTCGACTCCTTCGACCCCGAGGTGGAGCGCATGCAGCGCCTCCGGCTCGGCTTCGCGGTCGAGGTCGAGATCGACCGCCAGGGGCGCGTCCTGCTGCCCGCCAACCTCCGCGCCTTCGCCGGCATCGATCGTGATGCCGTGCTGGTCTCGCTCGCCGATCGCGTCGAGATCTGGGACGAGAAGCGTCTCGGAGCCTGGATGACGGCGGAGTTCGCGCGTGGAGGGGCGAGTGCATGAGACGGTTGCCCACGGTCATCGGCCGGTGCTGCTCGACGATGTCGTCGAGCTGTGCGCGACGCTTCCCGGCGCCCTCGTGGTGGACGGCACGCTCGGGCGTGGCGGGCACGCGGCCGCGCTCCTCGAGCGGGGCGTGCGCCTCGTCGGCCTCGATCGCGACCCCGACGCCATCGCGGCCGTGCGCGCGCGGCTCGGCCCCGAAGTCGAGCTCCACCAGGCGCCTTTCTCCCGCATCCCCGAGCTGCTCGGGGAGCGCCGCGCCGACGCCGTCCTCCTCGACCTCGGCGTCTCCTCTCCGCAGATCGACACCGCGAGCCGGGGGTTCTCCTTCCGGAACGACGGCCCGCTCGACATGCGGATGGACCCTACGAGCGGCGAGCCCGTCTCCGCGTGGCTCGAGCACGTGGACGACACCGAGTTGGCCGACGTGCTCTTCCGCCTCGGCGAAGAGCGGCAGTCTCGCCGGATCGCGCGCGCCATCCTGGCGGCGCGCCCCATCCACACCACCGGCCAGCTCGCCGACATCGTCGCCAAGACGATCGGACGCGGGGACGGCCGCATCCATCCCGCGACGCGCACCTTCCAGGCGCTGCGCATGGTCATCAACGACGAGCTCGGTCAGCTCGACGCCGCCCTCCGCGCCATCCCGGAGCTGCTCGCTCCCGGCGGGAGGTTCGTGGTGATCGCCTTCCACTCCCTCGAAGACCGCGCTGTGAAGCAGGCGTTTCGCACGCTCGCAGGCGAGGGCGGCCCGGTCGACTTCAAGGGCCAGCCGCTCACCAGCCCGCGCTTCCGCCTCGTCGAGCGCCGCGCCCGCAAGGGCGAGGAGCGCGACCCCACGAATCCCCGCGCCCGATCCGCCCGCCTTCGCGCCCTGGAGCGCCTCCCATGAACACCGTCACCGTCGATACCCGCACCGTCGCGACCGCATCGGTCGTCGAGGCCACCTCCACCGACTTCCGCCTGCTGTTCCGCTGGCTGGGGGCGATGCTGCTCATCGCGGGCGCGCTGGCCGCCTGCATGTGGACCCGGATGGCCGTGCGCGCCACCGCGCTCGAGCTGGACGCGACCCGCAGCGCGCTCAGCCGCGCCGAGATCCAGCACGAGCGCCTCCTCGTCGAGCGCGCGCTCCTGCGCGATCCGGGCCGCCTCGCCGACACCGCAACCGCGCTCGCCCTGGTGCCGCCCGTCGCTTCCGTCAACGTGAACGAGGCCGTCACTCCGTGAAGAAGCAGGCGCCCATCCATCGCGCTCCACAGCAGGGATCCGGGGTCCGCCCCGGCGTCCGCGAGCCGCGTCGCCGCATGTCGGCCGCTGAGGCCGACGCCGCCTTGCTGAAGGAGACGACCTTCCGCTCGCACCTCGCCCTCGGGGGGCTGGCGGCGGCGCTGTTCATCATCGCGGTGCGGTCGACGTGGCTGATGGTCGTCCCCGACGAGCGGCTCGAGGAGCGCGGGCGGGACCAGTTCCAGTCCGCGGTCGAGATGCGCGGCAAGCGCGGGGCGATCCTCGACCGCCACGACCGCGTGCTCGCCTACACCGTGAGCCTCCCCGCCCTCTACGCGAACCCCGCGAAGCTCTCCGAGCAGCAGGCCTCGGAGCGCATCGCCGCGATCTCGGCCGCCACGGGGCGCACCGAGGCCTGGATCTCCGGGCGCTTCACCGCGAAGAACCCGCAGGGCCGCATGCTCCAGGAGGTCCGCCTCGGCGGCGGGCTCGATCCGGCCACGGCGCGCGCGCTCGTCGCAGGCCTCCCCCGCGACGTCATGTGGCTCGAAGAGGAGCCGATGCGGATGTACCCGGGGAAGGACCTCGCGGCGCCGCTCATCGGCTACACGGACGCCAAGGACGACGGCGCGTCGGGCCTCGAGAAGGTCCTCCAGACCGAATTGGCGGGCGACACCTTCCGCATCCTGCAGGCCCGGGACCGCAAGGGCCGCACCATCGAGGCAGGCGTCGACGAGGCGCGTCTGCGTCGCGGCGGCCGCTCCGTGCGCCTCACGGTGGACGCCGCGATTCAGCGCGCCGCCGAGGACGCCCTCGACGAGGCCATGATCGCGAGCCAGCCGGAGGCCGCGATGGCCGTCGTGATGGACATCGAGACCGGCGCGGTCCTCGCGATCGCGAGCCGCCCGTCCGGGAACCCGAACGACGGCAGCTCTCGCGCCCGGCAGGAGGACTTCAAGAACCGCCCGGCGATGGACCAGATTGAGCCCGGCTCGGTCATGAAGCCCTTCATCGTGGCCGCCGCCCTCGAGGAGGGCCTGGTCACGGCGTCCACCATCATCGACTGCGAGCTCGGCGCGTGGTCGGTGGGCGGCCGCACCATCCACGACGACCACGCGAAGGGCGCGATCAGCGTCAGCGACGTGATCAAGTACTCGTCGAATATCGGCTCGGCGAAGCTCGGCCTCATGCTCGGCCCGGTCAAGGTGTTCGACTACCTCAAGGCCTTCGGCTTCGGCCGCAGCACGACGCTCGGCCTCCCCGGCGAGGTGTCCGGCCAGATGCGCACCGCCGCGAACGTGCGCACGATCGAGCTCGCGACGACCTCCTTCGGGCAGGGCATCACCGCTTCACCCATCCAGCTCGCCGCGGCGGCGGCCGCCATCGCGAACGGCGGCGTGCGCATGACGCCCACCATCGTGGACGCCGTGCTCGACGGCGACGGCGCCGTGGAGACCCAGCGCGAGCCCCGCATCGATCGCCGCATCCTGTCCGAGGACACCGCCCACACCATCACCGTGATGATGGAGAGCGTGCTCGACGAGGGGGGCACCGGCACCCGCGCGCGCGTCGAAGGGTACCGCGTCGCCGGCAAGACGGGCACCGCCCAGAAGGTCGAGAACGGCGTCTACAGCTCCACCAAGCGCATCGGCTCCTTTGTCGGGTTCCTCCCCGCGGATCGGCCCAGGGTCGCCATCGTCGTCGCCATCGACACCCCGACCGTCGGCTCGAAGTATGGCGGCATCGTCGCCGGCCCCGCGTTCGCGAGCATCGGGCAGTTCACCATGCGTTACCTCGGGATCCAGCCGGACCCCCCGGCGGCGAAGGTGACCGTCGCCAAGGGCCCCGACGGGAAGGACCTCCCCCCCGTGATCACGCCCGCGCCGCCCCCGGTCGACCCGGAGGACGCGCTCCTCGCCCGCGCCACGCCTGCGCTCGCCCCCCTCGAGCTCTCGGTCGACGCGAACGGAAGCTGGATCCTCCCGGATCTCCACGGGCGCAGCCTCCGGGACGCGCTCACCGGCCTCGGGCCCGCGGGCCTCGATCTGCAGGTCGCCGGGTTCGGCCGCGTCGCCGAGCAGGCCCCCGCGCCGGGCACGGCGGTCGCCGCCGGAGAGCCCGTCCGCATCCGCCTGAACTGACCTTCTTCTTCTTCTTTCTCACCTCCGATTCCGTCTCCAGGGCGAGACCGCGCAAAAATGCGGGGCCTGGAACATCCTCCCCGGGTGTTCCGTCGGCTCCCTCACGCGCGCTTCTCTGCACGGGGTGCGTCCTTCCCTCCTTCCGGGCCGCAACCCTCCGCCGTCCGGCACCCCGTATGCGCGCGCGACCGCCACTCCGCAGCCGTGCTCTCAATCTTCCGTGCTGAATTGCCGGTCCCGCCCTGGAGACGCCCCCCTCCCCGCCCCGCCGCCCCCCATGCTCCTCTCCTCCTTGCTCAACCGGATCGTCGTGCTTGCCGTATCGGGGCGGGTGGATCGGCCCGTGGGGAAGGTCACGGATCGGGACGCCGACGTGGAGCCCGGCGACGTGTTCGTCGCCATCCGCGGCGCCCGCTTCGACGGGCACGACCGCCTCCCCCACCTCGCCCACGCCGCCGTGGTCGTGGTCGATCAGGACCGCCCCGTGCCGGACGGTCCCACGGTCGTGCGGGTGTCCGACACGCGTCTCGCGCTCGCGCCCCTGGCGGCCGCGCGCCTCGGTGACCCCGGCGCCGCGATGCCCGTCGTCGCCGTCACCGGCACGAACGGCAAGACCAGCACGACCTTCCTGCTCGCCGCGATGGCGCGGGCCGCCGGGCTGCACGCCGGGGTCATCGGCACGACCGGCCACTACGTCGACGACCTCAAGCTCCCGAGCGCCCACACGACCCCCGACGCGCCCACCCTACAGGGGCTCCTCGCGCGCATGCGGGACGCCGGCTGCGGCCTCGTAGCGGTGGAGGCGTCGAGCATCGGGCTCGCCGCGCACCGCATCGACGCGATCCCGTTCCGCGCAGCGATCTTCACCAACCTCACCCGCGATCACCTCGACTGGCACGGCACGATGGAGGCTTACGCGGCCTCCAAGGCGCGGCTGTTCCACGAGCTCCTCGCCGGCACCGCGGTGCTCAACGCGGCCGATCCGGCGGCGCGTGCGCTCATGGCCCCCACGGATCGCCCGACGTGGTGGTTCAACGGCGACGACCTGCGCGCTGAGGCCGTGACCAGCACGCCCTCCGGCACGCACGCGCGCTGGGTCACGCCCGCCGGCACCTTCGAGGGCGGGATGCGCCTCGTCGGCGCCCACAACGTCGACAACGCGCTTGGAGCCCTCGGCGGCGCCCTCGCTGCGGGGATCCCGCTCGATGCGTGTCGCGCGGGCCTCGCCGCCTTGCCCTTCATTCCCGGGCGTCTGCAGCCGATCCCCAACGACCGCGGCATCACCGTCCTCGTCGACTACGCCCACACGGACGACGCCCTCGCCCGCGTGCTCGCCGCCCTCCGCGCGCTCGATCCGCGCCGCGTCCTCACCGTCTTCGGGTGTGGCGGCGACCGCGACCGCGGCAAGCGCCCGCTCATGGGGAAGGCCGCGGCGGACGGGAGTGATCTCGTGTTCGTCACCTCGGACAACCCGCGTTCGGAGGACCCCCTCGCCATCGTCACGGCGATCCTCCCCGGGATCGCCGGGCGGCCGCACGTCGTCGAGCTCGACCGCCGCGCCGCGATCGCCGCCGCCCTGCTTGCCGCCAAACCCGGTGACGTCGTACTCATCGCGGGCAAGGGCCACGAGGCCACCCAGGAGACCGGCTCGATCGCCGCTCCGTTCGACGACGCCGCGGTCGCGGCCGAGCTCCTCTGCACCCTCCCCCTCGGCAAGGCCCCCGGATGTTGACCTTCCTCCTCCAGTCTCTCGACGGGCCGCTCAACGTCTTCCGGTACGTCACGTTCCGCTCGGCGTCGGCGTTCGTGACCGCGCTCGTGGTCTGCTATTTCACGTATCCGGCCTTCATCGGGTGGCTTCGGAACAAACGGATGGAGCAGATCATCCGCACCGACGGCCCGCAGGCCCACATCGAGAACAAGGTCGGCACCCCGACGATGGGCGGCGTGGTCATGCTCGCCGGCATCACCATCGCGGCGCTCCTCTGGGGCCGCCTCGACGAGCCGCGCCTCTGGATGGTGCTCGCGGTGACCCTCGGCTACGGTGCGATCGGCCTCTACGACGACTGGAAGAAGGTCATGGAGCGCAGCACGGACGGGCTCGCCGGGCGCTGGAAGCTCTTCTGGCAGACGACGATCGGCTTTGCCGTGTTCGCGGGCGCCTACCTCACCGGCGTGATGGACGCGCGGCTCCACCTCCCGTTCTTCAAGCACGCGATCATCGACTTCTCCGAGCTCTGGGTCGGCGCGCCGGACATCCTCGGCTGGGCCTACGTGCTCATCGGCGTGTTCGTGCTCGTCGGCGCCTCGAACGCCGTGAACCTCACGGACGGCCTCGACGGTCTCGCCATCGGCTCCACCATCACCAGCGCCGGCACCTTCGCCGTCCTCGCCTACGTCGCCGGGCACGCGGAGTTCTCGGCCTACCTCGGGATCCCGCAGATCCCGGGCGCGGGCGAACTCTCCGTCGTCTCGCTCGCCATCGTCGGCGCCGGCCTCGGCTTCCTCTGGTACAACTGCTACCCCGCCCAGATCTTCATGGGGGACGTGGGCTCCCTCGCGCTCGGCGGCGGCCTCGGCGCCCTCGCCGTCATCACCAAGCACGAGATGCTCCTCGCCCTCGTCGGCGGCATCTTCGTCATGGAGACCCTCTCGGTGATCGCCCAGGTCTTCTGGTTCAAGCGCACCGGCAAGCGCCTGCTGAAGATGGCGCCGATCCACCACCACTTCGAGAAGGAAGGGTGGAGCGAGCCGAAGATCATCGTGCGCTTCTGGATCATCTCCGTCCTTCTCGCGGTTGTGGCCCTCTCCACATTGAAGCTGCGATGAGCGGCGCGGTCCCCGATCTGCGCGGCGCGCGCGTGCTCGTCGTGGGGATGGCCCGCTCGGGCGTCGCCGCCGCCGAGCTCGCCGTGCGTCAGGGCGCGCGGGTGACCTGCACCGACCTGCGTCCCGACGCCCCCGTGGTCGCGGGCACCGAGCCCGTCTACGGCACACACCGCCGCGAGGACTTCGTCGGGGCCGACCTCATCGTGGTGTCCCCCGGCGTGCCCGCGCGCCAGCCGGATCTCCAGGCCGCGATCGCCGCGGGCGTCGAGGTCGTGGGCGAGCTCGCGTTCGCCGCCGCCCACCTCACCGCGCCGATCCTCGCCGTGAGCGGCACGAACGGCAAGAGCACCACCACCCACCTCCTCGGCCAGCTCTGCGAGCGCGCCGGCCTCCGGACGTTCACGGGCGGCAACATCGGCGATCCGCTGTCCCTCGCGGCCGGCCGGGACCTCGAGATGTGCGTCGTCGAGGTCTCAAGCTACCAGATGGAGCTCCCCGGGGGCGCCGGTCCGCGGATCCCGGGCTTCCGCCCGCGCGCCGCCGCCATCCTGAACCTCACGCCCGACCACCTCGAGCGCCACGGCACGATGGACAGCTACGGCGCCCACAAGTGCAGGATGTTCGCCCGTATGGGCCCGGAGGACCACGCGATCCTACCTTGCGACGACGCCCGGCTCATCCGCCTCGGCAGCCTCCTCCCCGGACGCCGTCTCTGGCTCGGCGGTTCTCCCGGCGTGAACGTGCTCCCCGACCGCCTCGTCGTGGACGGCGTGCACGACCCCGGCGACGTGCTCCTCGACGGCTTCGACCTCCCCGGCAGCCACAACCGCGAGAACCTCGCGTGCGCCGTGCTCCTCGCGCTCTGCGGCGGCCTGTGGCGCCACGATCTGCTGGTGGCGGGTATCGTAGGCCTCCCGCACCGCATGGAGCGCGTCGCCGTGCGGCGCGGCGTCACCTGGATCGACGACAGCAAGGCCACCAACGTCGAGGCGGCCCTCGCTGCCGTGCGCGGCATCGGATCGGCGTCGTGGGTGCTCCTGGGCGGGCGTGGCAAGGAGGGCGCCGCCTACGAGGCCCTCGCCGAGCCCCTCCGCCGGGTGCGCGGCGTCGTGTGCTTCGGCGAAGCCGGACCGCGCATCGCCGATGTGCTCGAGGCCTTCGGGCTCGCCCCGGTGCGGGCGCCGAGCCTCGACGCCGCCGTCGCCCTCCTCGAGAACGCGGCGATCGAGGGGGACACCGTCCTCCTCTCGCCCGCCTGCGCGTCGTTCGACGCCTTCACCGACTTCGAGCACCGCGGGCGCCACTTCCGCGCCTTGGTGCAGGGGCTCCCCACATGACCCGCCGCTACGATCTGCCGCTGCTCTTCCTCACCCTCACGCTGGTCGCGTTCGGCCTCGCGATGGTGTACTCGGCGAGCGCGTTCATCGCCGCCGAGCAGTACAACGACGCGATGCACCACGTCACCCGACAGGGCATCGCCGCGGGCATCGGGCTGGCGCTGATGGCGGCGCTCGCGCGCATCCCGTACCGTTCGCTCCGCCCGTGGGCGTCGACGCTGTACGTGCTCACCACGCTCTCGCTCTTCCTGGTGTGGGTGCCGGGCGTGGGCCACGCGGCGAACGGGTCCGCGCGCTGGTTCGGTGTCGGCGGGGTCCACTTTCAGCCGGCTGAGTTCCTCAAGGTCGTAGTGCTTATCTGCCTCGCGACGTGGCTCCACAAGAACCGATCGGACATTCACGGTATGCGCGTGATCTTCGGCGCCGTCGGGCTCCTCGCCGTGCCGCTCGGCCTCGTCGCGTTCCAGCCGGACTTCGGCTCGACCGCGATCATCGCCGTCCTCGCGGGCCTCATGTTCTTCTTCGCCGGCCTCCGCTGGGGGTGGATCGCGATCGGCGGCTCGGTGCTGACGCTCTTGCTCGGGCTCTTGATGGTCGCCAAGGCCTACCGCATAAAGCGGTTGATGAGCTTCATGGACCCCTTCGCGGACTGCTCGGGCGACGGCTACCAGGTCTGCCAGTCGCTCCTCGCGATGCACCACGGCGGCCTCTTCGGCCAGGGTCCCGGAGAGAGCTCGGCGAAGCTCCTCTACCTCCCGGAGCCCTACAACGACTTCATCGCCGCGGTGCTCGGCGAGGAGCTCGGCCTCGTCGGCATGATCGCGCTGCTCGCGCTCTTCGGCGCCTTCGCCCACCGCGGTTTCTCGATCGCTCGTCGCGCCGCGGATCCGTTCGGCGCGCTGCTGGCCAGCACCTTCACCGTCATGATCGTCGCGCAGGCCTGCCTGAACCTCGGCGTCGTCATGAGCCTCGTCCCGCCGAAGGGCCTCGTGTTGCCCTTCATCAGCTACGGCGCGAGCGCGATGATGGTCAACCTCGCCGCTGTCGGCGTACTCCTCTCCGTGTCGGCCGAGTCGCGGGAGACCGAGGGCCTGCCGACGCGCGTGCCCAACCCGGCGCCCCCCCAGACCGTCGCGCGCGCCCAGCCCGCGACCGCCTTCACTACCGGAGGCGCGTGATGTTCCGCGGCAAGTACGGCAAGGTCCACTTCATCGGCATCGGCGGCAGCGGCATGTCCGGCATCGCCGAGGTCCTGACCAACATGGGCTTCGCGGTGAGCGGCTCGGACATGAAGGAGAGCGCCGTGGTGGCGCGGCTCCGCGGCCTCGGCGCCACGGTGTTCATCGGGCACACCGCCGAGAACGTGGACGGCGTCGACGTCGTCGTGCGCTCCACCGCCGTGGGGGACGAGAACCCCGAGGTCGTGGCAGCCAACAGGGCCAAGATCCCGGTCATCCCGCGCGCGGAGATGCTCGGCGAGCTGATGCGCATGAAGTACGGGCTCGCGGTGGCGGGCACGCACGGCAAGACGACGACCACCTCGATGCTCGCGACGTGCCTGCACCGCTCCGGGCTCGATCCCACCGTCGTCATCGGCGGTCGGCTCGACGCGCTCGGCAGCAATGCGCGGCTCGGGCGAGGGGACTACCTCGTGGCCGAGGCCGACGAGTCGGACGGCTCGTTCCTCCTGCTCGATCCCACGGTCGCGGTCATCACGAACATCGATCCCGAGCACATGGAGCACTGGAAGAGCTTCGACGCCCTGGTGGACGGCTTCGTGTCCTTCGCCAACCGCGTGCCCTTCTACGGCTTCTCCGTCGTGTGTCTCGACCACCCCGTCGTCCAGCGCATGCTCCCGCGCCTCCGTCGCCGCGCCCTGACCTACGGCTTCGGCGCCCAGGCCGAGGTGCGCGCCGACCGCGTGCGGCAGGTCGGCCGCAGCATCGAGTTCCGCGTGTGGCGCCGCGACGAGGTCCTCGGCGACATCCGCCTCGACGTGCCCGGCCGCCACAACGTGCTCAACGCCCTCGCGGCGACGAGCGTGGCCCTCGAGCTCGACATCCCCTTCGCCCAGATCCAGGAGGCCCTCCACGGCTTCGGCGGCGTCGACCGCCGCTTCTCGGAGCGCGCGGACGTAGGCGGCGTGCTGATCGTGGACGACTACGGCCACCACCCCGTCGAGATCCAGGCCACACTCGCCGCGGCCGCCGAGGGCTTCGAGGGGCGGCGCATCGTCGCCGTCTTCCAGCCGCACCGGTACTCGCGCGTGGCGGACCTCTGGTCCGACTTCTGCGCCTCGTTCAACGCCGCAACGCACGTCGTCGTGTGCCCGGTCTACGCCGCCGGCGAGAAGCCCATCGAGGGCGTGGACGCGGCGCGCATCGTGCGCGGCCTCGCCGACCACGGCCACCGCAGCGCCGTGGGCGTGGCGGACCTCGACGGCGCCGTCGACCACCTCGCCGAGTTCGTGCGGGCCGGGGACATCGTTGTCACCCTCGGCGCGGGCGACGTGAACCGGGTGTGCGGGGCGCTCGCGGAGCGCCTCCGGGCGCGGGCGGGATGATCGAAGGGGCGGACGCGACCGACGAGGAGGCCGCCGCGGAGCCGAGCGCGCCGGGGGAGGGGAACCCGCTGGTCCCGCCGCCCGTGGTGCGTGTGCGCCTGCTCGGCGGCGTGGCCGGGCGCGAGGAGGAGCCAATCCCGCGGCACCTGCCGCTCCGCACCGGCGGCGCCTTCGAGCTCTGGGTCGAGGTGCCCGACGAGCCCTCCCTCCTCGCCGTGATCAGGGCCGCGCGCGCCGAGAAGCTCCCGCTCCGCCCCATCGCGCCCTTCTGCGATGCCATGCCGCCCGAGGGGGGGCTCACCGGGGTCGCCCTCAGGCTCGGCGCGGGGTTCGAGTTCATCCGCGAAGGGGAGGGGGGCCTCTGGGTGGGCGCCTCCACGCCGCTCGCGCTCCTCGGCCTGCGCACCGGCTACGCCTCCTTCGCCCGCGCGCCCGGGACGCTCGGGGACGCCTGGGAAGACGGCTGGATCCTCCCCGCGATCCTGAAGGTCCGTCGCTTCCGCTCGCGCGGCTTCGACGAGCTCGAGGGCCCGCCCGGCACCCCCGGGATGGCGCCGGACGCGAAGTCCCTGATCGTCGCCGCCCTCCTCAAGCCCGGCGTCAAGGTCAACCCGCCGCCTGCCGGCCGCGCCTTCCGCGACCACAAGCGGCGCAACATCCCTGCGCTCCCCGACCTCATGCGCGGGCTCGGCCTCGGCGGGCTCCGCCTCGGAGGCGCCGTCCTCGCCGAGGAGGACCCCACCGTGCTGACCAACCGTGGCGACGCGTCGGCGCGCCAGCTCCGGCTCCTCCTCCAGGCCGCCCGCGAGCGCGTCCACACCGCCACCGGGCTCGAGCTCGACGACCGGATCGCGCCTCCGGGGCGCGGCGGGAAGCTCTAGGCACCCGCCCGATCGGGGCCCGGATCCGAGGGATTGAACCGCACACTCTCGAAGATCAGATCTTTGTGATCTTGGCTTGTCAACGGACATCGCCTCCGGTAGAACCAGCGCCAGCTCCTGGGATCCGCTTGTCGTCGTACCGCCTCGCAGCCCTGCGCCCTGTCGCCACCGCGCTCGCCGCGCTCGCCGTGGTGGGTGGGCTCGGTTGGCTGGCGTTCGGCAGCGACCTGATGCGGTTCCGCACGATCCGCTTCGAGGGCAACGACCGCGCGTCGGAGGCGCAGCTTCGCCACCTGACAAACCTCGAGATGGGCACGCCGCTCCTCACGCTCGACCTCGAGGCGGCCGCCGCCGGGCTCGCCCGTCACCCCTGGGTGGCGGAGGCCGAGGCCCGTCGCGTCTTCCCCGACACCGTCGTCGTGTCCGTGCGGGAGCGCCAGGTTCGCGCGCTTCTCCTGCTCGACGGGCTCTACCTCGTCGACACGGAGGGGAAGCCGTTCCGCCGGGCCGACGCCGGACATCTCGACCATCCCGTGATCACCGGGATCCCGCCCGCCCTCGCCGACGCGCACCCCTCCATCGCGCGCCGGATCGTATACGACGCCCTCGGCATCCTCGACGCCGCGGGAAGTCGCCCCGGATTGCGCGAAGACGACATCTCGGAGGTGCGTTTCGACGCAGAATCGGGATATACGCTCGCGTTACGGAATGGGGCCGAGGTCCTCCTCGGCTTCCAGGCGTCCGACTCCCTGTCCGGCGCCTTCTCCCGTCTCGACACCCTCGCCTCGCGCGGGGTGGATCTCTCCCGCCCGCTTCGCATCGACCTCGGCTCCCCCAAGATGGCCGTCGTCTCCCCCCTCTGAATCCCCTCCCGTCCCACCCTCCTCTTCCTGTCCCGGCAGACAGGAATCCCCCCTGAGGTTGCCATGATCGAGATCGTAGACAACGAGCACAGCGGCGCGCGCATCAAGGTCATCGGCGTCGGTGGCGGCGGCGGTAACGCCATCAACAACATGGTCCGGTCCGGCCTCACTGGGGTCGAGTTCATCGCGATCAACACGGACGGGCAGGACCTCAAGCGTTCGCTCGCCCCGCGGCGCTTCCAGCTTGGCGCCCAGCTGACCAAGGGCCTCGGCGCCGGCGCCGACCCCGAAGTCGGCCGTGAAGCCGCGCTCGAGGATCGCGACCGCCTCGCCGAGCTCATCGCCGGCGCGGACATGGTCTTCGTCACCGCCGGCATGGGCGGCGGCACCGGCACCGGCGCGGCCCCCGTGGTCTGCGAGGTCGCGCGGGAGCTCGGCTGCCTCACCGTGGGCGTCGTCACGCGGCCCTTCCCGTTCGAGGGCAAGCGCCGTCGTCGTCAGGCGGAGGAGGGCATCGAGAACATGATGTCCCACGTCGACACCCTCATCACGATCCCGAATCAGCGCCTCCTCACCATGGCGTCCGAGAAGACGCTGATGGCCGAGGCCTTCGGCATGGCCGACGACGTGCTCCTCCAGGCCGTCAAGGGCATCGCCGACCTGATCAACTACCAGGGCATCATCAACATCGACTTCGCCGATGTCCGCACGATCATGAAGGACAAGGGCCTCGCGCTCATGGGCGTGGGCCACGGCAGCGGCCAGCACCGCACGGTTGATGCCGCCCAGCGCGCCATCTCCTCGCCGCTCCTCGATGACGTGTCCATCAGCGGCGCCACCAGCGTGCTCCTGAACTTCACGGGTTCCTCCAGCCTCACCCTCTACGAGGTGAACGAGGCCGCCCACATGGTGGGCGAGGAGACCGCGGAGGACGTGAACGTGATCTTCGGCCTCGTCGTCGACGAGTCGATGGGCGACAACGTGCGCGTGACCGTCGTGGCGACCGGCTTCCAGGAGGCCATCCGCCAGAACGTCCGCACCCCGCCCGCCGAGGTCCGCCTCCAGAAGGCGGTCAACGCCGGCATGTCCCCCCGCGGCCCCGCACGCGGTGGCGTCGTGAGCGGCTTCGACACCCTCCGCGGCGACGACTACGACATCCCGACGTTCTACCGCGGGAAGGACTAGTCCTCCCGGCTGGGCGCCCCGGTGCCCGGCACGACAGGCCCTCGCTTCGGCGGGGGTTTCGTCGTTTTGGGGATCTGGTTGTTGGGGCGGGGGTCCCCCCCCCGCAACGCCCCGGAGCCACACGCGGCGAGCATGCTACCCTCCGCCGCGCATGCCCACCGACTCCCGCCGCCGCCGTCGCCTCGAGCGTCGTCTCCGCGGGTGGTGGGCAGAGGCCGCGTTCGTCGGCCGGGCGCTGCGCGTGCTCGTGCGCCCGATGGCGGCCCTCGTGGGCGCGTGGTTCGTCGGCACGATGATCGAGCGGCACTGGGGAGCCCCGCCGGGCGGGGTGTCGCCGCGCTGGGACGAGGCCATGTTCACGGCCTACACCCTGCTCCTCGGCGAGATGGGGGCGCCGCTCCCGGCGGACCCGTGGGCACAGGCCGTGCTTTACCTGATGCCGCTCTTCGGCATCGTGTTCGTGGCCGAGGGCGTGCTGAAGCTGGGGTTCACCGTGTTCAACAAGCGGGACAACGCCGAGGAGTGGATACGCATCATGGCTTCGAAGAGTCGCGACCATGTGGTCCTGTGCGGGCTCGGATCGGTCGGGTTCCGCGTGCTCGAGGAGCTCCTCGCGCTGGACGAGCAGGTGTTCGTCATCGAGCGCGACGGCGACGGCGAGTTCATCGCTCGCGCCCGCGAGCTCGGCGTGGAGGTCCTCATCGGCGACGCCCGAACGGAGAACCTCCTCCGCTCGCTCAACGTCACCGCCGCCCGCGCGGTCATCATCGTCACCAACGACGACCTCGCCAACCTCGAGATCGCCATGGACGTGCGCGAGATCCGGACGGACGTCCCCATCATCCTCCGGCTGTTCGACCAGCGCCTCGCCCAGAAGGTGAAGCACACGATGGGCATCCAGGTCAGCCTCTCGACCTCGATGGTGGCGGCGCCGCTCTTCGCGTCCGCCGCGCTCGACACCCACGTCGTCGGCACCCACCGCGTCGGCGGGAAGCTGCTCCTCGTGGTCGAGCTCGTCGTGGGCCCGCGCCTCGCCGGCCAGACCGGGACCTCGCTGCTGCGGGAGCACGGGCTCACGCTCGTGGCGCGCGCGCGGGACAGCGTGTGGCGCACCGAGGTGGGCCCAGACGAGACGATCGTGGTGGGGGACCGCGTGCAGGTCATGGTGCCGAGCCACCGGGTCGCCGAGGCGCGGGCGCTCGAGAACTAGAGGGTCTCTCCGAAGGCCGCGCGCCGGTCCTTCAGCACCACTACCCACTTGCTCTCCCACGCCAGCCGCGTCGCGAGCGCCACGCCTTGATCGTAGGCGTGGAAGGACTTGGTCCGCACGTTCTGCGCCTTCTTTGCGATCTCCGCCGCGTAGATGGGGAGCTGGGCGGCGTCGAGGCGCTTCGGCGGCGTGCTCGCGACGAGCGCCGCGGCGAGGTTGCCGTAGCTGTCGCCGAGCGAGATCAGGCTCGCCAGGACCCACTCGGGCTCCTGCAGGGCGGTGAGCGCGATGATCTGCTGCTCCGCGGCCTTGATGCGCGTGGCCCGGCCCTCGATGCGCTTGACCACGCGCTTCTCGGGGCCCTGGAGCGCGAGGGCATCGGCCTCTTCGAGCAGGGCGCGGGCGAGGTGGTAGCGGGCCTTGGCGCGGAGGTAGCGGTGCGTGTCGCCGCTCTCCGTCGCGTCGAGGGCGGCCTGGATGCGCTTGATGCCGCGCGCGCGCTTCCCCGTGTTCAGCTCGGAGATGCCGCGCTGGAGCGCGAGGGTGAGCTCGTCGTCCGCCGACAAGCCGCGCACGCGGTCGAGCGCGAGGACCTCCTGGAGCGCGGCGTCGTCGAGGCCGAGGTCCTCCAGGACGAGCGCGCGGCGGAAGTGGGCGTCGAGCGCCACGTCCCCGCCGAGGTCGATGACGCGCTCGTAGAAGGCGCGCGCGGCGTCGGGGGCCGCGTCAAGCTCCTCGCAGATACCGCGCTGGTAGAGGTACCAGGCGAGCGACTCCGCGGGGACCTGCGCCTCGAGGGCCACGAGCAGGGCGCGGGCGCCATCCACGTCGCCGCTGCGGCGCAGCGCGATGGCCTCGGCGATGGTCTCGGTCGGGGACTTGCCGAAGGCGGCCTCGGCGCCGGGGGCCGGCGGCGCGTCGGGCGCGGGGAGGTCGGCAGCGAGGGCGAGGGCGGCGAGGAGCATCAACATGGAGGGTCTGTATCCAACGGCGCCGCCGGGTTCCCGGAGATCGCGCGCGTGCCGCCGTAGAGTGCGAGCCACGCCCAGGCGGCGCGGGCGACCTCGAGGTCGCCGAGGACGTCCTGGGTGAGCGCCCCGACGAGCACGCCCGCGAGGCCGGCGGCGGGGCCGACCGCGCCGTGTCGGAGCGCGAGGAGGGCGAGGCCGAGCATCGCGACGAGGCCGGCGGGGCCCAGCACCGCGAGGAGCTGGATAGCGCTGTCGTGCGCGTGGTTGGGGAACCAGAAGCCGGGGGAGAGCGCGTCGTAGGCGGGCCCGGAGGCGGCGGCGTAGGCGCCCGGACCGACGGCGCCGCCCCCGGCGATCGTGAGGCCGCCCGTCCACAGGATCGCACGCTCGTGGAGCTCGTTCGCGTCGGCCAGCCAGAGGAGAGCCAGCATTGTTGCGGTCCCGATGGCGAGCGCCGGGAGGGGACGCCGGGAGAGCGCGGCTGTCGCGGTCACCCCGAGCGCCACCACCGCGCCCTCGCTGCCGGTCGCGAGCACACCGGCGGCGAGCACCGCCGCGGTGCCCCAGCGCCGCGTCGCCATCGCGACCCCGAGAGGCACGAGCAGGGCGTAGGCGAGGCTCAGGTGGTGGGAGAGCCCGGCGGTCCCGACGCCGCCCAGCGCGCGCTGACCGATCGCCCAGGCCGCCGCGACACCGGCCGCGAGGAGGCCGATGCGCTCGACGCGGGCGCGGGCCGCGTCGTCGTCCCCGAGGACCGCCGGGATGGCCACCAACGGCGCGAGGAGCCACGCGTGCCCCAGACCCTCGTGCAGGTTGCCGCTCATCATCGCGAGCAGGATCCACACGACGGCCGCCGCGAGGGCGGCGCGGCCCCACGGTTCGCGCCCGAGACGCGCGCGGGTGGGCTGCGTGAGCCCGTAGAGCAGCGCGAGCGCGAGGGTGAGTTCCTGGGCCGCGGTGGAGAGCGGCAGCGCCACGAAGAGCGCGACAAGCAGGGCCTTGCCGACGCGGGCGTGTCCGGCCGCGCTCACGACGTCGGCGCGGTGTGCAGGGCGCGCGCGTAGACCTCGCGGGTCGCGCGCACGACCGCGTCCCACCCGAACGACTCCGCGACGCGGCCCTTCCCGTCGGCGCCGATCGCCGCGAGCTGCGCGGCGGGGGCGGCCTCGCAGGCGTGAAGGGCCGCGCTCCACGCGTCCGCGTCCCCCACGGGGAGGCGCCACCCGCCCACGTCCCCGAGCACCTCGAGGTTGGCCGGGATCTCGCTCGCCAACGTCGGCAACCCCGCCGCCATCGCCTCGAGGAGCGCGATCGGCAGGCCCTCGACGCGGCTCGGGAAGAGGAAGGAGCGCGCGTGCGTCAGCAGCATCGCCTTCTCGAAGCCGAAGCGCGGGCCGGTGAAGAGCACGCCGGGCGGCGCGTCGCGGTGGAGGCGCTCGACGTAGGCGTCGGTGTAGCTGCCCCCGCCCGTGATGACGACCGGCAGCCGCGGCGCCGCGCGGGCCACGGCGCGCAGGAGGGTGCCGATCTCCTTCTCGGGGACGAGCCGCCCGAGGAAGAGGTGGTAGCCACCGGGCTTCAACGTGGGGAAACGCGTGGGGTCCCACGCGACGGGCTCGTGCGGGGCGACCCCGTTCGGGATGTGCGTGGCGGGGACCCGGAAGTTCTCCCGGCACCAGGCCTCCAACCCCGCGGAGACCGTGATGATCTCCGTCGCGGCGTGCCCCGCCATCCACGCGCCCGAGCGCAGGAAGGCGCGCGCCGCCGGCCCCCACTTGTCGCGCTCCCAATCCTTGCCGTGGAGCGTCACCACGACGGGCCGCCGCGCCATCGCCGGGATGGCCGAGAAC
Source organism: uncultured Pseudomonadota bacterium (assembly GCA_903959175.1). Taxonomy (GTDB): domain Bacteria; phylum Myxococcota_A; class UBA796; order UBA796; family SXON01; genus CAJBVW01. The sequence goes on from CAJBVW010000483.1 coordinate 19,499, forward strand.
AGCGCGGGACCGCAGGCGTGGAGGTGCACGAGGTCGGCCTGCCGCGTGGCGTAGGGCGCGGTGAGGCCGGTGTGGACGAGCGCCTCGAGGCTGCGGCGGTAGAGGGTGGGCGTGTCGAGCAGCCGGACCCCCTCGCGCATGCCGCTGCCGTGCGGGTTGTAGCGGGCGCGGCAGTAGACGGTCACGTCCATCCCGGCCGCGGCGAGCCGCGGCGCGAGCTCGCCGACCGAGAGCTCGACCCCGCCCTCGGTGCCCCACGGCGCGCGGAGGCCGAGCATGCCGATGCGCACCGGCGCGCTCACGGGGCCACCCCCACCGCCGCGCACCGGCGGGCGTACTCCGTCAGGACGTATGCCTGGAAGTCGTGGAGGTGGTTGGTCGCGACCTCGGGACGGCGCTTGAAGCGCTGGTCGCGCGTGGCCTCCGAGAGCCACGCGTACTTCCGGTTCCAGTAGGTGTCCCACACCGAGAAGGCCGCGCGATCGAGGGCCGGGCCGACCGGGCGCGCCGCCGCTTCGACGAGGCGGGTGGGCGCGAAGGGCGGGTGGGTGGGCGCGTGCGAGGCGCGCTCGCGGTTGAAGGCGTACCCGGGGACGTGGGCGCTGGCCCAGGCCTCGTTCGCGTCGAGCAGCGCGACGCACCACGCCGCGCCGTGGAGGGGCACGGCCGTCGCGAGCTCCATCGCGGTGAACACGTTGCGGTCGTCGAGGGCGAGCCGATCGGTCGCGAGGAGGTAGTTCGTGCAGAAGTTCTCGCGGAGACGCTCGGGGAGCGCGCGGCGGAAGCCCTGGAGGGCGGACTTCGCCGTCCAGACGCTGCCGGGCTCGACGAGGAGGAGGAAGTCGACGTCGCCGTCCTCCTCTGCGCTCTGCTTCGAGAGCCCGCCGGTGATGAGCACGGCGCGCACCCACGGGAAGCCCGCGAGCAGCCGCCCGGCGCGACGGGCCGCCGGCCACCGACGCTCCGCCGCGGCCGTGCGCGCGATCCGCCGCGTGACGTGCACGCCGCCGCCCACGACGCTCACGTGGCCGCCTGCACGCTCGACGCGCCCCTCCGCGACCAGCGCATCCACGACCGGACCGACCGCCACGCCGGTGAGCCGCGCCAGCTCCGCCTCGGTGAGCGGGTGGCGGAACACGTCGTAGTAGCAGACCATGCGCAGGACGAGCGTCGTCCGATCGGCCGGGTGCCGGGTCGCGATTGGGCTACACTGTCCGGCGGAGGATGGCATGGCGTTCTGGCGGTCGTTCATGCAGGTGACGGTGGTGGTCGCGGGTCTGGTGGGGTGTAGCAGCCCGGCCGAGGACGGGAAGGAGACCGGAGAGGTCGGGGAGGACACCGGCGGCGGTGGGTCCGGCACGTTGTGGCGGCCCGTAGGTGCGGGCACCGCGTACTTCGTGGACGGCGTGGAGGACAACTCCCTGTTCCACCTCGAGCTCACGCGTGCGAACGATCCGCGCGAAGGGGAGGCCTATTATGGCTGGGTTTCGAAGGGCGGGGAGGACCCGATCGCGCTCGGTGAGATCCCGGTCACCGCGGAGGAGGTCAACTTCGACTCCGACATCGGCGTGAACGCGCTGATTGAGGGCTACGACACCTTCGAGGCGTGGGCCACCGACAACGGGGGCACCGCCCGCGAGGGCGAGAAGTTGTGGGAGGGCGCGGTCAACCCGGTCGTCTACAGCGTCATCCAGACCCTGCTCATCTCGTCCCCGGACACGCCGGACGGGCAAGGCTCGCTCCGGTCGCTCGAGAGCGCCGTGCAGGTGATCGAGGCACGCGCGCAGTCGGTCATCGACGCCTCGTTCGATCTCGACGCCTTCAACGCCGAATCCGAGGCCATCGCCAACGGCCTCGAGGGCACGGAAGAGGACCGCAACGACGACGGCCGGGTCGACACGATCGACGGTCAGCTCGGGATCCTCAACGACGGCGGCTACGTCGACCTCATCCTGGTGGACCTCCGCGCCGCCTCCGACCAGGTGACCCCGGGGGATCCCATCAAGGACTACGCGAACTACGCCTACGACTGCAGCCAGTCCATCGAGGATCACGTCCACTACGCGTCGATCGACGCGGACGTGGGCTCGATCTGCGTCTCCGAGAAGAGCTGCGACGCCCGCATGGCCGACGTGCTGGTCGAGCTCGGCTACGCGCTCGACGGCGAGGACGAGAACGAGAACGGCGTCATCGACGACCTCGCGACCCCCACCGAGGGGACGATCGAGTGCGCCATCACCTACATCTCGCAGATGGCGCAGATGACGGTGGCGACCCCGTAGCGTTGCGTCCAGGGTCCCGCCGCGTAAATGGGCCGTCGGCATGCCGTCGGCCCTGCTCACGCTGTACCTCACGCTGATGGGCCTCTGCGCCATCCACGGGCTGCATCGCCTGCTGCTCGTGGGCATCTACCTCGTCCGGCGGGGCGCCCCCGCGGCGGCGCCGTCCCCCGCGGGCCCCGTCCCCTTCGTCACCGTACAGCTCCCCGTGTTCGACGAGCGCGACGTGGTGGAGCGGCTGGTGGACGCCGTCGCCGGCCTCGACTGGCCCGCCGACCGCCTCCAGATCCAGCTCCTCGACGACTCCACGGACGACAC
>CAJBVW010000484.1 GCA_903959175.1 uncultured Pseudomonadota bacterium
CGGCGCGAGCCCCCCGGCTAGGGTGCGGGACGCATGCACGTCTGCCTCACCCACCTCTGGTACCCGGCCGACGCGCGGGATCCCGACGCGCTGATCGACGCGGACGTGACGCGGCGCGGGTTCGGTGGCGCCCTCGCGGCGCGCGGCCACCGGGTGACCGTGGTGCGGGAGGCGCCGTGGCGCGCGACGGTGGTGCGCGACGGGGTCACCTGGGAGCTGGTGCCGCCCTCTGCGTTCACGCGAGCGTCCCGACGGACGATCGGGGCGCTGGGCCACCCGTGGCCGATCGTCCCGGCGCCCGCGACGGCGCTCGTCCCGGTGGTCGAGGCGCTGCGCCCCGACGTGATCCACAGCTTCGACCTGGCCCTCTACCCCTCGCTCGCGCTCCTCGGCGGCGCGGCGCGGCGGCTCGGGGTGCCGCTCGTGGCGCACTTCCACGGCGGCGCCCCCGCGCGCAACCCCGCGTGGCGCGCGATCGAGCGGCTCGCCCTCGCCCGCGCCGATCGCCTCCTCTTCACCACGCGCGCGCACGGTCGCGCCTGGGTGGCGAGCGGCGCGCTCCCCGACGAGGCCCGCATCGTCGAGCTCTTCGAGACCTCGACCTTCCTCCGCGCCCCCGTCGACCCGGCGGGGCGGGCCGCGGCGCGCGCGCGCACCGGCCTCGACGGGCTGGTGTTCCTGTGCCCGGGCCGGCTCGACGGGGTCAAGGATCCGCTCACGACGCTCGCGGGGTTCGCGCGCGTCGCGGCGGCGCGGCCGGAGGCCCGGCTCGTGATGGTGTGGAACAGCGGCGAGCTCGAAGTAGAGGTGCGCCGCATCGTCGCGAACGATCCCGTGCTCGCACCCCGCGTGGAGCTGCGCGGCGCCGTGCCCCACGGCCACATGGCCGACCTCTACGCGAGCGCCGACGTGGTGCTGCAGTCGAGCGTGCGCGAGGTGTGCGGCGTCGCCATCGTCGAGGCGTTGGCGTGCGGCGTCGCGCCGGTGGTGCCGGACATCCCGGCGTTCCGCCGCCTCACCGACGGCGGGCGCGTGGGCCGGCTGTTCCCGCGCGGGGACGCCGTGGCGCTCGCGGCGCAGGCGTTGGCGCTCCTCGACGCGCCCGTGCCGCGCGCGGACGTGCGCGGGTGGTTCGAGCGCGCGCTCTCCTTCGAGGTGCTGGCGGCGGAGCTGGAGGGGATCTACGCGGGGGCGCTGGGCTGACGGGCGCGAACCGCCCCACCTCCGCCCCACCGCCCCCGCCCGTGGTCGGCGCCCGCGTCGGCCCCAAAATCCCACGGTGATCGGGCGCCGGGACCCGCGGGCTCGCGGCTCGAGGCCCCCTCAGCCGACGTCCCACCACGACGCCCGGACCAACCCACGCGGCTCCCCCTCTGTGAGGGCCGCGACCTCCTCCGCATAGCTCGGAGAATGCGGGTTCCCCGGGTGCGCCATGAGCTCGACCGTGCGCCAGTGCGTGGGGATGGTCCCGCGCGCGTGGTGGGCCAGGAAGACGGTGACGCTCGCGAAGCCGTCGGTGGTGGCGAGGCCGCCGCGGCGGAGGGTCGCGACGAAGCGCTCGGCGCGCAGCCGTTGGCGCAGGGCCCCGGCCGCCGCGCGGACGCCGGTGCCGGGCGGGCGGAGGGCCCCCATGCCGCGGACGCGGGAGATGCCGAACCGCGCGCACACGTCCCGGATCACGGGCCGCAGCATCGGGAGGTGGTGGAGGTGCTGGTGGGAGTCGAGGTGGCTCACGGCCACGCCGGCGTCGCGGACGCGCGCGATCTGGGCGGACCACTCGGCGGCGACGGCGTCGCGATCGGAGGCGCGCACGGAGAGGCTTGCGGGGCCCATGGTGCCTCGATCCAGGAGCCGCGCGAGGCCCCCGGTGAGCGGCGCGAACTCGCTGATGTTGAGGTGCACGCCGACGCTGGCGCGCGGGAAGGCCCGCACGCGCCGGAGGGCGTCCGCGGCGGTCGGGCCGTTCGCGAGGACGGTGGTCGAGGTGAGCCAGCCCGCGGCGAGGCCGGCGCACACGGCGTCGTCGACCGCGGCGCTCATGCCGAGGTCGTCCGCGTTCACGACGATGCGGAGGGGCGCCACCCGGGACGGCTAACGCGACGCCGGGTGGTGCCGCGTTCAGGGCCGCGCGGTTGTCCCCATCGCGCCGACGGCCTTGAGCACCGCGACGAGGAGGACGGCCCCGAGCGTGCCCCAGAGGATGCCGCCGAGCGAGAGCGCGCCGGCCGCCGTGGCGCTCTCGAAGCCGAGGAGGCTGCCGAAGAACCAACGTCCGAGCGCTGCTCCCACGACCCCGACCACGATGTCGAGGAGGAAGCCCGTCTGCGCGTTCGTCTTCATTAGCATGCTCGCCAGCCAGCCGATGAAGGCGCCGACGAGGAGGGTGACGATCCAGTCCATGTGTGCTCTCCCACCGTCAACGCTAGCCACTCCGCCCCCCGACCCGGGGCGCCGGGAGCGTGGACCGGGGGGTCGGTAGGGGAGGCGTCCGAACGGGCGGCTTCCGGTTGACGGCGCAGGTCGCGACCGAGGGGCGAGCCCGTCCGCGAATCGGCGTCAGTCCCGGAAGCGCCCCGGCTCGACCCCGTGTCGGCGGAGGAGCCGGTGGAGGGTCTCGCGCTCGACGCCGGCCTCCTCCGCGGCGCGGGTGACGTTGCCGGCGGTGCGGCGCAGCAGGGCGAGGAGGTAGTCGCGGCCGGCGCGATCGCGGGCGCGCTCGACGGCGTCCCGGTAGGTGCCGGCGGCGGCGTCGGGGGCCTTGGCGCCGAGGTCGTCGGGGAGGTCGGCCAGCGTCACGAGGTCCCCCCCGGCGAGGACCGCGGCGTGCTCCATCGCGTGCTTGAGCTCGCGCACGTTGCCGGGCCACGGGGCGCGCTCGAGGGCGGCGAGGGCGTCGGGATCGAGCTGGAGCGGGCGGCCGCGGTAGCGCGCGGCGGCGACCTGGAGGAAGCGCGCGGCGAGGAGCGGGATGTCCTCGACGCGGTCGCGGAGCGGCGGGAGGACGATGCGGAGGACGCGCAGCCGGTAGGTGAGATCGGCGCGGAACGTACCCTCGGCGACCATCGCGTCCAGATCGCGGTGGGTGGCGGCGAGCAGGCGCACGTCCACGGGGCGGGAGCGGGTCTCGCCGACGCGGCGGACCTCGCCCTCTTCGAGCACGCGGTTGAGCTTGACCTGGAGGGAGAGGGGGAGGTCGCCGATCTCGTCGAGGAAGAGGGTGCCGCCGCTCGCCTCCTCGAAGAGGCCGCGGCGGTCCGCGGTCGCGCCGGTGTAGGCGCCCTTCGCGACGCCGAAGAGCTCGGTCTCGAGGAGGGGCTCGGGGATGGCGCCGCAGTTGACGGCCACGAACCTGCCGCGCCCGGAGAGGCGGTGCAGCTCGCGCGCCACGACCTCCTTCCCGGTGCCGCTCTCGCCGGTGAGGAGGACGGGGACGGGCATGGGGCCGACGCGCTCGACGAGGCGGCGCACGGCGATGACCGGGGCGGAGGCGCCGAGGAGGCCGCTTCGCTCGTCCAGCGCCGCTTCGAGGAGGCGCGCGCGCCCGACGAGGGCCCACCGCTCGGCCGCGCGCTGGACGATGCGGAGGAGGTCGGCCGGCTCGAAGGGCTTGGCGAGGTAGTCGTAGGCGCCCGCCCGGAGCGCCGCGACGGCCGCGGAGACCTCGGCGAAGGCGGTCATCATCACGACCTCGGGGGCCGGGTCCCGCGCGCGGGCGGCCTCGAGGACGCGCTCGCCGCTCTCGTCGGGCAAGCGGACGTCGGTCACGACGACAGCGTAGTCGGCGCGGCCGGGCGCGCGGGCGTCGAGGAGGGTGAGGGCGTGGGCGACGTCCTCCGCTTGATCCACGTCGAACGCGGCTTCGAGGGTGCGGGCGAGCAGGGCGCGCAGGTGCGCGCGGTCCTCGACGAGGAGGACGCGTTCACGCATGGAGCCTCCAGGTGGCGACGGTGCCGCCGCCGTCGCGGTCGGCGTGGGTGAGGGCGCCGCCGAGGGCCACGGCGACGCGCTGGCAGATGGCGAGGCCGAGCCCGGTGCCGTCGCGACGGCCGGTGACGAAGGGCTCGTAGAGGCGGGCGCGGACGGCCGCGGGGACGCCGGCGCCGCGGTCGCGGACCTCGACGCGGTCGGGGGAGAGGCCGACCTCGACGGTGCCGCCGGCGGGGGAGGCCTCGATCGCGTTGCGGACGAGGTTGTCGAGGACCTGGCGCACGGCGGTCGGCGGGGCGACGAGGCGGACGGCGGGCGCGGCGGTGACGGCGAGGGTCACGTCCCGGGCGTCGGCGACGAGGGCGAGGCGGTCGACCGTGGCGCCGACGGCGGCGGCGAGATCGACCTCGGCCGTGGCCTCGCGGCCGGGGCGCGCGAAGCCAAGGAGCCCCTCGACGACGCGGCGGGCGTGGGTGGCCTCCTCGCGCACGGCGGGGTCGGTCGTGGTGCCGAGGATCGTCGTGAGCGGGTTGAGCAATTCGTGCGCGATGGCGCCGCTCATCTCGCCGAGGGCCGCGAGCCGCTCCGCGCGCACGCGCCGCTCCTCCCCGGCGGAGACCTGCTCGACCATGCGGTTGAAGGCGTCGGTGACGGTGCGGAGCTCGCTGTCCGCGGGGGCCGGGGCGCGCGCGGAGGGGTCGCCGGCGCCGAAGCGGGTGGCGGCGTCCTGGAGGCGGGTGAGGGGGAGGAGGACGGCGTTGGCGAGGGCGCGGGTGACGAGGA
>CAJBVW010000485.1 GCA_903959175.1 uncultured Pseudomonadota bacterium
GTGACCTCCCCAGCGGCTACGTCGCGACGTCGACCGACTGTAACGACAGCTCCGCCGCGATCAGCCCGGCCGCGGCCGAGGTGTGCGACAGCGCCGACACCGACGAGGACTGCGACGGCACGGCGGACGACAGCTCCGCAACCGGGAAGTCCACCTGGTACCTGGACGCCGACGGGGACACCTACGGCGGCACGTCCACCACCGGCGCGTGTGACCTCCCTACCGGCTACGTCGCCACGTCCACCGACTGCAACGACAGCTCCTTTGCGATCAGCCCCGCCGCCACCGAGGTGTGCGACAGCGCCAACACCGACGAGGACTGCGACGGCACGGCGGACGACAGCTCCGCAACCGGAAAGTCGACCTTCTACGCGGATGTGGACGGTGACACCTACGGCGGCACGTCCACCACGAGCGCGTGTGACCTCCCCAGCGGCTACGTCGCGACGTCGACCGACTGTAACGACAGCTCCGCCGCGATCAGCCCGGCCGCGGCCGAGGTGTGCGACAGCGCCGACACCGACGAGGACTGCGACGGCGCCGCGGATGACGCCGACAGCTCCGTGACTGGAACTTCTACGTTCTACCTGGATGCCGACGCGGACGGCTTCGGCGCCGCGTCCGCGACCACGTCCGCGTGTGACGAGCCCTCCGGCTACGCCTCGGTCGGCACCGACTGCGACGACGTGAGCGCCGACGACTACCCGGGCGCGGACGAGATCTGTGTCGATGGGGACGACGACGACTGCGACGGCGTGGCAGACGACGGCTGCCCGTCCTATGCGTACGGTGGCACCTACCAGCTCGAGGGGAGCACGTCCGACGCGGACTATGTCATCTACGGCCAGGCCGCCGGGGACGACTTCGGGATGGCGGTGGCCAGCGGCGTCGACTTCGAGGGGGACGGGTACGAGAACCTCATCGTCGGATCCGACAACGACTACGATAGCGGGGCGAGCTACGACCGCGGCCGCGTCTACGTCTACAACGGGTTCCCGAGGGGCGTCGGCGCGGCCAATGTGTACGACAAGGGGAGCCTGGCCAACTACCTGTCGGCGGCCTACCACGTCGGGTCCAAGGTGTGGGGCATCGAGGACGTGAACGGGGACGGGAACGACGAGCTCGGGTTCCTCCAGACCGGTGGCACCTACACGACCTACGTGTGGGAGGGGGACAGGGTCAGCTCGGACGGCGCCTACCATCTCAGCGAATACAGCTCCCAGACGGGTGGCTCGCTGTCCAGCGGCGGCTCGCTCGTTGCGTCCGGCGGCCAAGCCTGGGTGAGCGGGAACCCCTACGCCACCTCCTACACCGGCGTCGTCTACGTGCTGAGCGGCACCACCAGCCGCGCCAGCTTCGCCGGCGAGGACATCGCGGACTACGCCGGCTATGCCGTGTCGGGCGGGACGGGGATGGACTGCGACGGCGATGGGTACGATGACCTGGTCATCGGCGCCTACGGCGATGACACAGGGGCCAGCGCGGGCGGCGCGGCCTACGTCGTGCTCGGGCCCGTCAGCGGGAGCACGAACCTTGCGGACGCGGACCTGAAGATCACGGGGAGCACGGCCGGAGACCTCTTCGGTTACAACGTCATGTGGGCGGGGGATGACGACGGTGACGGGCTCACGGACCTCTGGGTCGCCGCGCCGACAGCGAGTCTCGGCGGCTCGAACAGCGGCGTCGTGAGCCTGTTCCACAACGTGGATCCCGCCAGCGCCGACGCGGACGCGACCGACGCGGACTACGGCGCTCGTGTCTACGGCGCTGCGGGGGACATCCTCGGCGGGTACAGCGCGAACGGCGGCATGGCCGTCGGTGACACCAACGGGGACGGCGACGTAGACCTCCTCCTGGGCAGCCCGATGCGTGACGTGGGCAGCCTCGCCAACGCCGGGGCGGCGTGGCTCCTCTACGGGCCCTTCGCCGGGAGCTCGGACATCGGCACCGCCGCGGAGTATGACGGGATGTTCCAGGGGAACGGCGCGAGTGATCTCTGCGGCGCCTCGGTCGCCCTCGGGGATCTCGACGCGGACGGCCTGGACGACATCATCGTCGGCTGCACCGCCGGCGACTACTCCACCTACAGCGACCGCGGCACGGTCTGGATGTTCCTCGGGGGGTGATGCCCGCGTGCGCGCCCCGCCCCCCGAACCGCCGCCTCGGGTGATAGAGCGTGCCCCCGCGGAGCCCACCCCATGCACGTGATCTTCCTCGAGCCGGCCTTCCCCGCCAACCAGCGCGAGTTCGTCCGCGCGCTCCACTCCGTCGGCGCGACGGTCACCGGCATCGGCGACCGCCCCGTCCACAGCCTCGACAACGAGCTCAAGAGCTGGCTCTCCGGCTACGAGCAGGTGCCGTCCACCGCCAACACCCAGGCCGTGGTCGACGCCGTCCGCCGCATCCAGGCGCGGGGGCCGTGGGTCGACAAGCTCGAGTGCACGATCGAAGCGCTCATGTACACGGCGGCCGAAACACGGCAGGCCACCAACATCCCCGGCCTCTCCGTCGAGCAGACCACCCTCTGCCGCGACAAGCGCCAGATGAAACAGTTCCTGCGCGCGCGCGGCATCCCCTGCGCCCGCATCGCGGACGTGAGCACGGCGGCCGAGCTCGTGGCCTTCGTGGAGCAGGTCGGCTTCCCCATCATCCTCAAGCCGGTCGACGGCGCGGGCGCGCACGGCACCTACAAGATCGACGACGTGCCCACCTTGCAGCGGGTCATCGCGGAGACGGGGCTGAACGGCCGTCAGCGCGGCCTGGTCGCGGAGGAATTCATCAGCGGCCACGAGGGCTTCTACGACACCCTGACGGTAGACGGCCGCGTGGTCTTCGAGTCGGTCGCGCACTACTACCCGAACGTCCTCGAAGCGATGAAGACCCGCTGGATCAGCCCCCAGGTCGTGGTCACCAACCGGATCGACGCCCCCGGCTACGGCGAGCTGCGGCAGTTCGGCCGCCGCGTCATCGGCGCGCTCCAGCTCGGCACCACGCCCACCCACATGGAGTGGTTCGTGGGGGACAAGGGCCTCTATTTCAGCGAGATCGGCGCCCGCCCGCCCGGCTGCCGCACCTGGGACCTCTACTGTCACGGCAACGACATGGACATCTACGTGGAGTGGGCCCGCGCCGTCGTCCACGGACACGCCGCGCCGCGTCCCAGCCGCCGCTTCGCCGTCGGCCTCATCGCCCTCCGGCCCAGCCAGGACGGCGTCTACAGCGGTTACAGCGGCATCGACGAGGTGCGGCACCGCTACGGCGACTGCATCCTCGAGTCCCACTTCCCCGCCATCGGCTCGCGCACCGCCGAGGTCGGGGCCGGGTATCTCGGGCACGCCTGGATGCGCGTGCGGCACCCCGACTACGATCGGTGTCGGGAGATCCTCGATGATATTGGGCGGACGGTGAAGGTTTGGGCGAGGTGACGGAGGGGGTGCGGCGCACCGGCTGACGCCGGCCGGGTGCTATCGGCCGGCGCGGACGCCGCCCGACGGAGCCCGGCGCGGCGCCGGTCTCCGCCCTTCGGGTAACGCCCCCTTGCGCGGGGGAAGGGGTCCGACGAGGCCGGGTTCGTCGGGGCCGACGACTGCGTCGAGGGGGGCGCCCTGGGGCGCGCGCGGCGTGCCGGAGGCACATTGTTGTAGCCCGGCGGCCAGAACCCCTGGAGCATCCCGGATGATCGGGTGCTTGTGGCCGCTCGGCGCCGCCGGGCGCGTCGCGCGCGAGGAGCGTGGCGGTGTCCCACTGCTGGTCATCCAGCCAGCGCTCGGCGGCGAAGGCCCGTCGGCCGACGCGTAGAGCTGGGGCAGGCCGCAGACGCGCAGCACCTCCCGCGCGATCGTCGTCTTCCCCACCTGCCGAGGCCCCGCGAGGATCTGCAGGAAACGCCGCGGCTCGCGGAGACGGCGAAGGAGGATGTCGCGCCGGTCGGGTGCTGTCGGGCGACGGGAGCGAAGGACGGTCACGCGAGTGGACCGAGGAGCACGACGAGGAAGACGGACCCCGCACCTTGTCTTGGGTGTGGGAGCCCGACCCCTCCGACACGCGCTACGCCGTCGAGTATGCCTACTTGATGCGAGAGAACGGCGTGGTCCGCGTCGTCCACGACCACCCCGACGAAGGCCTCTTCCCGATCGCGACCTAGGAGCGTGTCCTCCGCGCCGCCGGCTTCGACGGGCGCCGCAAGCCGGGCTGAGGGCGAGTGGCGCCGAGGACGGGCGTGCGGCGGCGCGGCGACCCATCGACCAACGTGCGTGTGCGGGGTCCCGGGCGCTACGTACCCCCTGACGTCGAACCCGGGAGATCGCCGTCACGCGTCTCGACGGCGCGGCGGTGTTCCTCCGGCGGGAGGGTGGTCCCTTGGGAGTGGCGCTCGACATGTCGCATCCCGCCAGAGTGTCCAAGGAAGAACTTAAGCTTCCGTCGTGTACCAGGCTCCTGGCAAACCTCGCACCTTTATCGGCGCCCGCCCGCCGCGGACGGCGGGCGCCGGGTGCCCTGCGCTCTCCGCCTTCGGCGTCGGTCCCAGCCGGGGGAGGCCCCCGGCCGGGACCGGCCGCCGCGGACGGCGGCCGAGCTCCGGTCCCCCTGGCGCGGGGAGCACGTGGGCCGGGTTGTTGGGTGTGTGGCGCACCGCGGGGGTGGGCGCAGGGTGGGGCGCGCGCCGACGTGGATGTCCCCGGCCCCCGGACGTTCGACCGTGACGTTGCTACCGACATGGTCGACCATGTCCCGAGCAACATCACGCTTCCGTGA
>CAJBVW010000486.1 GCA_903959175.1 uncultured Pseudomonadota bacterium
CGGGTGGGGGCCTTCCTCGATTTGCGCTCCGGGATCCGGGCGCGTCCCCCGCCCCGAGCGGCGGGGGTCGGCCCCTTGCGGGCGCGCGGCAGGGCCGCTTGGTCCCTCCGGCGCGGACGCCGGCGGGGACCGGTCGCGGGCGGACCCGCGCCCGCCCTCCAGGCGCCTCGCGCGACGCGCGACAGCGAACTACTGGGCCGAGAGCTCGTGTTCCGCCTGGATCCAGTTGTCGAACGCGGTGCCGCCGCGCGTGCGGTGGATCTCGTTCGCGCGCCCGGCGATCATCTCGTGGGTGACGGCGCGCGGCGGCGCGGGCATGTGGATGACCGGGCGGGCGTCCACCTCGAGGCCCGCGAGCGCGGGGCCGACGGCCTCGGCGGGGGCGGCGACCGCCTCCGGCGCGGGGGTGGCGGCGGCCACCGGGGCGGACATCTCAGCGGCGGCCACCACGGTGTCGTCGGTGGGCGTGAGCGCGCGAGGGCGGGCGGCGGACGGGCGCTTCTTCTTCTCGGCCATGGGGTGCTCCTAAGACTCGGCCCGGTACCCCGCGCGGCGCCCCCCTGCAAACCGGGCGCTCCCGCGATAGACCGCCTACCAACGTTGTTCCGGAGGCGCCGCATGCGATTTCACGAGAACGTCATGGGCGTCTACTTCGACGACCTCGACGCGTATCAGATCCTTCACAATGCGCGGTACCTTCTCCTCTTCGAGCGCACCATCGGTTCGTTCTGGCGGCACCTCGGCTGGGGCACGGTGCTCGACGCCGCGAACAACCCCGACCAGTTCCACATGGTGCGCGCGAACACGGTCGAGTACCTCAAGCCGGTGCGCGGCACCGGAGACGTGCGGGTGCGCGTCTGGGTCGAGAAGCTCGGCCGCACCAGCCTCACGTTCGGCATGCGCGTGCTCGCGATGGACCACGACGTCGACCACGCCCGCGGCACGCGCACCGTCGTGCGCGTCGACCCCGTCTCGTTCGCGCCCCTCCCGTGGACCGCGCCGTTCCGCGAGAAGCTCGCTCCGTACCGCGCCGACACCGAAGCGCCGTAGCCGCGGGCCCGTGCGCCGCTTCCCCGTCGGTACCCGCGTCGCGTACAACGACCGCATGGAAGCGAACCCCAAGGCCCCCCCGATGCATGTGTACCGGATCGACGTCGAGGCCAACGGCCGGCGCCGCGTCTGGGCGCTGCTCGCGCGGGACTTCGTCGAGGCCGCGCGCCTCGCCGCCGCCGCCGCCCCCGCCCCGGCCGACCGGGTGCTCTCGGTCCAGCCCCTCGGCGAGCTCCTGTAGCAGGCGGTTTCGCCAAGGCCGACCTCGGCGCGCACCGCTCCGCGCGCTACGGCGCCACGTCGAAGGCGAAGTCGGCCACGTACGGCGCGTCCGGCGCATCCGCCCGGGCGAACTGGATCCACATCTTGTGCGCGCCCGCCGTCGGGAACGTGTAGTGGAAGGGCAGGTCGGGCCCCGTGTAGAACACGGGCATCTCGTGGCTCGGGGCGAGGTCCTCCATGCCGGGGAACCACGCGTGCGTGTGGCTCACGAAGCCGAGGTCCGCGCTCGCCACGGCCGCGTGCGCGTCGGCGCCGAGCCACTGGACCAGATCCGTCACGTCCTCGCCCGACTCGGTGCGGATCGTGACGTTCCAGGCCGACTCGTAGCCGGCGGCGGGCTCGACGTCCCAGCGGAGGGAGACGACGAGGCCGCCCACGGCGCGCTCGGTCGTGTAGTCGAGCACGGGCGCTGCGGCCTGGGCAGGGGCGCCGCCGACGGTCATCCAGTCGTCCGACGCGAGGTACTGGTTCTCGTGCGCGTAGTCGAACACGAGCCGGTATTCGCCGGCCGTCGGGAGCGTCACCGGGAAGTGGAAGGTCGAATCCCGTAGATCCGTCGCGGTGAGCTCGGCGTAGTCCTCCTGGTGGAGGTGCTGGAAGGACGCCAGATCCTGGCTGATGAACAGCGTGTGCAGCATCCGCTCGTGCGCGCGCTGGAGGTCCTCGATGGGGCAGCCGCGCTGGTCACGGATCTTTGCGGTGAAGATACTCTCCTCGCCGGCCGACGCCTCGGCGGGATCGGTCGCCCAACCCACGGTGTGGGCGGTGGTCGCCTCGTCCGCCGCGCAAGCGTCCGCGGCCGTGTCGCCGTCCTCGCTCCCCACGCACCCCAACATTGCGAGCAGCACCACCAGCACGAGCCCTCCCGGAGCCGAGCGCATGTCCGCCTGCCCCTCCCTTGGTTAGCCGATCGGGGCAGGGTCCCGCACATGTTGATGCTCATCCCGTCGGCGTTCGCACACGGCGCCTCCTTCGGCGCCACCGCGGTGAGCGTGTCGCGGGACGACCCCGCCGAGGTGTGGGCCCTGACTGACGGATGGGGCCTCGCCCACACGGTCGACGGTGGCGGCGCGTGGGAGTGGCTGTGCGAGGAGTCGCTCGGCAGCGACGAGGTCTACGGCGTGCTCTCGACCGGCCCGGGCGCGGCGGTGATCGCGACGCGTGAGGGCCTGCGCACCGTCGCCGCGGACTGCACCTCCGCCGTCCAACCCGGCCCGCCGGCGGACACCTTCTTCCCGGTCGTCGCCCGCTACGGTGACGGCTGGCTGGGCCTCGGCATCGGCGCTGACAGCGGCGGCGTGTGGCTGTGCGACGCCGACGGCTGCGCCGCGGGGGACCTCTCCGCTCCCGGCCTCTTCCCCAAGTCGGCCCTCGCGGACGGCACGCGCGCCTGGGTCACCGTCGTCTACGTGGACTCGCTCGCGAGCGAGCTCTGGCGCACGGACGACGGCCTCACCTTCACGCTCGTCCACTCCTGGCCCGACGGCGACACCGACCCCCGCGTGCTCCGCGCCGAAGGAGACCGCCTCCTGGTGTGGCGCCGCACCCGCAGCGAGGACGACCCCCCCGAGCTCCTCGTGAGTGACGACGGCGGCGCCACCTTCACCTCCACGTTCGAGGCGGGCTGGTACACGGACGCCACCCCCGCCCTCCTCCCGGTCGACGGCGCGCTCCTGCTCGGCTCCGTGCTCGGCGCGCGCACCTGGCGCTCCGAGGACGACGGCGCCACCTGGTCCGAGGTGAGCGCGGACGTCCCCGCCGTGCGCTGCGCCGACGTCGTGGACGGCGTGGGCTGGGCCTGCGGCGACCACCTCCAGGACGGCTTCGACCTCTCCCGCACGACGGACGGCCGCACCTGGACGCCCACGGCCTGCCTGGAGGACGCCCTCCCCGCCACCTGCGCCGCGCCGACGTGTGACCCCCTCCTCTCCGCCTGGCAGCTCGCGGGCTCCTACGGCGGCGGCGAGTGCGACACGATCATCACGCCGCCGGTCACGACGGAGGACCTCGATCCCGAGGCGTGCGGCTGCGGCGCGGGGGGAGAGGCGTGGCTCGGCGTCGGCCTCGTGGCCCTCGCCCGCCGGCGCCGTCACTCCCCGAAGAACAGGTAGACCTCTCCTCCGTACGCCCCGCCGATGTCCGCGTACGGCGCGCCCACGAGCACGTCCGCGCGGCCGTCTCCGTTCGCGTCCCCGCCGCCCGCGACGGCGCGCCCGGCCTGGTCCGCCTGCCCGCGCCCGAACCACGCGCGGTGGGCGTCCGCGAGGGCGTACACGCCCGCGGGGAAGGGCCCGATCGCCACGTAGGCGGCGCCCGCCTCGAGGCCCGCGACGTCGCGGCCGTACGCCCCGAGCACCACGTCGCGCCAGCCGTCCCCGTTCGTGTCGCCCGCGCCCGCGTTCGCGGAGCCGGCAAGGTCGCCGAGGGTCTCGCCCTCGAAGCGCACCGTCGCCGCGCTGATCGCCACCGTGCCGCTGACGCCGGGGGTCGCGAGCACCCAGACGGTGCCGGGGCCGTTCGTGGCGCCGGACACCAGCACGTCGTCCAGGCCGTCCCCGTCGAGGTCTCCGGCGGCGGACACGGCGTCCCCCACGTACTGCAGGGCCTCCTCGCCGATCCAGAGCTGGTCGGCCTCGGCGAGGGGGTGGTCCCCCTCCCC
>CAJBVW010000487.1 GCA_903959175.1 uncultured Pseudomonadota bacterium
CTACGCCAGAATTTGTCCGCCCCCAAAATCTCGACCGGGAGGAGACCTACCTCCGGCTCACTTCGCGGCGGCGTCCACCGCGGCGAGGAGGCGCGCAGCCTCTGCCGCCACCCGTGGATTCGCGTGGTAGGTCCCCTCCTCCAGCGCGAAGCGGTCGGGCGGCTGACCGCGCGCCGCGGACTCCAACACGCACAAGAGCACGTCCGTCGCGGCGTCCTCACCCAGCGCGCGCTGGCTGGACCCGAGGAACCAGGTCACGGGCCCCGCGCTGACCGGCACGCCGAGATCCGCGACGAAAACGAGATCCGGAACCTTTCCACGGCGAACGCCGCGTTGCTCCCGGTGCGCGAGCGCCGCCTCCAGCGTCGCGACCTGCTCCGGCAGCTTGCCGCGGAGGCGCTCCATCTCGCGCAACCGCATGGCAGCCGCGGCCCGGATGTGCGGCCAGGCCTCCTCCGGGTGGGTGTCGAGCGGCGTGCCATCCGGAGCCTCGGTCTGCCGGTAGGAGTTCGCGAAGTAGAGAGCCCAGAACCTCGCTATGTGCGAGTCCGCGACCTCCCCACCGCCGGCCGCCCAGGTATCGCGGATGCGCGCCTCGACGTCCGCGACGTCGGCGGTGTCCGACTTCGCGGCGTAGGGCGGGAGCACGCGGCGCGGGAGGCGCGAAAGGACGTGCACGAGGCACTCCTCGGCGAAGCTCGCCGACGCCGTGCACAGCGCCGCGGCCCCCGCGTAGGCGTTCTGGTGGTCGGCGCTCACGGCCTCCTCCGCCGCGTGGAACCGGCACTCGTCGGCGTAGCGGGGCTCGGCGTGCATCGAGCAGGTGGCGTCCGCCCGTCCGAAGTCGGCCGAGAGCACCGCGGCGACCGCCGCCGCGTCCAGGCAGGCCCCGCGGTCCGCCTCCCCGTCACACGCGACGGGGGGAGCCTTGGCCGCGGGCATCGGAAGCACGAGCAGCGGCAGCCGCGGATTCGTGGAGACGTTCGGAACCGGCGGCGAGCCCGCGCCGATCGGGGCGCCTCCGCTGATGGGGTTCGCGGGCTTCGTCTGGGTGGGGTCGCCCCCGAGGTGCGGCCGCCCGTTGAGGCGCTCGCAGCGCGTGCGGCTCGCCCCCTCGGGGAGCGCGGCGCAGAGCGCGCTCGTCTGCCCCGGAAACGCCTCGCACAACCGACCCACGACGACGGTGCGAGCGAGGTCGTCGGGCACCGCCACCACCCGCGCGGTCACCCCCGCGGCGTCGGTCGGCCAGTCCACGACGGCCTGGTCGGCCAGGCAGGTCGCGGTCTCGCAACCACGGTCGCAGGCGGCGAGCAGGAGCGTCAGGAGGAACATGCGCCAGGGTAGCGGAAGCGCGCCTCTCCCGCCCGCGTCGCCTGCAACACTCAGCGCACGAGCCCCCGGAAGACCTCCGGCAAGCGAGTCGGGAGCGCGTCGACGCTGTCGAGCTTGAGGAACCGGCCCGGCCCGAAGATCTCGCCCAGGTACGCGTCCGCGCCCTCGTTCGCGTCGAGGCTGATGCAGTGGACGTGCACCCCGAGCCGCCGCACCTCGGCCACCGCCATCGCCGTGTCCCGGATGCCCTGCTTTCCACGGTACTCTCCGCGATCTTCCGGCTTTCCGTCCGACACCACCAGCAGCACCCTCCGCGCCTGCGGGCGGCTCGCCAGCAGCCACCCCGCGTGGCGAAGGTAGGCGCCGAGCCGCGTCGCCCCGTTCGGGCGCAGATTGCCCATGCGCTTGTGCACGGCCTCGCCGTACGCCTCCTCGAAGCCCTTGATCCGCTGGAGCTGGCACTCCTGGGGGTGGGTGTTCCCGAACCCGTAAAAGGCGTGCGGAAACCCGAGCGTGCGCAGCCCCTCGGCGAACAGGACGATCGCCTCCTGCTCGAGGTGGATGACGTGGCCCTGGGTCGACCCCGAGAGGTCGACGAGCGTGAGGATCGCGACCGTCTGCCGCTGGCGGACGTAGCGCTTGTACACGCGCTCGTCGGGCTGGTGCCCGGCCGCGATGTCCGTGAGCGCCGCGATCGCGCGGTTCATGTCGAGCTCGCTGCCGTCGGGCTGCCCGTGCAACCAGCGCTCCTCGACGCGGAGGGCCTCGAACCGCCGGCGGATCTCCTTGATCTGCCGCTGGTTCGCGTTCACCACGCGCTCGTACCCCCCGAGCGGCCCCGTCGCGCCCTCGATCTCCACGACCTTCACGGCCGCGAATCGGTAGACACCCGCGGCGTCGTCCCACTCGTCGTACTCACGGGCGCCGTCCGCGCCGGGCTTCGGCGGGGCCGCCAGCACGTCGTCCTCGACGCGGTTCGCCGCCGCGCGGGCCTGCTCGACGTGCTCGTCACGGAGCGCACCGTAGGCCGGCGCCTTCGAGGTGTCGGGGCCGGAGATCCGCGCCAGGAACCGTGCGCGCAGGCCGACCCGCGGGGCCTCGGGGACCGGAGGGGGGGCACCGCCGCCGGGGTTGCGCGCCATCGCCTCGAGGAGCTGGCGCAGCGGCTTGTTTCCCTTCTTCCACTCCTGCTCGTAGGCGATGTCCCGCGCGAGGTCCGCGAGGATCCACTCCGGCCGGATAATCCCGACGAACCAGGGGAGGGGAGGCGGGCCGAGTCGTAAGCGGTGGAAATGTTCGCGGAGGGTGCGCGCCTCCTGGAGCAACAGGGTCGTCAGCCGTGCGGGGGGCGCTGCCGAAGCCCCCCCGGCCCCTGCCCCAAGAATGGGGAGCCCATCCACCACCCGGATCGCCCGCCGCGCGGGATCACCCTCCGCGCCCGGCACCTTCCAGTTGAGGCAGGTGACGAGGCTCTCGTAGAGGGGGACGAACGCGCCCGGCATGCCGTCGCGCGGCACGGCGGTCACGTTCACGCGCATCGCGCCTGCCTTGTCGAGCACGGCGACGCGCCGGAGGTCCTCGCGCAGCCCCGGGTACTCCTCGGCCCACGCCCGCAGGACGTAGCGGGCGGCGAGCAGGTGGAACGCGCTCCGCAGCACCCAGTCCCGGTGGATCTCCGCGAGCACCGCACGATCCTGGAGGATCCCGTGGCGCAAGAAACCGACCTGCACCAGCGCCATCGCGCGGTAGAGCAGCAGATCCTGCTCGTAGATCTCCGGCGCAGGGACGGCCTTCGGCAGGTAGATGTTCAGGTTGTCGGTGGAGGGCGGGTCACTGTACGCGACGGTGAACTGCCGCCCCGACAGCATCCGCAGGAGCGCCGTGAGCTGCTTGACCACCCGGTCGAGCGCCAGCCCGTTGCGCTCTCCGCCGATGGCCTGACGTTTCGGCGGCTCGAAGAGGAATCGGGCGAGCAACGCCGCTTCTGCCTCGTCGTCGCTCTCCGCGGCCAGCCCGAGCTCGGCCGCCGTGAGCCCGTACTCCTCCATCGTCTCGCGAAGGGTGTCGTCCCCGGAGACGGTGGGCGCCCCCACCGGCTACCCCAGCACCGAACGGACGAGCTCGCGGAGCGCCTTCGTCATCTCGACGTCGTCGGTCAGCGAGCCCACGAGCGTGGCCTCGGCGGCCTCCTTCAGCGGCAACCCGGCGACGACGAGCGTGGCCGCGTACACGAGCAACCGCGTGGACGCGCCCTCGCCCAGGCCGTGCGCGCGCAGGTTCCGGGAGCCCTGGCCGAGCTTCACGAGCGTCTGCGCGACGTCGGCACCGCAGCCGGACTCGGCCTGCACGATCTCGGCCTCGATCCCGGCCGTCGGGTAGTCGAAGGAGAGGGAGACGAAGCGCTGCCTCGTGCTCTCCTTGAGCTCCTTCGAGACCGACTGGTAGCCTGGGTTGTAGGAGATGACGACGAGAAAATCGTCGGGAGCCACGAGCTCCTCGCCGGTGCGATCGAGTGGAAGGACCCGGCGATCGTCGGTGAGCGGGTGGAGCACCGTCATCACGTCGGCGCGGGCCTCGACCACCTCGTCCAGGTAGCAGATGGCGCCAGCGCGGACGGCGCGCGTGAGGGGGCCGTCCCGCCACACCGTCTGTCCGCCCTCCAGCAGGAAGCGGCCGGTGAGGTCTGCCGCGGCGAGGTCCTCCTGGCAGGCCACCGTCACCAGCGACCGCCCGAGCTGCTCCGCCATGTACCGGACGAACCTTGTTTTTCCGCAGCCGGTCGGCCCCTTGAGCAGGATGGGCAGCTTGCGCGCGGCGGCCACGCGGAAGACCTCCACCTCGTTGCCGTGCGGTCGGTAGTAGATCATCCCCGAAGCGTACCTCGGTCAGCGGCCCTTTGGGGGCAACGCGCGGTCCCAGCCATCGGAGAGCGTGAGCTCGGTCGCCTTCGTGAAGCGCGGGTACACCGGATGCGTGCGCACCGAGGCGATCCAGCCGACGGCGAAGAGGGTCGCGAGCAGGGCCAGGATACGACGATCGGGGCGGGCCTCGGCGAGGCGGCGCGCCGCGATCACGAGCAACGCGAGCCAGGTGACGTGGAAGAAGGTCTCGGGCTTCGCGATCCGCCAGAAGCCGGGGACCACCTCGAAGAGCAGCATGTAGGCGGGGTTGTGGGTGGGCCCCACCGCGAGCACGAAGAAAGCGAGCGCGACCGCCGCGATCCACCAGTTCCTCCGTCTCGCCAGCCCCGCCGCCGCGAGCACGAGCGCCACGAGGTTGAGCGCGCGACCGGCCTCGAGGCGGTTCCAGCGGAGCGGCCAGAGCTCGAAGGTGTCGAGCGCGGCCCGCTGGGTGAGGAAGGTCTCGGGGTCCCCCAGGGCGCCGTCTCCGCGCATCGCCAGGACCTGCAGCCCGACGAGCGGGAGCGCCGCCACCGCGCTCGCCGCCACCGCGAAGGTCACCGACCGGTTGCGGCTGAACAGCGCGAGCGCGCCGATGCCCGCGCACAGTACGCCCAGGTAGAAGTTGTAGAACAGCGTCGCGACGTAGATCGCCGCAGCGATGCCGATCCAATTGCCCCCGCGTCGATACGCGCGCACCAGCGCCCACGCGTAGAGCGGGACCCAGTAGACCCCTGACTTTTCAATGGTATACCAGTTGATGTCTCGAAACAGATGCAGCCCCATCCCGAAGGGGAACGCGAGCAGCAGGCTGACCTCCCGATCGTCGGAGAGCTCGTCGAGGAGCAGCCACGCGCAGTACCAGCCGAGCACAAGGTTCAGGAAGGCCTGGAGGTTCATCGCGGCGAAGGAGGACACGAAGAGGTCGAAGAACGCGGTGACCCACAGGTGCCCGACGTGCACGCCGATGAGCTTCACGGCGGGATCGGAGGGGTCCCAGAAGCGGGTCATCACCCCGTCCAGGTAGAACAGCAGGCTCCCGGCCTTGTCGATCGTGGGGAACTGCCCCCAGACGTAGGTGGTGGCGAAGGCGCCGAACGGCGTCGTGAGCGCCAGCACCGACCCGAGAATGAAGAGGAACGGCCGCTTCGTGCCCGCGGTCCACGCGATCGCGAGCCCCACCAGCGCGCACGCGAGCCAGATCCATGGCTCGGTCTCGATCCCCGTCGGGGCGTAGTGTTGGCGGGGATCCGGGGGCGGGCCGTACATCCGGCCCACGTAGCCGCCCACCGCGGGCCCCGGGACGGAGGCGCCCCCGAGAACCGGATAGACGCGCGCCATGGAAGCACCCGCCCTCCTCGCCTGGTACCGCGCCCACCGCCGCAAGATGCCCTGGCGGGACGTCGTGAGCCCGTACCGCACGCTGGTCTCGGAGATCATGCTCCAACAGACGCGCGTCGACACCGTCATCCCGTACTTCGAGCGCTTCATGGAGGACTTCCCGACCGTCGATGCCCTCGCCGTCGCGCCGCTGGAGCGCGTCCTCGAGCGATGGAGCGGCCTCGGGTACTACTCGCGCGCGCGGAACCTCCACGCGGCCGCCAGGGTGGTCACCGCCGACGGGGGTTTCCCCACGGACGCCGAGGGCTTGCGGGCGCTCCCGGGCGTCGGGCCCTACACCGCCGGCGCCATCGCCTCCATCGCCCTCGGCCTGGACGAGCCGCTGGTCGACGGCAACGTCGAGCGCGTCGTCTGCCGTCAGAAGGCGTGGGCGGAGGACCCGAAGCGCATCAAGGCGAAGCTCTGGGAGACCACCCGCGCCTGGCTCCCGAAGGGCGAGGCCGGCGACTTCAACCAGGCTCTCATGGAGCTGGGCGCAACCGTCTGTACTCCCACGAGCCCCTCCTGCCTCCTCTGCCCCGTCCGCGCGACGTGCGCCGGCGTGGACGCCCCCGAGCGCTACCCCGACAAGCCGAAGAAGGCGGCGGTCCCCGAGGCCACCGCGGTCGCCGCGTTCCTCCGTGACGAAGGGCGCATCCTCCTCGCGCGGCGCCCCGACACCGGGCTGCTCGCGGGCCTGTGGGAGCTCCCCGGCGCCCTCGGCGACGACCTCGCCACCGCCCTGCGCGACCGCGTCGGCCTCACGCTCGTGGACGCGACGCCGCTCGGCACCGTCACGCACGTGTTCTCGCACCTCCGCCTGCACACCACGGTCTACGAGGCCCGCGCGGAGGGCGTCGTTCAGATCGGTGGGGGCTACCAGGAGGCGCGGTGGGTGCCGATCGCTGAGGTCGACGGCATGGCGCTGTCTACGTCGAGCCGGAAGACCCTGAGGTTGGGATCCGCTCCAACAGCCACGCCTCGCACGCCGCCAGCGCGGGGGCATCGCGCCCCTCCATCGTGACGATGACGGTGTGGGGGCGGGTCTCGAAGCGCGGATAGCTGCCGATCGCGACCATCGGCCAGCGCTCGGAGGCCTCGGTCAGCGCGCCGGCGATCTCGGGCTCACCGAGGAGCGTCACGAGCCGCGTACACACGACGGGCACGCCCGTGAAGCGGTGGGCGACGGCCTCGAACTTCATCCGGAACAGCTCGGGCACGCCCGGAAAGATGGCGACGTTGCGCATCACGACGAGCGGGTAGACGACGTTGCCGTCCCACCAGAGCTCCGCGCCCGCGGGCACCTCGGTCATGCGGTACGCCGCGACGTTCGGCGGGGTCTTCGCCCGCTCCTCGAGCACACGCGCGAGCACCGGGTGGCGCTCCAGCGGCCGATCGAAGGCCGCCGCGATGGCGGGGAAGGTCAGGTCGTCATGGGTCGGGCCGACGCCGCCGCTCGTGAACACGTGGTCGAAGGCGGCGGAGGCGGCGCGCACCTCGGCCGCGATGATCTCGATCACGTCCGGCAAGACGACGATCCGGCCGAGGTCGACGCCGAGCTCGCGCAGGCGGCGGATGAGGTAGGGACCGTTCTCGTCCGCGAACTTCCCCGAGAGGATCTCGTTGCCGATGATGATGACGGCGGCGCTGGGCATCCCGCGGTTGCTAAGCCCGTGTCGGGGGCCGCGCCACCCCCGGTGACCTCGGCGACCGGAAGAGAGAGGGTGGGCGCCGACACGCGCGGAAGGGGCTACCTTGTTCCGGTGTCGGCACCTTCGATGGACCCACCTCGGCCGCCGCCGAGCCCCGCCGCCGGCAGCTCGGCGCTCCAGCTCACCCTCCGGGTGGGCAGCCGCGCGATCGGCACCCGCGTCACCGCGCGGAACGGCGCCCTCGTGCCCGAAGCGCCGCTCTCCGTCAACGTCCGCCGCGCCGACGGCGGCTGGGAGCTGACCGGTCCGGACGGCACGCAGCACCTCGGCCACGGCGAGTCCGTCTCGCTCCGTCACGGCGACATCGAGGTCGAGGTCGCGCCGCTCCGCCAGTCGCGCTTCGCGCGCTTCGGCTGGGGCCAGGGCGACGTGACGCTGCCGGTCATCTTCCTGACCGCCTCCGTCTTCCTCCTCCAGCTCGGGCTCTTCTTCCGCCTCTTCGCGTCCGAGCCCGCCGGGGCCGAGGGCTTCGAGCCCACCCCCGAGTACATCGCGCGCCTGCTCGAGGGGCAGTACGACGGCCAGGAGAAGGGTGTCATCGCCAAGCGCGCCCCGCGTCCGCAGGGTGGCGAGGCCATCGAGAACTACTACCTCCAGCCCGGCCACGACGGCCCGAAGGACCACCTCGGCGGCGGCCGGAACACCGGGGACCACAACCAGGACGGTGACCTCGAGGGCGCCAAGGAACGCGCCCGCAAGACGACAACTCCCGCGCCCGGCGAAGAGGTCGTCACCGAGCCCGCGCCGGAAGATCAGGTCGTCGCCGAGCAGGCCGCCGAGCCGGAGGACGCCGAGCTCGAGGACAAGCCCATCGCGGTCCATGTGGACGAAGGCTGGGGCCTCTCCGACTGGTACGACACGGAGGACGCGAGGAAGGACGCCGCGGAGATCCAGGAGCAGCTCAACCGGGTCCAGCACCTCCTCCGCCTCGACCCCGACAACCCGACCGGCCTCTCCATCCGGGCGTACTACGAGTACCTGGCGCTCGACATGGACGCCGCGCGCCGCACCTACGAGCGCTTCACCAAGCTCTACCCGGACGATCCCGCCGGGTGGAACAACCTCGCGCTCGTGTACAAGCGGGAGGGCGACTACAAGAAGGAGGAGGAGCTCTACCGGATCGCCCTCGGCCTCGCGCCGGCGGACGACCACGCGCTCAACAACCTCGCCGTCTGCCTCGGCCACCAGGGCCGCTTCGACGAGGCCCTCGCGCTCATGAAGCAGCTCGAGGTCCTCACCCCCGACGACCCCTACGCCGACCTCCACCGCGCCAAGATCTACGCCGCGATGGGCAAGGAGGACCGCGCCTACCGCTTCCTCCAGAAGTCGCTGGCGGGGATGCGCAAGCTCGACACCCTGCACAACATCGAGTTCCGGCAGGACATCCGGATCGACCCCGCCTTCGAGACCATGCGGGGAGAGGAGCGCTTCCGGAGCCTCCTCACGCGCTACTATGGCGACAAGGCGGAGGGCTGGTGGAACCTGAAGAAGCGACGGTGAGCCGGCGCGTGGCGGTCTACGCGGGCAGCTTCGACCCCGTCACCCACGGCCACCTCGACGTGATCCGGCGGGGCACCAAGCTCTTCGACGAGGTCATCGTCGCC